>JAAOYK010000062.1 GCA_018221305.1 Candidatus Pacearchaeota archaeon
GTGATAATCTTAAAGAGATAAAAGAAGCTATAACAAAGCAAGACATCAAGGACTTGCACAGAGATGGTATAATCACTGTAAAAGAAGTTAAAGGGAGAAAGAAAATTAAAAGAAGAAAGTCTCGTCGTGGGCCTGGAAAGATTAAAAAGACAGTTAATAAAAGAAAACAAAGATATGTTAAAATCACGCGAAAATTAAGGGCATATTTAAGTGGACTTAAAAAGTTAGGAATAATTGATAGAGAAAAATCTATTGAATTAAGAAATAAAGTAAGAATGAGAACATTTAGAAGTAAATCACATTTAAAGGAATATTTAGAAAAGGTTGAAGAGATCAGCTTAAAGCCTGAAGCAATACGACAAAAGATTAAAAAAGAAGCAGCAGAAAGTAAGTCTAAGACAAAAAAAATAATTAAAAAAACAGAAAAAAAAGTAGTTAAAAAAGCTGAGAAAAAAACTGTGAAAAAAACTAAAAAATGAAAAGACAAACAAAAATTGTAAAACGTAGACGAAGGGAAGGGAAAACAAATTATACTCGAAGATTAAAGTTACTTGTAGGAAAACATCCACGGTTTGTTTTCAGAAAAACTAACAGATACTTAATTTTACAAATTGTACAAAGTAGTCATGCGCAAGACAAAGTTGTCCACGTTACTAATAGTAAAGAATTATTAAAACAAGGCTGGCCAAAAGAAAAAACAGGAAGTTTAAAATCATTGCCAGCGGCATACCTTTCAGGATATTTGTTAGGCAAAAAAGTTAAGGACATAAAAGGGAAAATCATTTTAGATGTTGGACTTATCCCAAGTACTAAAGGTTCAAAAATATACGCAGCACTTAAAGGATTTAGTGATGCAGGCGTAAATATTGCTCATGATAAAAAAATACTACCCACACAAGAACGCATAGAAGGGGAGAATTCAAAAATAGATAAGGAAACGTTTAATAAAATAAAGGAAGCTATAAAATGAATGACCGAAAAATGAATGATAGAAGACCACAAAGATTCACAAGACGGAAAAAACTCTCACGAGAAGAGATGAATAAACTTCGTGAAGAAAGAATTAAGCAGGAACAAATAAAACATCTTGAAGAATGGAAACCAAAAACAAGCCTTGGTACGAAAGTTAAGACAAAACAATTTAAAGAGATAGATAAAGTATTAAATTATAAACTTTTGGAACCAGAAATTGTTGACATTTTAATGAATACTACATCAGATATCTTAAATATTGGACAAGCTAAAGGAAAATTTGGAGGCGGTAAAAGACGAGCTTGGAGACAAACACAGAAAAAAACTGCTGAAGGTAATGTTCCAACATTCTCATGTATGGCGGTTATAGGTAATGAAGATGGTTATGTAGGATTAGGGTATGGTAGAGCAAAAGAAACACTTCCTGCACGTGCCAAAGCAATACGAAGAGCTAAACTAAACATTTTCAAGATTAAACGTGGATGTGCAAGTTTTGACTGTACATGTGGAGAACCTCACACTGTTCCATTTATTGTTGAAGGAAAAACCGGAAGCTGTAAAGTTAAATTAATGCCTGCCCCTCAAGGTACTGGGTTAGTTATCGGGGATGAATGTAAAAAGATATTAAAGGCTGCTGGAATAAAAGATGTTTATAGTGTTACTAATGGAAAAATTAGGACAACAATTAATCTCGCAAAAGCGTGTATCGATGCTTTAGAAAAAACAAACCAAATGTAAAAATGGAAGAACGTAAATTTATCAGACTGAAAAAGGAAGAATTTGGTATAAAAGAATATATCAAAAGAAATCTTGGTAAAGGAAAAATTAGCCGACTAGATATAGAGTATACTCCTGTTGGTGAAAAAATCATCGTAGCAACTAGTAGGCCTGGTCTTGTTATTGGTCGAAGAGGAGAAAAAATTGAAGAATTAACTAGAGTATTAAAATCAAGGTTTAAGCTTGAAAATCCACATATTGAAATCAGTGAAATTAAAAATCCATTATTTGATGCACAATTAGTAGCAGACGAAATGGCTTTAGCACTTGAAAGAATGGGGAACCTTAAATTCAAAGTTATAGCGTATAGAAAATTAGGAGATGTAATGAGAGAAGGGGCACTTGGATGTGAGTTCAGGCTTACTGGAAAACTTCCAAGTGATAGAGCAAAGTCATGGAGATTTGCTCAAGGATATTTAAAAAAAGCAGGAGAATCAAGAAAAGAAATTGATAGAGCTCAAGCAACTGCGTTAACAAAGACAGGGATTATAGGTATAAAAGTTGCAATAATGTCACCAGATGCAAGAATTTATGATAGAATTGATATTGATGATAAAATGAAAGCACATATTCAAAGAATACCAGAGGATCCAAAAGAAAAAGAAGAAGAAAAAGAAGAAAAAAATAAAAAAAGTCACAAAAAGAAGAAAGTTACAAAAAAGATTAAAGAAATGATAGATGAAGGAGCACAAAAAAGTGAAAAAAAAGCAGCTAAAATCCTAGAAAAAGGAGAAACAAAGGTTATAATGGAATCTCAAAAGGTTAGCAAGCAAGAAGATGGTACTGCTATGATGATTGAAGAAGAGATAGAAGAAGGAGTTCCTCAAGATCAAATTGATAAAGATATAAAAAAGGGATTAAAGAAAGAAGAAGAAAAGAAAGAAAAAGCAAAACCTAAAGAAAAGATGACTAATAATGATAATGAAAAAGCTAATAAAGATGAAAAACTTAACATGGAGGAAGAAAAATAATGGCAACAATGAAAAATTCTATGATTGTGTCTAGCCATTTGATTATTAAATAAGAATGGCTGTTTTAAAAAATAAAGATATCAAAAAAATGTCTGATAAAGAGATTAATAGTAAAATTAAAGAACTAAACATGGAACTAATTAAGAGCAAAGTTGGGGCAAATAAAGGCGGAAAAATAAAGATTCGTGAGATGAAGATAGCTATTGCCAGGCTTAAAACATTCAATAGATTAAATCAAATAAAGTCTGTTGAAAAATAGAGCAATATGGATATATGCCCAAAATGCGGATTGCCTTTACAAGCATGCGTTTGTGAAGAAATAGCGAAGACTGAACAGAGAATACACATCCGGACTGTGAAGAAAAAGTTCGGAAAGATAAACACAATAATCTCTGGTTTTCAGGGAGTAGACCTGAAAACCTTAGCCAAGGACCTAAAGCAGAAATTGGCATGTGGTGGAACAGTGAAAGATGATTCACTAGAACTCCAAGGGAGCCACACAAAAAAAGCTAAAGAGACATTAGTTAAACTTGGCTTTTCAAAAGAAACAATCGACATTGTGTAAAAAAGGCATTTAAAAAGCAGAACACGAAGGTGATAAGATTAAGAGTAGGAATACTGCCAAAATTTTAAAAGTAAATAAAATGGAACAAGAAAAAACAACTGAAGAAGAAATACGTGAAGAAATTCATGAAGCTGAACAAGAAATTGCTAATGAAGTAGTAAAGATAAAAGATAAAGTTAGTGACCATAAGATCACAAGTAAACAAGCTAACAAGAAAATTGATAAAGAAGTTTCTGAAATAGCACAAGAAACAATGAAAGATATTGAAAAAGTAAAAAAGCCGAAAAAGCAAATGAAAAGTGAAAAAAAGCCTCAAAAAGTTGCAAGCCCAAAATCAGGAGTTATTGCGATTATTCGAATATCTGGCATGGTTAAAGTTAAAGATGAAATAGCCTCAACACTTTCAAGGTTAAGACTTCGGCGTAAATATGCATGCACGCTTATTGATAGCACAGACAATCAAATAATGAAAATGTTAGAGAAAGTTAAGTATTATGTAGCATATGGGCTGATTAATGAAGCAACATTGTCTCAGTTAATTAAAGAACGCGCAAGAAAAATAGGAAGTTCTAAAAAGCCAAAGTTGGATGAAAATGATATTATGAAGAAGATAATGAAAGGCGACAACCTAAAAAGTTTAGGCCTTAAACCCTTCTTTAGGCTACATCCTCCAAGACGCGGAATAAAAAGTAAACTTCAATATCCAAAAGGTGTTCTTGGGAATAATAAAGAAGATATAAATAAATTAATTGCAAGGATGCTTTAGAAAAATGGTTGTAAGAATAAAAAAGAAAAAGAAAGCGCCAGGAATGCGTGGAACTAATAGTCATGGAGGAGGAGCAAGAGGAAAACGAAGAAAAAGCGGTCATCATGGGGGTGGAGGAATGTCTGGTAGTGGTAAACGAGCAGATCACAAAAAGTCTCTTGTAATAAAACTTTATGGCAACAAATATTTTGGTAAAAAAGGAATTGTCGGCAAAAAAACAGCAAGAGATAAAAGACAAGCAATGGATCTGAAAGAGATTCAAAGAGATTTAAGATCAATATTAAAAAAGTTTGGTGTTAAAGGAAAGAAAGATGAGATCATATTAAAAGATTATACAATACTTGGTGAGGGCGAATTGAAACAAAAGTTAACAATTACTGCAAAAAGATTTTCAAAAAGTGCAAAGCAAAAAATTGAAAAAGCTGGAGGAAAATGGATAATGACCCAAGCTCAAAAAACAATTTCTGAAGCACCAGAATCTATAAAAAAAGTGAAAGATAGTGAGCAAAAATAATCAGCTTTATAAACTAATTCCCATTCATAATCAAATAAACAAAGAATTTAGATATGGAATTTCGAGCTATATTAAAAAATTTACCAGAAGTCCGGGCACCTACTGAAAAAAAATTAGGATTTAATATTAAGTTAAAATGGACTGTAATAGTTTTAGTTGCTTTCTTTATAATGTCAAACATTGCGTTGTATGGATTAGAAAACAATGCATTAGAACGTTTTGAATATTTAGCAGTCATTATGGGTACTAGTTTTGGATCAATAATTAGCTTAGGTATTGGACCAATCGTAATGGCATCAATCATATTGCAATTACTGGTTGGAAGTAAGATCTTAAACATTGATACCTCAACAGAGGAAGGAAAAAAGTTTTTCCAAGGCCTGCAAAAGTTATCAGTATTTTTCTTCATAATATTTGAGGCAGTGATTTATGTAGTAATGAAAGGACTTGAAGCAACTCCTGGGTTTACATCAGTTGTTATTTTACAATTAATTTTAGGTGGGTTAGCAATTTTATTCATGGACGAGGTTTCTCAAAAATGGGGATTTGGTAGTGGTGTTAGCTTATTCATCGCAGCAGGTATTGGTTGGAGATTAATTACTGCAGCGTTTGGATTTTTAAACACGCAAGGTAACTTTCAAATAACTGGAAGAATTTGGGTATTATTTACAAGTTTAGTGGCAAGCCCACCAGATACTCAAGGGTTCATGCTAGCTTTAGCAGCGATTCTAGCAACAGTTATATTATTTTTAATAGTTGTATGGACACAATCATTAAAAATAGAAATCCCACTAAGTTATGACAGACTACGAGGATATTCTATGAAGTGGCCGTTGCAGTTTTTTTATGCCTCAGTAATCCCTGTAATCTTGACAGCAGCCTTAATTGCCAACTTACAACTCTTTGGAGGACTATTACAAAATAAACTCGGCCACCCGACAGTACTTGGAAATTTTAAAGAAGGTCGCGCAGTATGTGATGTTGATGGTTGCGGAGTTCTTTATTGGGTAAGTTCAACAAACGTTGTTGAAAGAATAATTACTAAAAGCTGGAGTTGGACAATTTTAGGACAAACAGCAGGGCATGTATTATTTTTCATGTTTTTTGCTGCATTGTTTTCAGTATTTTGGGTGAAAACATCAGGAATGGACGCATCCAATCAGGCACAAAATATACTCAAATCAGGTCTGCAAATCCCTGGATTTAGAAGAGACGAACGTATCCTTGAATCTATATTATCAAGATATGTTATGCCTTTAACAATAATGGGGGGTCTTGCAATAGGGCTCTTAGCAGCGTTAGCAGACATTTTAGGAGCATTAGTAGGCGGAACAGCTCTACTGTTAGGTATAATGATCACGTTCCAGTTTTATCAAAGTATTGCAAAAGATCATGCAATGGATATGAATCCAGCATTAAAGAAAATGATGGGTGCTTAAGCGTAGTTTTAAAAACACACAAAAACTCAAAGATATACGATAATACAAAAAAATGGCATTAATAGATATGATTCAAGGAAATCCAAGGGTAGCAATTATCTTTTTCTCGTTTCTAGTAACTCTGTTTATCACAGTTATAACATATTATATGACTGATAGAGAAAAAATGAAAGCTATTAGAGATAGACAGAAGCTGCTTCGAAAAGAAATGAAACAGTATAGAGACAACCCTCAAAAGATGATGGAACTTAACAAACAATTAATGGCAGACTTTCCTGAACAAATGAAGCATTCAATGAAACCAATGCTTGTAACAATTATCCCATTACTAATACTTTTTAGCTGGCTTAGATCAACTTTTGCGCAAACTGCTATTGCTGGATCTTGGTTTTGGTGGTATTTAGTATCATCGATCATATTTAGTATGTTCTTAAGAAAAAGCCTGGGATTACAATAATCTTTTTAAACAAAAATTTGTTTCAAAAATTAGATGATATCAAAATTTAAAAGATTCTTTTAAAAAAATGATTTTTGAGATAAACACATATAAATCTAGTGGTGATGGGCTGCGAGCAAACCCAGACATTAAAGAGATTTCTGATCAACACATAATCTATAAACAAGGGTTAGGGCGTGCTAATAATAAAAATGATGCAAAAGTTTTAGCACAAAATACTGCAAAGACATTATTTTTGATTCAAGCACATGCACTAGGTGTAGATTTTTTTACTGACAGGGAATCTGACTGGCAAGTGATATCATTTAAAAGCTCCCTTAGTATTTTCAGTTCTCTTGATCCTTCAAAATCACAAACATATATAGCAGCAATAGTGGAGGGCGGAGTTGGTTATGTAGGGACATATACAGATTATAATTCAATGAAAGAAAAACGAGCACAACAGTTAGAAATAGCAAGAGGATTAGTTAGAAAATTAAGTAACTTTCCAGCAAAATATTGTAATGATGTCTTAAATATGATTAAACGAAAAGAAGGGACACTCTGATAATTTTACTTTTTTCTTAAAATTAGATAAAACACACTTGATGCTAAAATTCCTACAGAATTTGTTATTATATCAGTGTACGAACAAAACCGGTTTGGTACAAAAAATTGATGAATCTCGTCAGTTATAGAATATGCTAGAGCTAATAATATCGCAAACAGTACTAAATACCTATTATCTATCTTACCCCTTATTATCGCAATTAATAAGAAAAACGAAAAGATTGCAAATATTGTAAAATGGTACATATAAGATTTATAAGGGATACCTTTACCAGGGACACCGGCCTCGAAAGTAAGGCCTGAGATATAAAATATAAATATGGCCATACCAAGAGCCATAAACCATGCAAAAAAGCTATGTCTTTCAAACCACTTTATCATGCAATACTTCAAATGCATAAACCTTAAAAAGCTTGCTAATTCTCAATTTCTATGGATCAACAAAAAATAATGCAAATACAAATGATTGAACAGGAAAATCAGCACTTGAATCAACAATTACAATTAATAGAACAAAATATTGTTGAATTACAAGAACTAAACGAAAGTATGCAAGAAATTGAATCTGGAGATAAACAAGAGTTATTAGTAAATATTGGGAAACGGATCTATTTGCCTGTTAAAATTACTGAGAAAAAATTATTAGTAGAAGTTGGAAACAAAAATTTTGTTAAAAAAAGTATTCCAGAAACAACAGAAGTTATTACTGAACAAATCAAAAGATTATTAGAAGGAAAAGAGCAAGTCACGGAAAGGTTAAACATTTTACAAAAAGAAGTTGAGATGTTAATTAGAAATGTAGAAGCTGAGCAAAAAAAAGAACAAAAAAAGCCGGCAAGCAAGAAAAAAAATTAATCATTTTTTGAGTTTTCTATAAACTGATCATAAGTTAAAGTTCCAAGTTCGCTAATTATACGTTTAATATATTTCTTTTTTACTAAACCAAATGCTGGATTTTTTATCTTAATTCTTTTTTTTGTGTCCCAGATTTCATCAGGATCTCTTTGCTCTAATTTGATATTTCTAGAATATTTCCAGGAGTCTGCTAAAATATAAACCGGGATTTTGTTAGCGCGAGCAATTTGTGCAAACATGCCACTACCAATCTTATTAACAACACCATTAATTGTTATTGCGTCAGCACCAAATAAAACCAAATCTACATCTTTTGTTCCTTGAGATTTGGTCAATGCAATTCCGGCTGCAGAATCAACAAATAAAGTAACATTAATACCTACTTTACGTAGATCACGTGCTGTTTTTCTTCCCTGATATAATGGACGTGTCTCAGTATGATATACTTCAAACTTTTTACCTTTATCTTTTGCATACATTAAAGCATTAACAACACTTGAAGAATGACAGTGAGTAAATATGACAGAATTTTTCTTAATCAACTTATAGACATGTTTGTTTATAATCTCCTGATTTTCGTTTATCATTATTCGCAAATCATTAGATGACCAATCATCTGCTCGCTCTAAAATGTGATGAAGTAAGGGTTCAGTCGGGCGCAAAGATAAAAGTTTATTTTTTGATGCAAAAGTAGGTACTAGCTTATATGCTCTAAAAGCTGAACGGGCAACATTACGGGCTCCTTGTATTCTTAGATCTTTTATGTTTTTACAAATCTTATTAAATAGTTCTCTTTTTCTTTTTTTGGTCATCATTCTCTTAATTCCCCTTTTTTCTTATTATATTAAAAAGAGTAGAGTATAAAAGTTTTTGTTAACATTATAAATGATATATATTCATTTTTGAACATAAAAGACTATTTAAACTAATAAAATTTAATTATTATAGTCAAGAAAAAGGTGAACTCATATGTTAGAAATGTTAATTAACCCATCAAAGGCAGAAAAACGGCCATGGGAAATGTTTTTTATTGGAGCATTTTATGCAACAATCTCATTAGTGCTTGTAAAATGGATTTTTTCAGGAGACCCAGTACTATCAAAATATACAGGGATATTAGTTGTAACTTTTTGTGTCATGTTTACAATCCCTTTCATGTATTATGCGCTAAAAAAAGAAGAAGAAAAAGATTTACATATTAAAGGGTTTGCTAATCTTTTAAAAGAACATAACAAAGCATTGATCTACTTAATGTTCTTATTCATTGGTTTTATAGTAGCATTTTCGTTTTGGTATATAATCTTTACAGACGGGAACCAAAGTTTTCGTGCACAAATTGAAACATATTGTATGATCAATAAGCCTACACATTTTGATGATTGTGTCTCAGAATATGGTGTGAAACGAGTCTCAAGGACTACAGCATTTTTAACAGCACAAGAAAGAATAGTTAACATTTTTGCAAACAATATTTATGTCCTCATCTTCACGTTAGTCTTCTCGCTGATATTCGGGGCCGGGGCAATATTCATCTTAGCTTGGAATGCAAGCGTTATATCGGCAGCGATTGGCATATTTTCAAAATCAAACCTAGCCCGGCTGCCACTTGGACTTGCTAGATACATGATACATGGGATCCCAGAGATTGCTGCATATTATGTTGGTGCTCTTGCAGGGGGAATTGTCAGCGTTGCTGTTATTAATCATGATGTTCATTCAGAAAAGTTCTGGGTTATTTTGCAGGATGCATTAAACCTAGTTATAATCTCTGTTGTTATATTATTTCTAGCAGCATTGATTGAAGTATTCATAACACCAGCACTGTTCTAGATAAAAACTTAAAAATGAAGAGATTGTTATACGTATGAAAAAATGATAAAATATATATGCACCAACTGCAATTACAGATTTAATGCACAAGAAGCAATTGACTGTCCTTATTGTGGAAAGGAAAAGATCGAAAAAGAAAAAAATGCTACAGAATTATTAGAAGAGGTGGAACAGATTTTAGGTAATTAATATAATAAAATGGAAATAATACTCTTAATGTCATTGGTGATAAGTTTTTTGGTCACGCTTTTGCTTATGCCTGCTTGGATCAAAAAGTGCAGACAAATCGGTCTTTTGTGGCGAGATATGAATAAATACAAACATCCAGAAAATGTTGCGTCATCTGGAGGTTTAATTGTTATCACAGGATTTGTGTTAGGAGTTTTATACTTTGTTGCTTTTCGTACATTCTTATTAAACGCAACAAATGGAATAAATATTCAGATCTTTGCAGTATTATCTGTTGTGTTAATCTTTGCAATACTTGGATTTGTTGATGATATTTTAGGATGGAGTCATGGAGGATTACCAAAAAGAGTTAGACTACTGCTTGCATTTGTTGCTTCAATCCCATTAGTTGTCATTAATGCAGGGACACCATTTATTAATGTGCCATTTTTTGGTGAACTTAATTTAGGATTTTTTTATCTTTTGGTAATGATCCCCTTAGCAATAGTGGGTGTTTCAACAACATACAATTTTTTGGCAGGGTTTAATGGTTTGGAAGCAGGGCAAGGTATTTTGATATTATCCTTTTTGTCCTATGTTGCTTATGTTACAGGAAGTGCCTGGCTTGCTGTAATCGGACTTTGTATGGTGGCATCATTAGCTGCATTTTATCTATATAATAGAGTACCTGCAAAAGTTTTTCCAGGAGATATATTAACTTATTCTACAGGGGCAATGATTGCGATAATGTGTATCTTAGGTAATTTTGAAAAAGTTGCAGTGTTTATTTTCATACCATACATCATAGAAGTTATCCTTAAATTAAGAGGTGGGCTAAAAAAATATTCTTTTGCCAAACCAAATAAAGATGGAAGTTTAAGCATGCCTTATGACAAAATTTACGGACTTACGCATTTGTCATTATTCCTATTAAAAAAGGTAAAGAAAAAGGTCTATGAACGAGATGTTGTATATTTTATTTTCGGGATACAATTAATATTTATTATAATTGGATTTTTCTTGATTTAAACAAATTTGGTTAGATCTAACACTTTAGAAGAAATACACCATAAAACATTTAAATCGTTTTCTGTAAACAAACATAGAGGGGAGATACGAGTTTTGAAGAATTTGAACATGGCAAAAAAAATAAAATTTAGCAGGTATAATTATAAGGACATCCGAGGAATTATTAAAAGCAAGCCGAAAAAACTTATATTTAGTTTTATGAATGCCAATGATATTTATTGTTTTTCTAAAGACAAAGATTTTCAAAAATCAGTCACAGATCCAAAAATGAACCGTATCACAAGTGTTGATGGTACTACTACAGCGATTGTGTTATCTATTAAAAACTTTCAACGAGTTAAAAGATTAACAGGGCCTGAATTAACCGACAAAATTTTTAAAGATCAAGACGTAATAGACAGTAAAAAACATTTTTTTATTGGAGTTGATGAATCAGATTTAGTAAAAATACGCGAAAAATACCCATTATTAAAACAAAAAAAGATGTCTGGATATAATCCACCATACGTCAAAGGAACACATTTCTCAGCACAAGAAGTACAAAAAATGGTTAAAATAATCAATAAATTTAAGCCAGATTTTCTCTGGATCGGTATTGGTTGCCCAAAACAAGAAATTCTTGCATATGATCTTTACGACAAAATTAATCCAAGCTGTATATTTAATGTAGGGGCTGCATTGCAATATATACAAGGCACACAAAAACGTGCACCAAAGTTCTTTCGAAGTCTTGGCCTTGAGTGGTTATATAGATTATTTAAAGAGTTTAAATTAACAAGTAAAAAGTTATGGAATTCTATGATTGGGACGATTATTGGGTTCTTTTTAATAAAATTAGATCAGTAGAATACCAAAGTATTTAAAAAAGCGGATTTATTGATATAAGAAATTAAGAACTCCTTGATTAAAAGATGGATTGGAAAAAATTTAGTAAAGAATCTGTAAAACAAATTAAAGAAAACCCTACATTTTTTGTTATAAGCTTATTTGGGCTTTTTGCATTATTTTTATTTTTAGTAAATTTGTTCGCTGTTAAAAATCTTAATAGTACTAATTTTATTGCTGTTTTCATAAATAATTTTATTTATCTAGCAAAGACATTAGGCTTATCACAAACAACGATTATTTTATTTTGTGTAGCAGGTTCAGCTGCATTAGCTTATTATAAACGTTTTAAGCTTTCAATAACAATACTTTTGTTATGTGTTGTTTTTATCGGAGTTAATGTAAGGCTAGCTAATCTACCACTTCTTAAAGATTCAACAAATGGTGAATATCTTCCGCTTGCATTAGACCCATTATATTTTATGAGGGTTGCCCAAACTAGGCTTGCGACAAATAATAATCTTCCACAATATGATCCGTTAAGGGTATTTCCTGGTGGAAACATTGCATGGCATCCAGAAATCATGCCAGAACTTAACGTATTTATTTTCAAAGTAGCCTCTAACTTTATTTCAGGCATTGATATAAGATTTATTGCAGTAATTTCTCCAGTAATTTATTTCTTTTTTGCAATTCTATTATTTTACATACTAATATTTAAACTTACAAAAAATAAGGGGATAGCGCTGCTTGCAACACTTTTACTCTCAGTTATTCCGGCATACCTTTACAGGACAATGACAGGTTTTGCAGACCATGAATCTATTGGAATGCTTGCATTTTATTTGACCTTTATCGCATTTGTTTACGCTCTTTCAAATATTAATAATAAAAAGGTTGGAAAAGTTGTATTTGCTAGCTTTTTTGTTGGGTTAACAACGACATTAACAATAGCAATGTGGACCGGAATTTCGTCAATTTTATTCGTTCTATACCCGTTTACATTTTTCTTTGTATGGCTTTTTAATACAAAAAAAGAGTCAAAAGTGTTTGTAAGAAACGGCCTTACGTTCTATATCGGATGGATAATATTTACTGTAATAACAGGATTATTTTTTAAATATAGCCCTATGGGCATGCTTAATTTCTTCCTGGGATCTCAATCCATAATCTCCATAGCAGTATTAGGATTTATGGTTGTTGATGCCATATTTATATATACAAAACCAAAATTTGTCAAAAAGAATAAAAGATTATTTTATAGTTTAGGTGTTACTATAATTTTAGGGGTAATAGTTTTGCCAATAATTGGAATAGACCTCGTAGGTATACTACGTTCAAGTATAGTCAAATTTTTAACACCTTGGAATACAAGCAGGCTAAACATCACAGTAGCAGAGAACAAGCAACCATACCTTCAGGATTGGATCGGAACTACAGGAAAGGTTATATTTTGGATGTTTATTTCAGGGGCCGTATTGTTTGGAATTAGACTTGCAAGAAAAATTAAAAACCTAAAAAAATCTACAATATTTTTTATCCTTTATATTTTAATGATTTTTGGAATTGTTTTTTCAAGAATTTCTCCTACAAGCACATTAAATGGAGAATCTTTTGCAAGCTCCTTGGTATATTTTATACCTTTGATAGCATTTTGGGTGTATTTTTTTAAGATCTATATGAATGAGGATTTTAAATTTACAGGAATACAGATGTTTATATTTTCTTGGTTATTTTTAACAATAGTTACGGGTCGTGCAGCTATAAGAATGTTTTTTGCAATAACACCTTTTGTGAGTTTTATGGCAGCATACTTTATTATAGGTATATTTGAAGAAACTAGGCGTGCAAAAGATGAAATTTTAAAAATGATTTTAATAGTAATATTTACTTTGATCGTCATATTAACGTTTAACGCTACAGCACAAGCTTACCTTGCTACAAGTAATCAAGCAAAAAATACAGGGCCTTCAGCTAATTTTCAATGGCAAAATGCAATGTCATGGGTACGAACAAATACTGCAGAAGATAGTGTTTTTGTGCACTGGTGGGATTACGGATACTGGGTGCAAACGTTAGGTGAACGGGCTACAATCGCTGATGGAGGGCACTTCCAAGGAGCCTACAATGGAGATCATAAGATTGGAAGATATGTTCTTACAAATCAGGATCCAAATGCAGCTTTAAGTTTTTTTAAGAGTATGCAAACCGACTATTTACTAATTGACCAGACAGATTTAGGCAAATATTCTGCATATTCGTTGATTGGAAGTGATGCTGAATGGGATAGAAGATCTGCTATCCCAGCAGCAGTATATGACCCAAAACAGACAAGAGAAACTAATAAAGGCATTGTATTTAGTTATGTACTTAACAGTATGGTTGATGAAGATTTAGTATACCAAGAAGGAAATTCATCTAAGATATTTATCCCAGGCCCATCTTATGATGTTAGAGGTAATGCTTTTGCTAATGCAGGAATATATAAAATTGAAGTTGGGGTAAGTAACAATAGTGTTACACAACCAATGGCAGCATATTATTTTCAAGGACAAAATTATAACCTTCCAGTAAGATATGTTTATATTAATGAACAATTATTTGATTTTAAAAAAGGAGTGGATTCTGTAGTTATGGTACTTCCATATTTTAAGACACAAGGCCAAAGCGGAAATCTAGACCCTTTCGGGGCAATAATTTATTTAAGTCCAAAGGTACAAAAAAGTCTTTTCGCACAATTATATCTTTTAGATGATGCCTTTGGAAAGTATCCTACAATAAAATTAGCACATGAGGAACCAGACCAAATGATCTCTTATTTAAAATCACAAGGAGCTCAACTAAACGAGTTCGTATTCTATGGGGGCCTTAGAGGACCTATAAAGATATGGGACCTACAAGATATCCCTGAAAATATACAAGTTGTTGAGGAATTTTACGAGTACCAACACGAACAGTACGGAATCCTTGATGATAAACAATTTATTCTAGAATAAATTAATTAAAAATTATAATGAAGAAGAAAAATGTTATTATTGGAGTTGTTAAAAATTATTCCTATAAAAAAATACGCCCATTTGTAAAATCTTTAAGAGATACTGGATTTAATGGAGATATTGTTCTTTTCTGTAATGAAGTTCCAAAAAAGACAATAAAACAGCTTAAAGCTGAAAAAGTAATTGTAAAAGAGTTTAAGATAAAATCTCATGAACATTTAATCCCTGCCAAACAAATTGAAAAAATACCGTATGATCAACTCCCGCTCATGAGTTATAGGTTTATTTTATATTTAGACTTTTTATTAGAAAATAAAGAAAAGTATGAAAATATAATGTTAAGCGACATAGGAGATGTTATTTTTCAAAAAGATCCATTTGATTTTAATATTGGAAAAATGAATTGCTTTTTTTTAATGAACTGCCCAATAAAAGAGGCTCCAGCATATGTTTCGTGGTTAAAGAAAGTTTATGGGATAAAGATTTTTAACAAATTAAAAAATAAAAACATGAGTTGTGCAGGAACGTTTATTGCAGATTATGATAATATGATTAAATATCTTAAACTTATGAAACAAGAAATTTTTAAAGGAAATGATCAATGTGTACACAATTATATTTGTTATTCAGGGGTGTTAAAAAATATTAAGCTATTTGAAAATGGGGATGTTATTGCTACAGTCGCAAGTAAACAAGAACTTCAAAAGGCAATAATAGTTAAAAAAAATAAGGTGTTTAGTAAAAAAGGTGAACTTATAAATATTATTCATGGATATAATCGACACAAAATACTTTCAAATATTTTCGGAGGAAATAAAGAAAGTAAAATCATTAGAAAGCTTAAAAACAGTAAATATATAACACAAAAAGGGAACAGTTTGCGTAAAAAGCTTTATAAAATACCTTTCTTAGGTAAGAAAATCAGACAATTTTATCAAAATACAATATTAAAATGAAACTACACTTAGGATGCGGGATTGATAAGAAAGCAGGATATGTAAACATAGACCGGTCTGATCAAGTTAATCCAGATCTGGTCTGGGATTTAGAAGAAACACCCTTACCTTTTGAAGATAATAGTATAACAGAGGTCGTAGCAAATCATGTTTTTGAACATTTATACAATTTTGTACCTTTGATGCATGACTTAAGAAGAATATGCGTCCCAGGAGCTAAAATCAAGATAAAAGTACCATTTTATTCTACATGGGGGCAATATAATGATCCAACACATGTAAGATTTTTTAGCCCGTTCACTTTTAACTACTTTCAAAAAGGTAATTATTCACATGAAGTTGAATGCAAAGACAATATGTTTAAGATAAATAAGGTTAAAATTAATTTTGGGATCGGACGTGCAAGTAAACTAAACTGGATAATGAATCCAATAATTAACCTGCATCATGCCTTTTATTGTAGATTTGCGGCCTGGATTATACCTTCCTCTGAGATTGAATTTGAGCTAGAAGTTTTAAAATAATTATTTCTTAGGTATAAGTACTACGTTAATAATTCCGCGTACAGCTATTTCTGAAAACAAAATATTTTTATTTTTATAAAACACGCCTTTATCTGAGCATACACTATATCCTTTTAATGAAAAAATAAAATCAACATAGTCCTTAAGCCCTTCCTCATCTGCTCCGATCTCGGCAATAACATATGGATGGAATTTTTTTATGACTTCACGAGCCCCTAAAAGTACTTTGGCGTCAAAACCATCAGTATCAGTCTTTATTAATCTAACATTTTTTATTTTATTTTTCTTAACATATTCATCCAAAGTTACAAATTTTACTTTTTCTTCACTAGGGCCTTTTGCTGATTTAAACATAGAATACTGGTTTTGGAAATAGAATTTCTGTGTTCCAGGTTTATCTGAAACTCCTAGTTTTTCAAGGTTTATATTTTTGAAGTTGTTTAAAAGCAAATTTATCTGCATCCGCTTATTTGCAGAAGTCATCGGTTCAAATGAATAAACAGAACCCTTATCACCTACAATTCTTGAAGATAATAAAGAATAATATCCAACATTTGCACCAACATCTAAAACCACGTCGCCAGGACGTAGAAACTTCTTAAAAAATCGTGTTATAGTGGGCTCATAAAAATCATAATAAATACCACTTTCAACCATATCATTTAACCTTAGCAAAAAATTTATCCCTCTCCGCCTTGCAAAAACCACCTTATTTTTGTCCCTTTTCCTATAAAATTTAAACAGTTTTGAAAGAGTTTTTCTAAAGGGCCTACTAGAAGATGCATAATATGATTTTAAGAGAGAATTCATTAAGGTCATTTTTAGATTGAGTATTAGATATAAAAAAATTTATGTAAGATCAATTTATAAAGTTATAGGTGATTTATACATTAAATTAGTAATATGCAAAACATTTAAAATAAAGAGAAAGTAAATTATATGTTATCATGAAAAAGTTAAAAATTTATCTTCAAAAACCCTGGAAGTTTTCAGATTCACCATATTATCAGTATTTACGAGAAAATCCTGCAGAAAATGTAATGTATGCTAATATTGAGAATTTTAAGCTAATACAAACAAAGAAAAAATTAAAATTCAATAATTGGCTAAAAAGTAGTATTAAAAAAGTAATCAAAAACTTTTCTCCAGATTTTCCTAATGCGCATTATACCAAGAATGCAAAAAGGTATGATTTAATACACTGTGCGCATTGTCTAAGCTTAAACAAAAAGCCGTTTGTTGCAGATATTGAATGGGTTGGACAATTTTGGGCAACAGGAGATGAAAATAAAAAAAAGAGAAAACGTATATTAAAAATTTTAATGAGTAAACATTGTAAAAAAATTCTTGCATGGACAAAGTGGTCCTCAGAAGGAGTATTAAAAGTCTTTCCTGAAGTGAAAAATAAAATGGAGATAGTATACCCTGCAATGCCCAAACAAAAATTTGAACGCAAAAAAACGAAAAATATTCACTTATTATTTTCTGCGAGACGTTTCTATTTTAAAGGAGGATTACATGCTACTGAAGTTATTGATCAACTCACAAAAAAATATAAACATGTGTATGGCATAATTGCTTCTGATACCCCTAAAGAGGTTCTTGATAAATATTCTAAAAATAAAAAAATAAAGTTTTATCCATTACTTGCAAAAAAAAGACTTTTTAAAGAAATTTATCCAAAGACAGACATTTTTGTTTATCCGTCATATACTGACACTTTTGGATTTCAATTAGTTGAAGCTCTTGCATTTGGGATACCAGTTGTAAGTGTAGACAACTTATCAAGAAACGAAGTTGTAATGGATAAGAAAACAGGGTTTTTAGTAAAAAAACCAAAAGTCTGGAAGTATGATACATTAGTAGGTCAAGAAAAAATAGTTAACAAGATATGTGAAAAGACAGAAATTCTCATAAAAAATAACAAATTAAGAACCATCATGTCAAAGAATTCATTAAAAGAAATAGAAACTGGAAGATTTTCAATAAAGCAAAGAAATGAAAAACTTAAAAGGATATATAATGACGCTTTAAAATGATTATTGTAGAAATTGGTCGAGGGCTTGGAAATGCAATGTATGTATACTCTGCAGCACTTGCCTTAGCTAAACATCATAAAACAGAACTTAAAATAGATGCGTCTTATGTTAATTGTTGGCCAAGACTTGAAAAATATGGAGGAGATTGGGAGTACAGTTTTGGCAAATTTAATGTTTCAGCTAAACGAGCTACAAAAAAAGAAATCAGACAACATATATTTAAAACTAATTTCAGGTTAGTAGACAAATTTTTAAGAAAGAAGAAACTTTTTCAAAAACGAGTATACACTCATGGAACATATAACCCACGCGAAGAATTATTTAAACTTCCAAACGACATATATCTCTGGGGATATTTTGGTCATCCAAAATATTTTGATCACATTAAAAATGATTTAAGGCATGAATTTGAATTAAAAGATGACGCAAAACAAAAAATTTTACCTTTAATTAACAAATTAAAATCTGAAGAATCAGTAGCAATACATGTAAGACGGGGAGATTTAATAAGAATAGGGGCGCTTTTACTAACAAAAGAATATTATGCTAAAGCAGTTAGTATGATAAAGAAAAAAGTGAGAAATCCTAAATTTTATGTTTTTTCAGATGAACCAGAATGGTGCAAAAAAAATTTTGACTTTGATGTATCAATAGAGTATATTGAAGGAAACAAAGGTTATGAAGACTTTGAATTGATAAAATCTTGTAAACATAAAATTTTGGCTAATAGTGCGCTTAGCTGGTGGGCAGGATATCTTAGTGATATTAAGAATGCAATCATTATATCTCCAAGACCGTTTACGCACTGGATAAGTTTAGCAAAACAAGCAGAAGAAATAATTCCCAGAAAATGGATAAAAATCGATGTTACTTAAAAACATAATTTTTTAAAAAGTAACAATATTTATTAATGGATCATTTTATTAGTGAATATGAAAGATAAAAGAAAAGTTTTGTTTATCGGAAGGTTTCCTCCACCAATGCATGGAGCTTCAAAGATGAATGAATTGTATTATAATAGCAAAATTATCAGAGAAAAGTTCCATGTGCGAAAGATAAAGATTAATTATTCTGAGACCTTGGACGAACTTGGACGTTTTAATATTAAAAAATTTTTTGGAGTATTTATTGTATTTTTCCAGGTTTTGAAAAATCTAATAAGCTTTAGACCAAATGTAGTAGACTTTGAAATTGCACCACATGGTGTTGCTTTTTATAGAGATAGTATTTATGCGCTACTGTTTAAGCTTTTTGGCAAAAAAGTAATTTATCACCTACATTCTAAAGAAGTTACTAATAATTTCTACACCAGATTTATATATAACAATTCAAAAGTCGTTATCTTATCAGAGGGACTTTTATCTTCGATAAAAGGTGTTGTAAATAGAAAAAATCAAGTTATCATTAATAACGGATTAAAGGATACAATCAGTGATAAACAATTTGAAGCAATTTTAAAAGAACGAAAAAAAGAAAAAGTGCCTCAAATATTATTTTTGTCAAATCTGATAATTAGTAAAGGGTCAATAGACACGCTTAAGATTTGTAAAGAATTAAAAGAAAAAAAGAAGGAATTTAGGTGTTCGTTTGTAGGGTCCTGGCCAGATGAGGCTACAAAAAAAGCCTGGAACCAAAAATTGCATGATTATAAGTTAGAAGATTATTGTAAGTATTTAGGGCCAAAATATGGAAAAGAAAAAAATAAAATCCTTGCAAAAACTAAAATTATGATTCTGCCTACACAATATAAAACAGAATGTTACCCGTTAGTTATTCTTGAAGCGTTTATGTTCGGTATACCGGTATTATCCTATGATAACGGAGCAATCAAAGAGATTATTATAAAAAACGAATTTGGTAAAGTAGTTAAGAAAGGTGAATGGAAAAAACTTGCAAAACATTTGAATCAAAATATTGATAAAAAAACAAATGCTCAAAAAATCAGGAATCATTTTAAAGAAAAGCATTTAGTAGTTTATTCTGAAAAGAAATTACTAGATCTGCTAAAGAAATCAGTATAGAAATCGCGTATTAGCTTTCAACTGGCCAGACACGTGATCCTCTTTGTTCAAAATTAAAATCCAGGATCTCTCCACCTTCACTTGCAAGCATTTTTACTAATTGATTTTTCTTTTTTGGTGGATGGAAAAATAAAAGATAACCTCCACCGCCAGAGCCTAATAGTTTTCCTCCAAAAATTCCACTTTTTATTCCTAAGTCATATAAACGATCAATTTTTTCGTTTGTTACATGAGGTGATAATTCTCTTTTGCGTTCCCAGGATTCGTGTAATAACTCACCAATACGTTCAAAATTTGGTGTTGCAGATAACAAATTCTCTTTAATCCCTGTAGCAACATCTTTTAAGCTTTGAAGCTTTCTTGTCACCTGGGCTTCATCTTCTTGAAAAGATTTCTCCTGGCTTTTATGCTGCTCACTAGAATAGTGTTGGCTGCCAGTATAACATAAAGTTAGATGACTTTTTAATTCATCTATTGTACTATCCTTAAGTCTTAGTGGATGCATAATCTTTTTGTCGCCATTAACAAACTCCATCCAATTAAAACCTCCAAAGACTGCTACATACTGATCTTGTTTTCCTCCACGAATATTTAACTCATCAACTTCTACACGATAAGCAGTCTCTGCCAAAGATTCATCATCAAATCTTCGTCCTTGTAATTCACCTAAAGCTTGTGTTACTAATACTGCCAAACTAGCAGAAGAACCAAGGCCACGCCTTGGAGGTACATCATTATGTAAATAAAGATCAACACCAAAATTTGGTTTAACAACATTAAAAACTGCTTTGACAAGGTCAAAATTTCCATCATATTTTAAGTCCTTTGTGTCAAGCACTAACTCGTTTTCAAGCATGTCAGATTCTATGACGAGTTTTGAATCTGCTCTTCTTGCAGCAGTTAAGTGGCAATATTTATCAATTGTTGTACTAATAACAACACCCCCATATTTTTCAAAAAAGTATGGAATATCTGTTCCCCCTCCTGCAAAACTTATACGCAAAGGAACCTTTCCGCGCACTACTGGAAGTTTTTGTACTTCAATTTCTTCATTATGAAACCTAATATCAGCAATACGCCCATTATCATCCAAAATTGGTAGATGACGGGTTCCTGAAAGTAAAATATTAAAATTCTCTTCGTCACTATAACTTGTTCTTCCAATTTTTTCTAAATGTTTTACCATTGCTTTTGAAACATTTTCATCCACATCACCACCATTTATTAAATATCTTCTAATAATATTATCATTAAGAACACCTTGAAGTTTTCCATCAGGACAAGTAATAAGTAAAAGATCTGTTCGATTTAAATCTAGGATCTTCATTGCTTCACGCACTGTCCTGTTATCTGTTGTTTGCAATTTTTTTAAGAAATCTTGCCTAAACCTTTCATAGGTTTCGGGTCTTCCAATATCCATAAAATATCCGTCATGGACCTGACCATAAAGATCACCCTGACGTGCAAGATTTGGAAAAAGTTCATTTTCCAAAGAAACTTTTTTTCCTTCAGGAATTTGTTTAAATATTTCAGGATTAAATAAATAAATTCCACGATTTACAAGCCCAGAAGGTGAACCAGACTTTTCTAAAAAATCCGTGATTTTGTCACCTGTTAGCATTACACTCCCATATTCTTTAACGTTATCTGAGCGTGTAAGAACCATACTTGCAAGGCCCTTATGGGTATTATGAAACTCATTAAAATCTGATAGATTCACATCAGAGTAAGAATCTCCATTTAACACAAAAAAGGTATCATCAATATATTTTTGTGCAAGTTTAATTGCTCCACCGGTTCCTAAAGGAACTTCTTCTTGAGAATAAGTAAGATTTACACCAAACCGGCCACCATCTCCAAAGTAGGATTTAATATTGTCAGATTTATAATGTACACATAAAGTAATATCATTTAGTCCCTGATCTCTTAAATAATCAATCTGATGTTCAAGAAAAGGTTTTCCTGCAATCAAGGCCATTGGTTTTGGTAGATCTTTGACTACCTCGCGTAACCTTGTTCCAAATCCTCCTGCAAGAATAATTGATTTCATGCTCTAATTTTAAAAAAACCTCATTTTGAAATAATATTAAACATTCCCATAAAGATTATTTTTTAATAAAATTTCATATGCCTTCAAAAGCTCAACAATACCATCATCTAAAGAATAAGCAGGCTTAAAGCCTGTATCTAATAAACGTTTATTTGATACAATATAGTTTCTTTTGTCAGGATCTTTACCAATAGGAGCTTCTAAGATTTCCAAACCTGGGACATATTTTTTTATTTTTTGTGCAAGTTCTAGTTTTGACAAATTAGCATCATCAAGGCCTAAATTATAAGGTTTGTTCTTCATTGTTTCATAATTTTCTATTCCGTGCTCAAAAGCTCGGGCCACGTCACGAATGTGGATGTAGTTTCTTTTAAAAGAAGATTCAAAAAGTACTAAGCTTCTGTCTTGCACAGCTTTTAACACGAAATCGTTTACTAGCAAATCAGTACGCATTCTTGGAGAAACACCAAACACGGTCGCAAGCCTAAAAGTTAAAGCGTCTTTAGTTCCTTCTAATAAATCCTTTTCAGCCTTACATTTTGTTTTACCGTACAAAGAAATAGGCTGAAGAGGAGTATCTTCAGTACAAAAGACTTCACCAGTTCGAGCACCATACCCACTATTTGTGTTTGGATATAATATTTTTTGTTCAGGACTTCTAAAATAATTAAGATTATCTACTGCTTCCTCATTAATCTCTCTTGCGTCTTGAGGATTTCTATCGCATAAAGGCATCCCAACCCTTGCTGCTAAAGGAATAATAACATCCTTATCTTTTATAACACGTTTTACAAGGCCTTGGTCACGTACATCACCATAAATAAAGTCAAACTTAGGATTATGTGCATAAATCATTAAGGATTTTTGACTAAATGATAGATTATCAAGACAAGTGACATTATAACCAGATTCAAGAAAGTGACCAGTCATCACGCTTCCAAGATACCCTGCACCACCCGTAATCAGGATGTTTCCTTTATCTCTTTTAACCTCTTTGAATTCATAACTCTTTGCCATATTTTACCTATTCTTTAATACTTAAAATGACAAAAAATTGTTTTAAATAGTTTATTATTATCAATTATATCTATGCAATAATAGTTATATATTGCAGTTGTTTTACCTTAAGAATATTTAAAAGTAAGTCATGAATTCTGTTTTTATGAAAAATAAAGCTAATAAAATTATGGTGATAACTGTAACAGATGTACGTAATATTCCAAAGCAACAATGGACAAAGCCTTTGACTGAAAACTGCAAAGAGCTAGTTTGGATTGATTTAAAGAAAATATACCTTGAACATGGTAAAGAAAAAACACAAAAAATTCTCTTAAAGAAAGTTGAACAAGAAAAGCCAGAATTTTTGTTTATGTATGATAGTCTTTTTTATGATATTAACCTCTTAAGTTTAATGGATGGTATTAAACAAGTATCAAAAAAAACACGCACAGTACTTTTTTCAGGCGATGATGACTTAACTTTTGATTATACAAGATACCTTGCATTATTTTTTGATTATATTTTGCTTGGATTAATTGATTATGTCAAGATTTATGAAGAACACGGACTAAATAATGCATATTATATAACACCTGCAGATTATAAAGAAATCCCACAACAAGCAAAAAAGTATGATGTAACATTTATGGGGGCTGATAAAGCAGATAGAAGAGAAGTTTTGGATTATTTGCACAAAAGCGGAGTTAATATCACATTGTTTGGGTATCCAACATGGAAAAAATATCCAGGATTAAGAGATATTTATAAGGGAATGCTCCCCAGCGAAGAATATTTGAAAACAATCAGTCAAAGCAAAATAAATCTTTGCTTTTCTAAAAATATGCTTGGCGTGCCCCACTTAACAGGAAGATTTCTTGAAAACAGTGTCTTAAAATCTTTTTCTTTGATTGAGTATTCTCCTCAGGTTGCTGAACTTCTCAAGGAAGGAAAGGAAATTGTCATGTTTAAGACAAAAGAAGAAGCATTAAAGAAAATAAAATATTATCTAGAACATGAAAACGAGCGAGAAAATATAGCCAAAGCAGCATATAAAAAAGTTACAGTAGATTTTGATTTCAGAAAGAATCTTAAAAAATTTATACAAAAAGCATTAAAACAAAAACCAAAAAGTAATGTACCAAAAGAAGATTCTTCATTAATCTATCTTAACGAAAAATTGATGAAAGAGCCAAAAGAGCAATTGTTCAAAAAAATAAAAAATTTTGAATATATTGCTTTTTCAAAAGGTAAAGTTATAAAATCTAGATTTAAAGATAGATTACAGGTATACTCTATTAAAGAAAATAAGAAACAAATTAGCTGTTGTGACTATACTATTTACTCAAAACAGTTAGGAGATTATGCAAGGTTTCGATTTGTACCCTTTGGTAAAGTTCCAAACAGAGAATATGCACCTTACTTAAGCATAAACCAGATTGTTATGACAAAAAAGTTTTTTATTGAAAATTTTGCACAAATAAAAAATGCATACAAAAAGGAAATGATTAATTTTGTTAATCAAAAAAATACTGCTTTTGTCTCAATACCATTAGTACGGATCAGTAAGTTTAGGTCGAAATTTTTCAAACAAAAAGAATTAACAGAACAATTAGGTCTATTTTTATTTTCATTTCATAGAGAGCTTTATGCTAGAAGAAAAAATCCAATCAGATTCATGCAATATGTTTTCTCATTACTAAAAGAAATTATTATGGGTAAGAGGTTTATAATTAAACAAATAAAATATAGGATCCCAAAGTCTTAAATTCAGGGAATCATTATATCAATAACATGGAAAAAACATCAAAAATATATGTTGCAGGACATAACGGGCTTGCAGGCTATGCTATAGTTAAAGAACTAAAAGCAAACGGGTATCATAACCTGGTTTACAAAACAAGAGACGAGTTAAATCTAAAAAATTTAGAAGAAGTAGAGAAGTTTTTTAAAAATCAAAGACCAGAATATGTTTTTATTGCTGCTGCTAAAGTTGGAGGGATAAAAGCTAATAAAGAGAAAAAAGCAGAATTTATATATGACAATCTTCAGATTCAAAACAATTTAATACATTTGTCATGGAAATACAATGTCAAAAAGTTATTATTTCTTGCAAGTAATTGTATGTATCCTAAAGAATCATTACAACCGATCAAAGAAGAATTTTTCCTTACTGGCGCGCCAGAACCTACAAACGATGCATTTGCCGTTGCAAAAATTGCAGGAGTAAAAATGTGTCAAGCCTATAATCAGCAATACGGATGCAAATTTATAAGTGTTGTCCCGTCAAGTTTATACGGAGAAAATGATAATTTTGATTTGAAGTCGTGTCACCTTCTTCCAGCGCTTATTCGACGTTTTCACGAAGCAAAATTAAGAAAAAGCAATATAATCGAGCTTTGGGGAAGCGGGAGACCAAAAAGAGAATTAATGTATGCAAGAGACCTGGCACGTGCTTTAATCTTTTTAATGAGAAATTATGAAACTACACAACTAATTAATATTGGTCCGGGACAAGATAAATCAGTAGAAGAAATTGCAAATATTGTCAAAGAGATTGTTGGATTTGACGGAGAAATTGTTTTTGATAAAACTAAACCTGACGGGGTGTTTAGGAAATTGCTTGATACTACTAAAATTAAGGATCTTGGATGGACTCCAAAAACAGATTTAAAAACAGGAATCAAAAAAACCTATGATTGGTTTAAAATTAACTATGCAAGCCTACAAAATCTCTAGTTTTTTCTAAAAAATAATCAAGATGATCATTCTCTAAATCTTGATGCACACCAATATGCAAACCTTTTTCGCCAATATATTCTGATTCTGGGAAATCGCCACGAGTATGACCCATGAATTTAAAACTGTCGTACCCTGTAGGTATTGAGTCAAATAATACACGAGTTTCAATACCATTTTGTTCTAAGTGTTGAGCATATTGTTCTCGAGTAAAAGGCGCATCTTCGCTTAAAATTATTGGAAATGCATGTGGGCCGATAACCTCATAATCTTCTTTTTTAAAAGTTTGAAGGATTGGACCAAATTCTTGAAGATTTTCAATAAGATAATCAAGGTTTCCGATTCTTTTCTCTAAAATATCATGATAAATATCCAAAGTTCCAAGCCCTACAGCTGCCTCTAATTCGTTCATTTTTGTAGAGTATCCAATACGCTGAAACGTAAAACGCATATCCTTACCATCTTGAAATCTTCTTTGACAGTAATCACCAGTAATGTTCATACGGCACGGGCTGCATGAACACCATCTACCATGAGAACGAAGTGATCTTAATATTTTTGCATAATCCTTATTATCTGTTGTAATAATTCCACCTTCGACACTAGAAATAATGTGTGCCAGATATAAACTAAAAGCGCCCATATCACCCATAGTTCCTGCATCACGTCCATGATATTTTGTTCCGTGAGCTTCTGCTGCATCTTCAATAACTTTTAAATCATATTGTTTAGCTAATTGTGATATTTTATTCATGTCTGCAGGCTTACCCATAAGATGTACTGGCATTATAGCAATTGTATCTTCATTAATTTTTTCTTTAATCCTTTCTGGATTAATATTTAAAGTGTCACGCTCTACATCAACAAAGTTTGGTACAAAGCCAGCATTAATAACAGAATTTGCAGTAGCCACAAAAGTCAGTGAAGGAATAATTACATTATCCCCCCTTTTAGCCCCGTAATCGTAAAGTACTGATAAAGCTAAAGTGTCAGCATCAGTACCAGAAGTTACTGCTACTGCCTCTTTGACACCTATTAAATCAGCAAATCTTTCTTCAAATTCTTTGACATATTTTCCTTGAGAAACTCGTTTAGATTCTAATGCTTTATTTACTAATTCTTTTGCTTTATCTGTGATAGTTATTGTTCCAAATGGATATCTCATTTTTATAATTACAAAAACCTCCTTTTTACTTATAAATACGATTGTTATACAACAGAATATACAAATCTTTAAAAGCAAAAATATTTATTGTTAACTTATGATTATTACTCTTAATCCTGAAAAGGACGATATTCCGCAAACAAATTCTATTGATCAAGAACAAGCATTAGAAATATTTGAAAAAATCTGTTATACAAGAGCTTTTGAAAAACAGGTAAAAAAGTCTTATGATACTCATGATATCAAATGTCCTGTTTATTTATCAGTCGGACAAGAAGCAGCATCTGCCACAATTTCTACTTTTTTTAAACCAGATTTAATATTTACACAGCATAGAGGACATGCATATTATTTATCTTTTGGAGGAGATAAAGACAAGATTGTTGACGAATTATTAGGAAGAGATTCTGGATGTAATCGAGGTAGGGGCGGATCTCCAGGCGTACAGGATTTAAATATTGGAATGATTGGTCATCACGGGTTAATCGGAGAAAATGTACCATTAGCAGTAGGGGCAGCAGTAGGAGACACTACAAAAAAAGTATTGTGTGTTTTTGGTGACGGAGCTGCTGAGGAAGATTATATTTTTACAGCGATGGCTTTTGCTCAAACTCATAAACTTCAAGTACTTTTTGTTTGTGAGGACAATGATTTATCAATACTTACAAAAAAGCATGTTAGACGAAACTGGGAGTTAAGTGATGCTTTAAAGGCCATTGGGATGCCTGCAGTTGATATACCTGATGATCCAGAACTTATTGCAAAATATGTTAACGAGTTTAAGCATAAACTTCCAGCATTTATTAATTGTAGAACGTGTAGACATTTATGGCATGTAGGAACAGGTCAGGACGGAACACCGCGCATAGATAGATTAAAAGAATACAAACAAAAACTTATACAAATGGGTTCTAGTTCATACAAATTACAAGAAATTGAAGATCAAAAATTACAGGAGGCAGAAACATTATGGCGCAGACACTTGGAGAGACAATAAAAGAAATCACGCGTAAGCATTTAGAAGAAAATAATGGCATTATCCTTGGCCAATGCCTTAGTGCTGTTGGGTGGGTCAATAATACAGTTCCAGATACAAAAAATATTATTGAGCTTCCTATGACTGATGTTGCTGGAGCAGGGATTGCGGCAGGAGCTGCTATAACCGGAAGAAGACCAATTTTTGTTATAAGATTTCAGGATTTTATGTTTCTAAACTCTAGCACATTAGTTAACTATGCAGCTAAAGCAAAACAGATCTTTAATGTGAATGTTCCAGTATTTATTAGAGCCTTAGCAACCGAAGGAAATGGAACTGGTCCTGTACACTCTGGGGTCTTGCATGGAATTTTTATGCATATGCCTGGATTTAAGGTCTGTTCACCAATGACTCCTGGAGAATATAAAGAAGTTTGGAGCGAGTTCATGAAAAGTGATGGGCCAATGTATGTTAGTGAACATAGGAAGAGCTTTAATCAAATTGAAGAAATACCAGACATCACTACAACAGACGCAGAAATTACTATTTATGGCATTTCAACATCACGTTTCAGTATAGTACAAGCTATTGAGATGCTAAAAAATGAAGGAATAAAATGTAACTTTGTAAACATTTTATGGCTTAAGCCTTTAAAACTTACAGAAAGAATGACAGAACCTTTACTTAAAACAGGTATGGGATTAATTGTTGATACTGATTTTGAAATTGCAGGAGCATCACAGTCTATTGCTTATGAATTAATGAAAAAAACAAAAAAGTATGTAGAAGCATTAGGTGCTATGGACAAAAGCGTTGGTACAGCAAAAAGATATGAAAACGGAACACCTAGTCCTGAAAAAATAGTTGCAAAAGTTAAAGAATTAATTGAAATTAGAAAACAATCAAATACGCAATAAATATTTTTGTAAAAGAGGCTTTAAAGTCCTAAATAAAGGAATTATTTCAATTTTATCTCGCGGGATTAAAAATCCACCTTTTCCTTCCATAACTTTTACATTTGACAAGGATTTTAGATCATTATCCGGAATCACAGATTCATATAAAGTATAATTAAACTTTTTATTTAACACATTGATAAATGTAAGATCAGCAATACGTTTTGAGCCCTCATAAATCATGTCAGTAACTTTTGGTCCTAATTCTTCAAGAAGTTCTCTTTTTAATGCCTGAGTTTCAGTTTCATCATCTTCTATTGCTCCACCAAAAAAAGTGTAATGTAGTCTATATTCTTCTATCCAATAAGTATCATCTTTTTGTTGAAGATAAAAATCTGTATGACCGGGATTTGTAATAACAAGGCCTACACCGTAATATGTTTTATCATCCATAGATATTTCAACTATATAGCAGCTTATTAATATTTGTATAATCATAAACTTTAAAAGTAAGACATTTCTTAATTGAATTATGAAAAGAGCATTGGTTTTAACAGGAAATCTAGTACAAGATCATGAATATATTTATCCTTATTACCGTCTAAAAGAAGAAGGATTTGAGGTGACTACAGCACTTAAAGATGCAAAAGCATGCCTAGGAATTTTAGGTACAAACATACCTTCAGATAGAGATGCTAAAATTATAAGTTATGAAGAAATGAGGATTGAAGATTTTGACATATTAGTAATTCCTGGTGGTGCAAAATGTATGGAAAAACTGCGTCAAGAAAAAGGTGTACTTAATTTTATCAAAGAGTTTAATGACGCAGGCAAAGTTATATCAAGTATTTGCCATGGAGCTCAATTACTTATCTCTGCAAAAATTGTTAATGGTAGGCGGATTTCTGGATATTATAGCATAATGGATGATATAAGCAATTCTGGGGCAGAATATGTTGACGCACCATATGTTACAGATAATAATATTATTAGTTGTCCACATTACAAATATTTAGGAGACTGGATGAAAGAAACATTTAATGTCTTTAATAAAAAAAATGATCCGGAAAGTTCAAAATTCTGATTTAGACTCAAGGCGTCTTTCTGAAATTAACATCAAAATTGAGAATGAATTAGATGAATTTGATTTCTCAAAAGTTGTTGTTAGAAAGCCTTGGGGGCACGAATATTTAGCATATAGAGAAGAAGGTGTATCAATATGGATATTGCATATAAAAAAAGATGCAGCAACATCTACACATTGTCATTTAGATAAACGTACAGACTTATTGGTCTTATCTGGACACGTGGTATGCACTACATTAGAGAAAAAAATAGATTTAGTAGAAGGAGACCTCTTAATACTAAACAAAAAAGTTTTTCATTCAACAAAAGCAGCATCTGAAAGCGTATTAGTAATGGAAATAGAATTTCCATCAAAAAAAACAGATCTTGTACGTTTGAATGATTCTTATGGAAGAGAGAAAAAAGGTTATGAAAAACAAAAAGATATGTGTTTTGATTTATCTGAATATCAGCGAGTTTTTTTAAATGGTACTGACCTAAATCGTATGATTGGAAATATGAACCTAAGCATTGAAGAATTTGACGACATCAAAGGGTTAAAAGATTATTTGAAAAGAAATGATAGTCTTTTAGATGTTTTTATTACAGGCGAAATCAGAATAAATAATGACGAATCAATAATCAGTGTAGGAGATGCGCTGAAATTAGAGGATTTAAAACAAGAAAATATTGAAATAACAAAACCAATAAAAGTGCTTAATATTAAAAAAAATATATTAGACTTTGACTAAGAAATGGTGATAAAAGGAATATTGTTTGATCTTGATGGAGTAATTGTTGATACTATGCATGACCATTTTGTTGCATGGAAAGCTGCGTTTAAAGATTATGGAGCAGATATTGATAAAACAGAGTATTACAAGTTAGAAGGACGACGCATAATACAAATAGCAGAGATATTAGCAGAAAAGTACGGTATACCTAAAACAGAGGCTGAGAAGATTCATGATTTAAAATTAAAGTATGCTGCTACTGGAAAAAGGGCTAAGTTTTATGAAGGAGTTAAAGAGTTAGTCAGTAACTTAAAAACAAAAGGCATAAAAATTGGAATTGTAACAGCTAGTGTTAAAGGATTTTTAGAAGAAAAAGTTGATAAAGAATTTTTAGACAAATTTGATGTTATTCTTACAGGAGACATGTATGAAAAAGGAAAACCAGATCCTGACCCATATATCCAGGGAAGACTTGCATTAGGCCTTGAGGAAGAGGAATGTATTGTTATAGAAAATGCACCATTGGGTGTTAAAGCAGCAAAAGCTGCAAACATGTATTGTATTGCTATAGAATCTACGCTTGATAAATCCTATTTAGGTGAAGCAGACGTAATTCTTGAAAAATTTGGTGATTTAAAAACTACTGATAAAATTAAAAAAGTTCTTGAATAGTTGTAAAATGTAGATTTTAAAAAACATATAAATCCATATATATAAACTTATAAACAAAAATTGAGTCCTAAAAAAATGAAGTTTTATGAAGATAAAAAGGTGTTAGTTGCCGGAGGTACGGGCCTTATTGGTAAAACCCTTGTAAACAAATTAATAGATCATGGCGCACAAGTAAGAATTGCATCTATTGATGATCCTTCTCGGGCTCATGAAGATGCAGAATTTTGTAGGTTTGATTTAACAAAATATGATAACTGTATGGAAGCGTGTGAGGACATGGATTATGTCTTTAACCTACTCTGCATAAAAGGGTCACCAAAAGTAATGAAAGAAAGATCAGCATCAATATTTACACCAATGATTCTTTTTAATACAAATTTATTAGAAGCTGCTAGAAAAAGTGATATTAAAAGATATCTTTATACCAGTACGTCAGGAGTTTATACACCAACAGACATTGCTAAAGAAGATGACATGTGGAATGGATTTCCTTCAAAAAAAGACTGGTATGCAGGATGGGCTAAAAGAATGGGAGAACTGCAAGTTGAAGGTTATAAAAAAGAATATGGATGGGACCACATTTCAATTGTCAGACCAGCTAATATTTATGGGCCTCATGATGATTTTCATTCTGATGGTGCAATGGTTGTACCTTCACTTATCAGAAAAGCGTGTGCAAGTGATGGAGAATTAGAAGTGTGGGGAGATGGTAGCGAGATTAGAGATTTTGTTTATGTTGAAGATATTGCCAGAGGTATGATGATGACATTAGAACAATCCCCAAATGTTCCAATAAATCTTGGAAGCGGAAAACGTTATTCAATAAAAGATTTAGCAGAAACTGTCGCATCAAATTTTGATCCAGCACTTAAACTTAAATGGAAACCAACAGAATTTGGTGGAGATAAAATAAGAGTTTTGGATGCTAGCCGTGCAAAAGATCTTATTGGGTGGGAATCAAAAATAACATTGCAAGAGGGTATTAAAAAAACAATGGATTGGTATAAATCAACCTATGGCAAATAATGCAAAAACAGCAGGCAAAACAGAATTAGGACTTGTACAAATAAATAATAGTTTTGGGAATCAAACATATTTTCCACTGTCTATAGGATTTTTACAAGCTTATGCTCAGGAACACCTTGCAAACATTAATGATTTTAGTTTTAAAACACCAATATATAAACGTGGTCCAATAAAACAAAGTCTTGAACATTTAACAGGGTCGCGTGCAGTATTTTTTAGTACGTATAACTGGAACATGAACGCAGCTTCACAAATCGCAAGCGAGCTAAAAAAGGTAGATCAAGAAATATTAACCGTTTTTGGCGGATGCGAAATTCCAAAAGATAATGCTGAACAATTTTTACGGGATAGACCTTTCATTGACCTGGCAGTTCATGGGGAAGGTGAAAAAGTTTTTACATCAATTTTAGAGAATTATAATGACAGAAATTGGGAACAAGTTCCTTCTTTAAGTTATATTGATGGAAATGGAAAGTATAGAGAAACTGAAAAAGCTAAAAGAATTGATGACTTGACAACAATACCCTCTCCATACCTTGCAGGTGTTTTTGATCAAATGATGAAAGATAACCCTCAAGATATATGGCTTGGATTATGGGAAACAAACAGAGGATGCCCTTTTCAGTGTAGTTTTTGCGAATGGGGCTCAGACTATCAAAAAAGGTTACATCAGCATGAACTTGAGCGAGTCTTGAAAGAAGTTGACTGGTTTAGTAAAAATAAGGTAGAATTTGTGTTTTGTGCAGACTCTAACTTTGGAATGCTGGAGAGAGATTTAGACATAGCTAAACAGTTTGTGACAAATAAAGAAAAGTTTGGATACCCAAAAGCATTTTCAGTACAAAACACAAAAAATTCTACTGAAAAATCTTACCAAGTTCAAAAGACATTATCTGACGGAGGACTTAGTAAAGGAGTAAACCTAGCATTTCAGTCAATGAATCCAGATACATTGAACGCTATTGGGCGTAAAAATATTCCAAATGATACATTTCATGAACTGCAAAGAAGGTTTAATATTGACGGGATTGAAACATTTTCTGACATTATTTTAGGACTTCCAGAAGAAAGTTATCAAACATTTACTAAAGGTATTTCTGAACTAATCAGCGGAGGTCAACAAAACAGGATCCAGTTCATTAATTTATCAATACTTGCAAACTCTCAGATGGGTGACCCTGAATATCAAAAAAAGTATGGTTTCCATACTGTTGAAGGAGATATGATAAACATTCATGGAAGTTTGGATGCTGGAACAGACATCATGGAAAAACAAACATTAGTTGTTGGAACTAAAGACATGCCAAAAGAAGACTGGATTAAAGCACGAACTTTCGGATGGATGACATCAGCGTTATATTTTAACAAATTATTACAAATCCCATTTAATGTAATTAATTCGTGTTATGATGTAGATTATGATAAAATTGTTGAAGAATTTATGAAAGTTGACAAAAAAGACAGCCCGATAATTCATGGCATGAACCAATTTTTCCAAGAACGTGCACACGGAGCTCAAAAAGGTGAACCAGAATTTTGTAGGTCAGAGAAATATTTAAACATCTGGTGGCCTGCTGATGAACTTTCAATGATTAAAATATGTGCTGAAGGAAATCTTGAAGGATTTTATCAGGAGTCGCAAAAGGTTATTGAAAAAATATTAGACTCAAGAAGTATTGATTACAATCCTGGTCTAATCTCAAACGCAATTGACCTAAATAATCAATTGATCAAAAGACCGTTTACTAATACTGATGTTCAAGTTGACCTTGAACATAATGTGTGGGAAATATATAAAGATTCAAAAGCTGGAAACCCAATTGATGTACAAGAAGGCAAATTTTCATATTTAATAGACAGAAGTACAGAGACATGGGATTCCTGGAATGAGTGGGCACAAAAAGTTGTATGGTATGGAAACAAGCGAGGAGCTTACGTATATAAATGTAAACCAGTAGAAAACGCAAGCGAAACATTGGAGGAAAAATTATGACAAAAGAGACAGCATTGATTACAGGCGCAAGTAACGGGCTTGGAGAACACTTGGCATATGTTTTTGCAGATAATGGTTATGATCTAATTTTAAACGGAAGAAACCTTGGAGACTTAGCCAGAATTTCAAGACGTTTTGAAAAAAATGCAGATACTAATGTTGAAATTATTCAAGGAGACTTAAGAGAAAACGAGACAATAGATAAATTATATGAAGCAGCACAAAAACAGGATATCACTGTTTTAATTAATAATGCGGCACTTCCTTGCCCAGACGTGCCTTTTGAAAACATAACAGAACAACATATTTATGATATGGTATCAACCAACTTAATGGTTCCAATAAGATTAACGCAAAGAATTTATCCAATATTCCAAGAAAAAAATAAAGGACGCATAGTAAATATTAATTCTATAATAAGCCTAGAAACAAAAAATAAAAGAACACTCTCTACGGCTTGTAAAAGCGGATTGGCAGGATTTTCAAAAGGATTAAGAACTGAAGCTGCAAAACATAACATTTCAATCCTAGACGTTTACATGAGCAGGGCACGAACCAAACCGCATTATGAATGGGGGATGGATACAGATTATGTCGTAAACAAGATTTTTGAATATCAGGCGCAGCCAGAAGTTGATGAACTAGTAATTGACGGACGACCATTAAAGGTAAGAGAAAAAACAAAACCGTTAAGAATTTATATAGATGCTAGGCATAAGAGTATATAAAAAGAACAAAGAAAAAATGGATACAAAAAAAGTTTTAGTATGTGGAGCAACAGGGTTTATTGGGAGAAACACAACAGAAAAGTTAGCACAACGCCCAGACTTGGAAGTCTATGGTACTTACAATAATCGGCCAAGATATGATAATGACAACGTAAACTGGGTTAAAGCAGACCTTACAAACAAAGAAGATGTAAACAATGTATGCAAAGGTATGGATGTTGTTATCCAGATGGCAGCATCCACTACAGGTGTAAAAGATTCTATAAACGCCCCACATATACATCTAGCTGACAACGCAATAATGAACACGCTACTTTTGCGTTCTGCTTATGATAATAATGTAGGGCAATTTATCTTCCCGAGTTGCACAGTTGTATACCCATCAAGTGATCAGTTAATCAAAGAAACAGACTTTACAGGAGAAATTCATCCAAAATATTTTGGTGGTGCATGGATGAAGATTTATGCTGAAAAAACTGCAGAGTTTTATGCTGGACTTGGAAAAACAAAACATACAGTTTTCCGTCATTCAAACGTTTATGGACCATATGACAAATATGATCTGGAAAAGTCACATGTTTTTGGTGCAACAATTGCAAAAATAATGACTGCAAAAGATAATGATAAAATTGTTGTCTGGGGAAAAGGATTAGAAGAGCGAGACTTGCTTCATGTTGATGATTTAGTCTCGTTCATGCAAACAGCAATAGATACGCAAAGTACACCTTATGAGCTTGTCAATGTTGGATTAGGTGAATCTATTTCTGTAGACGGACTAGTTAAAAAAGTTATTAAACATTCAAACAAAAGTTTGGATATTGAGTATGACGAAACAAAACCAAACGTTATGACTAAAGTTGCACTCGACTGCAGCAAAGCTAAACAGGTTTTTGGATGGACCCCAAAAATAACTTTAGACGAAGGTATTAAGAAAACAATTAAATGGTATGAAGAAAATTTACTATAGTTTAAAATTTGTTTAGAAAAATGCAAAAGATAGGTTTTATATTTCCAAGTAGTGATTATTTACATGATCCGTTTAGAGGGGACCCTCATACACATTTTCAAATACTAACAGTATTAGATGATCGGCTCGGAAATAAAGTAGATACAAGCCTTATTGATCTTCGTGGAATTAAAAGAAAATTTGCTCATTACGTAATTCCAGAACAAGACGTTTTCCTACATTCCACATATACACTAGATTGGGAAGAACAAAAAGAAATTGTTGAAGGAATAAGAGACAGATATCCAAATGCTAAGCATATAGCAGGGGGGCCGCATACCAGCTGTTTTCAAAAAGAAAGCAAGCAAGTCTTTGATTCTATAATTTTGGGCGATGGAGAAGAATCTATTGTACAAGCAATCAATGATAACGAAAAAAATGAATTACAGCAAATTTATGAACAACAGGGCAAAATTGATGTAAAAGAGTATCCATTTCCAAGACGACACTATCTCCCACATGCAACTATTGCGCGAAAGGGGTTAGTGAGTAGAAGGGATAACAAAGAACTCGAGAATTTATTGAGCACAACAGTCATTTTTAGTAGAGGATGTACAGACAAGTGTGCTTTTTGTGCAATGCCAGGCATAAAAAAATATAATCCAGGAATTCGGTTCCGTGATCCTGAATCTATTGAAGCAGAGCTTGAATATTTAAAATCAGATTTTGGGATTCAAGCAGTTAGTCTTTTAGATGAAATAGGATTTCCACCCCGCTTCGATAAAGCGCAACCATATATTGAAGCAATTGGTAGAACACAAATTCCTTGGAAAGGTCAGTGTAGGGTAGACAATGTTACAAAAGACGTTGCCGCACTTTTAGCAGACTCTGGGTGTGAAGTCATGTGTCTTGGAGTAGAAAGTGTGTATCAAAATTCCCTTGACCTAATAAAAAAAAGGATACAAGTTGAACAATCAAAACAAGCAATTAAACTATTAAACAAACAAGGTATTGAGACACGAGTTTATATGATAATTGGTCTTCCAGGAGAAGATAACAAGGTTGTTGAAAAAACATGGGATTTTATCAAAGAAACAAATCCTGCATCTGTTTATCTTTCATTATTTACTGCACGCCCGGGAACAGATGTTTTTAACAATCCACAAAATTACGGTATAAAAAACATCGATTCTGACTGGAGTAAAACAATGCATATTTATGGCAGATATGAGCATGAACGGCCACGATTAACTTTTGAATATGAAGATAATCCTTTCTGGGGAAAAGCAATGAAAAGTGAAGAAATTGTTGACAAATATTTAGAATTACAACAAAAAGTAATAGATAATGGATATGGGCCAGTATAAAAAATTATTAACTTCTACCACAACGCGTAAATAAAAGGAGATATACTACTTGCCTGGCCAAAGATTATAAGCCCAGATACAAGTATCAGCATAAGGATAGTAGGTAATAACCACCATTTTTTTCGAACTTTTAAATAGTTCCATACTTCCCCTAAAAATGACTTATTTTTCATGTGAGTGTAAGATTCTGGTCTTTTATAAATTTTGCGATGGTTTTTCCTACTTCTTCGTTTGCAAGACAAGAAGGATGCCCGCCATCTATCCCAACTTGCTGATCATGGGTCAAGTAACTAGTCGCATTATGGATATTTGTTACACAATAAATATCATATTTGTTACAGAATTGTCTTGCATCATCAATATATCCGGGAGTAAAAGTATCTCCAGTAAAATCGTAAAAAACAATAACTAATATTTGCTTTCTTTCATCTAATGTATTCTTTAATCTAAGTATTTGTTTTTTAGACTCTTCAATAAAAAAGGGTCCATATAAGTCGACTGGAGGAAGCATGTTAGCACTTCTTTTAAATGCCATAATCAGCGGGCTTGATTTTTGGTACATATAACTTAAAAAAGATGATTTTCGCTTTACATCAAACATAAAATCATAAATCGGTCTTTTTTTAGGAGGATCCATTGGTCTTACAAAATCGTGTTCTATCGGAACCATGATAATAAGGTCTCCTTCAATAAAGTATTCCTCATTAAAGTAATAACTTGCGACCATATGTTTAAACCCGTAAGCCCCTTGACCATAGTTTAAAACTTGATTATCAGAAAGATTAAAAATTTGCTGAAAATGATGAGACACGGTTTCATCATCTTTTAAGAACCATCCAAACATGAACGAGTCACCAAAAAAGGCATACTTATTATCAGCCTTAAGAACATCAATATCTACATCGTTTCCTCTGGCCCCAACATTATTTATGCGTGCCTCCATTTTGTTTTTAAGACCTTTTTGGACATTATACCAACCATCCTGATTCGGACGATTATAAAGAAATCCATTAGGTTCATAATTTTTTATTAAAACTTTTCCAACAGTCATCCTGACAAAAATTTCTCCAAAAAGAAAAAGAACAAATAAGACTATTAAAAGCAAAATGAAATTTGCAATTAATTCTTTCTTTTTTTTCTGTTTTGATTTAGGTGTCTTTTTAGTTTTCATTTATGGTTTTAGTGCTATCCCATATGTGTCTGGGATTATCACTTCTTTTTATTAAGAATTTATCAATTACAAGGTAGTCAATCTCAGTGCCCATCATACATTTATAAGCATCATACATTGAGCATACAATTGGTTCACCACGAATATTGAATGATGTATTAATTAATATTGGAATTTTTGATAGTTTTCCAAATTCTTTTATTAAATCATAATACAACTCATTTTGTTTTCTTGTAACTGTCTGTAATCTTCCAGTACCATCTACGTGAGTTACTGCAGGAATTTTTTTGTGCCACTGTTTTAATATTGGGTAGACCATTAGCATAAAATCAGTAGATTCGGGTATTGGCTGATCACAATCAAAATATTTTAGTGCATCATCTTTACAAATCACTGGAGCAAAAGGTCTAAATTTTTCACGATGTTTTACTTTAAGATTTAAAAGATCTTGTGCCTTTAGATTGCACGGGTTTGAAAGTATACTTCGAGCACCTAGCGCGCGCGGGCCCCATTCCATACGTCCCTGAAACCATCCCACAACACTATTTTCGTAAATTAATTTTGCAACACTGGTTATTAACTTTTTGTTATCTTTAAACGTAGAGTATTTAATTTTATTTTTGTCTAAAAAACGCTTTATTTGATCAGCAGTAAACGAAGGGCCAAGATATGCTGAATTTAAACCATGGGTCCTTTTATTTTTTAAAAGCTGATTATAGATATAAAATGCTACCCCTAAACTTGTACCCCCATCTCCAGGATCTGGCTGCGACCAAAAGTGCTTAAAAGGAGTATTTTTTAAAATTTTGCCATTAGCTACACTATTTAATCCACAACCTCCTGCAAGAACAAGATTTTCAGATTTTGTTTCGTTATATATATGGTTTAACATTTTGATTAGAATATCCTCATAAACAAACTGCAAGGCTGCAGCAATATCTTTATGCCTTTGAGTAACTTCAGACCCTGGCTTTCTTACAGAACCTCCAAGAAGCCGACATAATTTTCTTGATGGCATCCTTTCTGAAAAATGGTATACAAAATTGCTCATATCAAAACGAAAACTTCCATCATTTTTTAAGTCTATTAAGCTCATTAATTTCTCATAATAAGGATTCTTTTCCCGATCAGATTCTCCATATGCTGCTAATCCCATTACCTTATATTCTGAATTATTTGCCCTAAAACCAAGATATGTAGTAATAGTAGAGTACAAAAGTCCTAAAGAGCTTGGAAAATCTATTTCTTTTAATAATTTAACGTTATTTTTATCCCCAACCCCATACGAACTAGTAGTCCATTCCCCTACACCATCTAAATTAAGAATTGCTGCTTTTTCAAACGGACTTGGAAAAAAAGATCCTGCAGAGTGTGCTAAATGATGGTCCACAAATAAAAGTTCATTTTTAAAACCAAGTTTTTTGATCTTTTTTACTATTTTTAACTTTTCTGTAAACCACGGACTAATTGAGGATAAAAAAACCTTATAACTTCTTGGAAACATCTGAAGATGTTGATATATAATTCTCTCAAACTTTAAAAAAGGTTTCTCATAAAATCCAATATACTCTACTTCGTTTAAAGTTATATTCGCTATTTCTAAACATTTTTCAATAGCTTTTTTTGGAAACGAAACATCATGCTTCTTTCTTGTAAGCCTTTCCTCTTGTATAGCTGCTACTACTTTTCCGTCTTTTAAAAGAGTTGCTGAGGAGTCATGATAATAACAGCTAATTCCTAAAATGTACATTTTTAAAATTGATTACAACAATCCTCCATTTTGTTTGAATTTTGATGATAATCCTTCCAATAACTTTTCTTATCCTTTTCAAGACGTAATTCCAAAAGTTGTTTTCTAAAAAGTTTCGCGAACACGCAAGTAATACCAATACCAAAAATGTATACAGCAGTTAAAATTATGGAATTAACCAACACTGTGATACTTTTTCCAAATTCCTTTTGACCTTGGATAAACCCTTTAAAAAATAATTTTATTTTTCCCATATTATTTAAGCCAATATTTTAATAAAGTTCCAAAAATTAAGATAGATAATGCTATTGAAAAAGTATGAAAAAAGGTCCAAGATTTTGGGAGTTTACCAAAAAAATTTAAGGCAAAATACATAATAAAACTAAACAATAACAATGAAAATATATAACCACTGAGATTTCCCACTTTTTTTGAGTCCATAAGAAATTATGTAAGCGACCATTTAAAAAGTTTACTATACTCTCAATACTTATGTCGTAGAATAGCATATATCCTCGGTTACACTTATAAAAATTAATATTTAGGCATTTTTTCTTCCAAAAGTTATCCAATACCCGCCTTCATGATGTGTTCTCCAGATCCAAGTAAATTGTTTATAAAACCTTGTTGGAAAAATCGGATAAGTCTCGTTAGCATTATTCCACACCCCAGCCATCTCCAATGCACCCTGGTAAAGAGGGGTAGAAGATGGGACTGTTTGATAGTATTTAACATTATTATTTTTAAACCACTTTAAAACTTCACCAATAGTATGACTGGTTTCATGTGGATGAAGATACTGATCATTCCACCACCCTCTTGCACGTTCCTTATCTTTAACATCACCAATTTGCATTTGTATGAACCAATCCTTTACCTTGTCATTATTCTTAAAAATAGTCTTTGCCAACATTTTTCGGATTTTTAATGGAATTCTCCCGTATTTATTATATAAACCGATTGCAATATGTCCGCCAGGTTTAAGAAGCTTCAAAATATTTTTAAATCCCTTGTAAGCGTCCCCGGTATGATGCAGAACACCCAAACACAAAACATAATCAAACTTCATCCCAATATCTTCTATCTCTTTATCATTAAGTATATCAACCTTTTTCAAAGTTAAAGAATCAAGCTTTAATTTTTCTTTTAATTTACGTGCCTTGCTTAGCGATCCATCGGACAAATCTATCCCCCATACGTTTTTTCTATTTAATGATAAGAATGAAGATAATTGGCCGGTACCAGTACCAACATCAATAACTGTTGCATTTTTTGGAATAGTCCTATCTAAAATTTTTGCAAAAGTATAAGCCCCAGAAGCTAAATCAGCTTTACTGTTAAACCGATCTAATTCATAATCTGGAAATGGTGTTTCATTATAAAAATCTTGGACCTGTTTACCAATTTTTGTGACCATATCTGTAAAAAGGATATTGGGCATATATAAAGATATTGATACAAATACACAATCCAAACACTAAAGATAGGCTGATTTATTTTATAACTTGTATTTTGACATCAATTTGGACATAAATATTATTTAAAAAAGTTGCCAGAATTTTAAGAATTTTTGGATGTAGCCATCTTAAGTACCTTTGAGGATGAATATACATGTTTTTAATCTTAAACCTTTGTCTTCCAGAACGGCTCACGTCATAATTATCATTACCACAAATTGAAGTAAATGACTTATCATTAAAAAAAGATTTATGCCCTAAATCAAAATATGCAGATTTACTTCCTACATAGGGAACAGTTATCTCAATTATAGCATTATTTTTACAAATTCTATGGAGTTCATCAAAAACTGCAGGTAAATTCCCTACATGTTCTAAAACTTGCTCAGAAATGACATAAGTGAACTGATTTTCTTTAAAAGGATAAGGTGTTTTTTCAAAATTAAATGATTTATCTATCCAATCTGCTTCTTGAATATCAACATTCACATATCCTTCTCTTGCTTTACTTCCGCAACCAAAGTTCAATTTCATAATCTTACATCAATTTAAGCATTTTTAAAGGATATGGTACTAAATAATAATGAACAGAAGATTATACAAGTATAGAATTCTTTAAAAACTAAATATTCTACCTAAAAGAATCTGACAGATATTAGAAGGTTTTAAATGGTAGATAAAAAATTAAAGTTCTGGAATGAAAAAATCCCTTTTTTAAAGAAATTAAAGGAATTTTTTTTGAAAAGCAATCATAATGGTATAAATCTATGGCCAATTATGGCTGGAGAGAGTTATACATACAATACATTTAGTGAAAAAAGCCGGTTGAAAAGGTTTCTTATGGTTCTTAAGCTTATATTTTTTAAAGAAAATTTTAAACTTAAATCTGAGAAAGATAAGATCTGGGCAACATTTTTTATGCCACGAGATGATCATCAAGAACTAGTTGCAAAAGCAATTGAAAAATTCTCAAAAAAAGAATTACTTTTTCTTAATGCGTGTGAGTATAAAAAACAAAAAGCACTTTTGAAAGGAAGACTAACATTTCCTGACTTTTCTCTTATATTTAAAATATGGAAACAGTTTAAAGATGCAAAACTTAAAAAAACATTACAAGAAAATTATTTATTTTTTATAGCACGTACATATCAAAGATGTAAACAAATAGACTATTTTACTAATCAAATTGAAAAGTATAATCCAAAAGCACACATAGCGTTTTGTCCTTCTGCTTTTGGAGAAGAAGCAGTTATTACAAGCATTATGAAAAAACAGAAAAAACCAACGTTTACGCTTCAACATGGATTTTTTTATAATAGTCCAAAAAATTTTGCAAGTCAAGCAGTTGTGAGTGAAAATGTTATCTCAGATTACTCGCTTCTCTGGGGGAAAACTAGTTACGATCATCAAAAAAAATATCTAGATAAATCAAGATTAATACTTGCAGGAAATCCTAAATATTCACTTAAGGATGTTAGGAAATTAAAAAAATTTGCACCAAAAACTGCTACATTCTTTTTTAGTGTTACAGGTTATGAAGAAAGTAATGCAAGCATAGTAAAAATTATTAATGAGTTTGCAAAAAAATATCCTAAAATACGATTTAATATGAAAATACATCCTTTTGATGAGATAGATAATTATACTCAGTATATAACGCAGGAAAATATAAAATTTGTGGGTAAAAATGTTCCTATAAAAGAATTACTAGAAACAAGTGATTTTGTCATACTACACAATACGTCTGTAACTTACGAAGCATTAATTTATAGAATTCCAATGATGAGATTTGTTGACAAAGTTGCTGAAAATCTTTGGGAAAAAGTGGACACGTTTAAAAATTTGGATGAATTTGAAAAATTGTTTAAAAACTTAGAAAATCCTAAAAAATTTAAAGACATGATGAGATTTTACGACAAAAAATTTAAAGCAAACCTTTATTTTCATGCCAAAAAAGAACCCTCAACAGTATATTATGAAGAAATCATGAAAAGAATAAAACCCTAATTATTTTATTTTATTATTTGAAGCAAAAACATTATAATGATTCTTATCATTTAATTTTTCATATTTTAAATATCCACCAGCAGCTTTTACTAAAGCCAAACCTGCAGCAACATCCCACAAAATTATTCCATCTTCAGCGTATACGTCTGTTTTTCCAGCAGCAACATAAGCAAGGGATAAAGCTGCTGAACCCAAAAATCTTGCCTTTTTATAATTTTGAAACATTTTAACAACTTTTAGCAAATCTTCATCAGAATAACTAGAATTTACTGGAATACCTGACGCGATTATAGCGCGCTTTTTATCTTCAATATTACTAACAGTTATTTCCTTATCATTAAGCCAAGCCCCTTTACCAACAATTCCAAAATATAAATCGTTTCTATTAAAATCATAAATAACGCCTAGCAAAGGTTCTTGACCATCCCATAAAGCAATAGAGACCGCAGAGTTTGGAATTCCTCTTAAAAAATTTAAACTTCCGTCAAGCGAGTCAACATACCAAACAAGTTCTGTTTTTTTATCAAAAAAGCCTCTTTCTTCGGCAAGTATAGAATAATTTGAACTATTTAATAAGTAGTTAAGAATAATCTTTTCTGCAGCTCGGTCTGCATCTAATTTAATATCTTTACCTTTATTTTCAAGAACTTGAATATTTTCTAAATTTTTTAGATATTCTCCGGCATCTATTGCTGCCTTTTTTGCCAGTTTTAATTCATTTTCAAGATCCATTTTCAAAAAAATCTTTTAATCCATTAACTGAAGCATAACCCATTGCAAGAATTGATTCGTTAGAATTTCCACCAATGTGTGGAGTACAAATCAAATTTCTTAATTTTAATAATTCCTTGTTTTCAGGAGGATTTTCTGTTTTATACACGTCAAGGGCGCCACCAGCAATAATTGAATTTTTTAATGCAAAAAATAGGTCATCTTCATTAATTATCTCAGAACGTGCAGTATTAATAATAAAAGAGGTTGAATTCATCATTTCAAAGACCTCTTTATTAATCAAATTTTGGGTCAGGTTTGTTAAAGGAATATGAAGACTTATTATGTCTGCTTTTTTATAGATTTCATCTTTTGAAACTTCTTTCAAATTATTTTCTTGATAAAATGATTTTTGCTCCTCATCTTGACGTATATCATTAACCAAAATCTCACATTCATAAGGTTTTAGTAACTTAACGATTTCTTTTCCAACATTTCCTACGCCAATGATTCCAATTGTTTTTTTTGACAAATTTCTTCCTCCAGCTTTGTCCCAAGAGTTTTCTTTTAGTTTTAAGGAGGTTTGATACCAATTTCTCATAAGACCCGACATTAACCCTAAAGTTAATTCTGCAACAGAACGCTTATTTACACCTTCTTTATTTTTTATTGTTACACTATATTTTGCACATGCAGCTAGATCCAAGTTGTCTAACCCTACCCCATAATTAGAAATAATTTTCAAATTCGGACATTTTTCAAGGACTGATTCATCTATTATATCTGCACCAATTATTGCACCTTCAACTTCTTTTAAAACATTAATCAATTCTTGAAAAGAATACCTTTTTCCAGTATTATTTAAGATACAGTTAGGAAATGTCTCTTTTAATGTAGAAACTAAATATTCTTTACTTGAAAAAGTACCGCCAGTGGCTGCAATTTTATTAGGATATTGCTTTGTCATTATAAGATTTTATTATTTTTTTGATTTTAAAAAGATATAATCAGTAAGAGCTCATTAAAAATAATAGTGAAGACCTACCTTATTAATCTTTCTAAAGAGTATTTTCTAGGCCTACAGACCCACCTTTTTGCCCTGAGAAAACGTCGCTAGCATGCTCCCCAGTATCATGAATATGAATAAAATCAAGATCTCCTGCTTTAGAAACAACATTTAAAATGAACTCTTGTGCATCTAAAAGAGAAGAAGTATAATCTATAGTAAATGGATTTTTATTATTTAAGTGTTCAAGTGCAGTTTTTATAACTGGAACATATCTTATTTGTTTTTGATTTGTTAGTTCTAGTATATCTTTTCTTTTTTCATCATTATCAGAAAAGTAAAGCACATTTTGATGATAATCTAAGTAAAGTGACCCTTTTGTTCCAGTGATTTTAATCCTTCTTTGATTTTCTCTATCTGAAATATATTTCCCAACCAAGACTTGTACTGGAATCTTTTTTGAAGTTAAAAAGCTAAACTCAGCATAAGATTCTGCAATCTGTTCTTTAGGCAATTTATGCAAATTAACCCCTAAATCAAAATATTCTTTACATCTTGCGATTCTTACACTTCCGTGATTAAAGGACTTATCAATGTCTCCTAAGTAATCTTTAAGTGCAAACAAAGGAATTACAGCATGAAACCCTAAATCCTGTATCATACCTCCACCTGTTTTTTTATCGAATAAGTGACTTCCACGATGATCTAACTTGCCAATATCACTTCCAGCTTCTAAAATTTTTATTTGTACAGAAAGAGGTTTACCAATCAAAGATTTTATATCAGGCATGGAATCATTAGAATCTTCTAAAAAATCTTTTTGTCTTAGAATATTTTCTGATTTGAAATAAAAACTATCAGGCTTAACTAATCCGTCTAACATTAAAAGAGGGATAGTTTTCCTCATTAAATGATATTCAAGTAAAGCAACATGGTTTGGGTTTTCTTTAATTAGATTTGATAATTCTTTTAATTGTAATTTATTTACTACGTAAGGCTTTTCAATCATTACCCTAAATCCATGCGAAACTAATTCTTTAGCATCAGGGGTATGTAAATTGTTTGCATGACCCAAAATTACAACAGGATTTTGTTCTTTTAGATCAAGAACCAGTTCACTTAAATTCTGTGAAGGTTCCCTTAATTTATGCTCAACAGATTTAAACAAATCCTTATTTGGAAAGGGTTTTTCTCGAATATCAATGGTTCTTACTACGTCTACTAAATCATTTTCTTGCATCACTTTTAAACAAGGTGCTAAAAATCTATAATAATAGTCCCCAGTTCCTACAATAACTACCTTTTCCATTTTGATTTTTAGAATTAACAATATATAAACATTATCATACAGGACAAAAGTAATGTAGCTTAAAGTACTCTATATGTAGTTTAAAGTGCTCTATAATAAAATTTATATACTTTCTTTAAAGAATATTAAGATATAGAACTAAACATGGCAAAAAATAAATTTCTAAACCAAAGAAAAAGGGGGATTATTAAAAAAATCCTTCCAAAAAAGATTGTTGAACATATTAGATATAAAAATGTCGCAAAAAGATTAAACACGGTTAAGAAATCACAAGATTTTTTAAAACTTCATGAGGAAGTAAAACAAATTAAGAAATATCTTCAAAATCCAAAACATTTAATAGACATTGGTGCAAATTGTGGTGAAATCTCTTTTTACTTATCAAAAGAATATCCTAATGCTAAAATCTATGCATTTGAACCTGGAACAAGAGCATTTAATGTTTTGCGGAAAATAAAAAAGAAATTTCATTTAAACAATCTTTTAATATATAAAATGGCCTTAGGAGATAAAAAAGAAATTGTAGGAATGGAATTTCCAGATTCAAATGATACTTTAGCATTCATAACAAAAAGAAAAAATTCAAAGAACAAAGTGAGAATAGAAAAATTAGATGATTTTATTGCAAAGAAAAAAATTACTCAAATAGATTTCATAAAAATTGATGTCGAAGGTTTTGAAATGAAGATTTTAAATGGGGGAGCAAACTCAATTAAAAAATCAAAGCCATTAATGTTAGTAGAAGTAGACGAGGGAAATCAGAAGAGGTTTAATCACAGTTCTAAAGATATTTTAGACTTTATGAAAAAAATGAAATATGAAAAAATTCAGCATGATAATAATTATCTTTTCATACCAAAACGTAAATAGAATCTTAAAGATTAACAAGATCTTGTTTAAGTAAAGCTTCTGCAAATAAAAAATCAGTAAGAGTATCAATATCAACTGCTTCTATATCATTCACCTGAACAGTTTTTACATTACCACAAACACGCTTTGCATATTTCTTAAATGATTCTTTTCGAATAAAATAAAAATCTGCTTCTTCTTGAACAGGGATTAATGATTGAGTGCCAATTAAGTTATTAATATCATGATTAATAGGCTTATCTTTATACCAAAAACGGTTTTGTCTTGGAACAATACCAATCAGAGAATCTATACTAGGGTCTTGTTCCATCAAAGAAATGGATCTTTTTATAGTTTCAACAGTCAAAAAAGGCGTAGTAATAAGAATCCAGCCAATAATGTCATAATCTAACATATCAACTATCCGGTCTAAAAGTTCATTTCCTTGAATATGGTCAGCATCATATTCTTCTGGACGTTTTAAAGTCTTAAATCCCCATTCTTTTGCTATATTTAACACATGATCATCTGAGGAATCAATATATACATCAACACCAACAAGCTTTTTTAACGTGCTAAAAACATATGTATAAAGTGGCTTTCCATTTAGCAGTTTAAAAGTTTTTCCAGGTAATCGCTTATTAGTAGTCTTTATTGTTGTAACAATACAGGTTTTCATGATTTCAGAATAAGAAATGTATTTAAATAAATTTGGGTCTTAAACAAACGCTATGAAGCCAAGTTTAGTACAAGATTTATACAAATGCAAACATGTATTTTTGCGAAACATTAATTTTTTATAGGCATTATTATTCATATTTACTTGACTACAAAATGATGCACGATGCAAAAAAAGACATTACAGAATATATTACTAGATATAGCAAAGCATTAAGTGAAATGAACCATCCGGTTTTGCAAAAAGCAACAGACTTCTTGAGAACAAGAGATTATGGAACAATTTTTACTGCAGGAAATGGGGGAAGTATGTCAACTGCAGAACATATGGCAGCAGATTTAAACAAATGGACAAATTCTGGTGATCAAAAAAAATATATTCGAGCGCAATGCTTAAATTCTAATCCTCCAGAAATGAGTGCATTAACTAATGATGTTGGTTGGTCAAAAGTGTATGAAACGCTTTTAGACATATACCAGGCAAAAAAAGATGATGTGTTAATAGTTTATAGTGTTCATGGAGGAAAAGGAAAAGAAAAAGCAGGACAATGGAGCGAGAATTTGACAGGAGCAATAGATTGGATGAACAGAAAGGATGGAACAACAATAGGCATAACAGGCGGAGATGGTGGAGCATTTAAAGATCTTTGTGATTATTGTATTATAGTACCATCAGCATCAACACCGATTGTTGAAGGGCTACATTCAGTTATAAGTCACATAATCGCAGATTCAGTACGTGCTCATAATTAAAAAAAAAGTTGTTATTTATATACTTTCAAAGATAATAAATTATTTAAACATATTTTAAAGACTCATATACATGGAAATAGAATTTTTTGCAGATACAGCAAGCATACAAGAAATTAAACACTGTTTTGCAAATGGCGTAGATGACGGTATTACCACAAATCCAAAAATAATAGAAACAAGCGGCGACTTATCTAAAGGAATTAAGTCTGCATATCAATCATTAATTGAAAAATATCCAAACGTTCCCATTAGTCTTGAAACTGACTTAAGAGGACTAAATGTTAATGAAATAGAAGCTGTACCAGAACAAGTTAGTGAAATATTATTAGGTCAAGCATATGACTTAATGGATTTGAGTGAAAATGTGGTTATTAAAATTCCAATATGTACTGGAGGCCTTTTAGCTACACAAGAACTAACAAAACAAGGTATACGAACAAATGTTACTGCATGTATGACGCCTTATCAAGCACTTGCAGCTGCTCAAGCAGGAGGAACATATGTTAGCTTGTTTGCAAACCGAATGCTTGATTCAGAAATATTAGCACTTTCAGGAAATAAATTAGAAGAAATTGTTACAAATCCAGAATGGAAATCTATTGTGAAAGAAAATACTAAAAAACATTTTGATGAAGCATGGGGAAAAACATCAGGAGCAATTGCATATGTTGCAGAAAAATTAGATGGAACTAAATCTAAACTAATTGTTGGCAGCATACGGTTGCCTGAAGATATTCATAAAATTGTTCAGGCAGGACCGCAAGTAATCACAATCCCTTATGGAATTGTAAGCCAAATGGGTGATATGACGCATCTAAAAAATACACAAAGAACTATTGATTATACAGACGTAAAAGTTGGTAATTCAATAACTCATCCAATGACTCAATACACATTAGACGAATTTGAAAAATCTGCAGATAAATATAGAAAATAAAGATATTTAATTTTTAAATCTAAAAAAGTGCATCAGTTTAGTTTTTCTTAAAAAAGTATTAATTATCTTTTGCTTAAAACTCCATGCAAACAGCCGATCATCTGACTCTCTATCAGCAACCATAAAAGGAGGATGTTTTAATGGGAAACTTAATTCTTTTGTAGGTAATGACCTTTTTTTGTCAAGGTAAGTCATGTTAGAAGCATTAGAAGACATTCCAATATTTGTTATAAGATTTTCATTAGGGATTATAACTAAGCCATTATTATAAATTATATTATACACCCATTGAGGGTCCCATACCTGAAATCCATTAATAATATGTTTAAAGTTTGATTTAAGAACCATTCGTTCCAAAAAGTTAGGATATACATCTTTTAGATATCCTTTATCTTTAAATTCTTTATATCCTTTCATGTCTGCACTGTAAGTCTTCCATGCACGCCGCCAGGTTGCCCAGCCCCAAGTATATGGAGATTTTGAAAAATAGTACGAATAATTGTCACGTTTCCAGCCCCTTTGACAGTTACTTCCTGCAATCTGCATGATTCTATCATCATGTTTATATTTTTCAAGTAGTTCCTGACAAAACCAATAAAAACTGTTATTTGGAATACAGTCATCCTCTAGAATGATACCATCCTCTACATGACTAAAAAACCAATCCAAAGTGTCAATATAACCACCTTTAAGGCCTTTGTTTGTTTCTTTGTAAAAAGTTTTTAACTGGCATGGCCAGTCAATCTTTGTAAATATTTTTTTAACCTCATCTACTAAAGGTTTATCATTTTCATTTCTTGGACCGTCTATTGCTACAAAAAGTTTTAAAGGCCTTACACGCCTAATAGATTCAAAAAGTTTTTCTGTTAATTCTGGTCTTATAAATGCAAGGACCAAGATTGGAGTTTTTAATTGTGGGGTTCTCATTTTATTTAGTGGTTTTTTCGTTTAGTAAGTTTTAAGACAATCCAACAGTGTGGAAGAAGAAAAGCAGAATTTTTAAATCTTCTCCTTTTCTGAATAACTCGGGTGTTAAAGCCTAATTTTCTCATCTGATCAATAATTTCATTCATTTTCCATCGTGACACATGACAATTAAAAGAATTTTTTTCTTTTTGTCGTTTTGGGTCTAATTTAGTATAAGGCACTGCTACATAACAAAACCCGTCATCATCTAATAAATCATAAACCTGAGACATAAGATATAAAGGATTTTTTATGTGTTCAAGCACTTCCATTAAAAAGATTGTTTTATATTTCCCTTTTAGATTTAGTCTTTTTGTTATATCTTTTTTGATAAATTTATAATTTCCAGCAAGATTCTCTTTTCCTGCTATATCAACTATTGTGGCCTTATCCACCCCTAAATATTTTAAAAAAGTTCCAGCTCCACCTCCAATTTCTAAAACTGGATCTTTAATCCTAAAACGTAAAGATCTGTATAAGCTTCTATAATAACCTGAATTAGAGTTTAGCTGCAAAGACCTTTTCCACCAAACTTCAGCAGTTTTTATGCAATCATTTTCCATTATTTAAGGAAAAAGAATGATATTTTAAATATTTCTATCAATTGATATAATCAATACCCTAAAACTTTTTAAAGTATAACTGGATTCAAAAGTTATGAATATTTTAATTACAGGGTGTGACGGTTTTATAGGAAATGCATTAGTAGGTAAACTAAAAAATCGGTATAATAAGGTTATTGGATTTGGAAGAGAAAGAAATATGCAAGATAAAAAATTGCATACTCCTGACGTGTTTATTCAAGGAGATGTTAGAGATTATGACCTTTTGCGCAGAGTTATCACAGATTATGAAATTGATGAAGTTTATCACTTAGCAGCACAAGCAATTGTAAGAACATGTTCTAATGACCCGTACAGCACTTTTGATATTAATGTGATGGGAACAGTAAGTCTTTTAGAGGCATGTAGAAACTCTGGCCAAAATGTTAAAAGTATCACAATATCTACCAGTGATAAAGCTTTTGGAGATGCTCCTATTCCTTATACTGAAGAAACCCAACTTAACCCGCAATATGTTTATGATACATCAAAAGGTTGTCAACAATTTGTATCTAGATGTTATTTTAATAATTATAACGTTCCAACAAAAGTTGTTGCATGTTCAAACATTTATGGTCCTGCAGATTTTAATATGTCAAGAATAATACCAAATACAGTAACACGTCTTGCAAAAGGTCAGCCAGCCCTACTAAATAAAGGAGTTGCAGATTATATAAGAGAATTTGTCTTTATTGACGATGCTGCTAATGCTTTTATTGCAGTTTCAAGAAATGGAACACCTGGAGAAACTTATTGTTGTGGAGGAACTGAACATCTTCCTATAAAAGAGTTAATAGAAAGAATATGCACTATGATGGGAAAAGATTTTTCAGAAATTGAATTATTTGAAAGACCGTCCCAGTTTAAAGAAATACCAAAACAACAAATTGACTCAACAAAACTTCGTTCGCTTGGTTGGGCACCACAATATACCTTAAATGAAGGTTTACAAAAAAGTATTGAATTCTATTCAGATTTAGTAAAAAACTAAATGAGCACTTTATTTTCAGAATTTATTTTGTTTTAAGCCTTATGAAACTTTTTACTGACCCACAGCCCGAAAAAGTAAAAATATCTTGAAAAGACTGTTGCAAGCGCTGCACCGATTACTGCAAAATTATGACCTAATTTAAGTCCAAAATTTATTAAGACATAATTTAGTAAAACATTAAGTATTGTTGACAATATTAAAATTTTTGCAACAACTTTAATATTTTTTTGTGAAATAAAATAAGTTTCATAAAGGGAAATAATCGGAGTAACTATCAAAAGTAAAGACAAAATACGCAAATAAGTTATTGACTGATGATATTCTTTACCATAAATTATTAGAATAAATATTCCTGCTACAAAAAAGGTTATAACAAAGAGGGCACAAGAGATTAAAAACATGATTTTTTGAGCCTTTTTAAGTCCACGATCCAATTTTTTTCCTTTAAGGCGACTAAATATTGGAAGCAGGGCAGATGAAGAAAAGCTTACTAAAGCTATCACAGAAGTGACAAGAACCAGGGCTGCAGAATAAAACCCGATTTGTACAGCAGGAAGATAATGACCTAACATTATACTATCAATGTACCCAAAAAATATTCCAGAAAGGTTCATAAATGCTATTGGTAAAACTAAAAGCCAAAAAGCCTTTATCTCGCTACGAGTTAACTTTTCAGGTTTTATCTTAAAAAGTTTTGATCGTTTTCGGTAAGTTATGAAAAGGTAAATTCCAGGAATAATAAATGTAACAGCTAAAACTAAAAACATAAAAAATAGGATTTTGTCTGGAGAGCCAAGTCTTTTAATAAAAAATACTAAAAATATTGGAACCAAGGTAAGTTTTAGTATTTGAAGAATTATTTCTTGATAAAAAGGAATTTTAAAATCATTATTTGAAGTAAATATTGGAATAATAAAATTAGAAATGTTCACTATAAGATAATAAAGCGATCCTGCAAGGAGTCCAAGATAAATTGGTTTTTGATAATAACCTCCTGCAAGCCATCTAGCAGAAAAAATAATGATAAAAACAGAGAAAAAAAGAAGAATTACTTTTGCTTTAAAAATATAATTCAAATATGCTTTTGCTTTTCTTGGCCTTGATTCAAGATTTCCTGATAAATATGTTATTAAAAGGGCTGCAAGACTAAACGTGAAAAAGCCACCAATTAAAGAAAGAGTTGCATTGATTAATCCATATAAACCATAAAGCTCTGGCATTAACAAACGCGCAATCATAATTGTAAAAATTAATCCGCCCACTTTCGTAGTGATATTTCTGACAAACTGTAAAGTAGAATTTTTTATAGCTATACCCTTATATCCTGAAAAGTCCCTAGTTTTAATCCTTATAAAAAAATCCTTTATGCTTGATTTCCCTTTCCTTACTTCATTTCTAATTCTGGATCTCATGGTCCTTTTTGTATTATATTTAACAAAATTTACGTATTTAATTAAGTTATGCAAATACTTTTTACAAACTAATAAGATTTTTTCCTTTTCTATTAAAGGCAATTGTATACAATAATGAGAATTTATAAAAAAGAGGATCCTTGCGGTGACAAAGGTCTACCCAGTCGGCAATCATATGAATCGCAATACCCAGCAATACAAATATAAAAAAGTTCCAGAAAAAAGATAAAACTCCCAACAGGATCCAAAATTCTATGACATGGAAAATAAATAAAGGTTTTTTAAATTTTTTTCGTTTTGCTGGTGGCATTTTTTTTAGCATCTTTATAGTCTTAATTGACCAGCTCCAAAATCTAAATGGAGAAATATTTTTTTTACGAAAAATATAAAGTAAGTAATGGTCAAAATCAATAAATACTGAGGATAAAAAGATTATAAGCGTATTAAAAAATCCAATGAATGGAAAAATCGTATAAATTGCTACAGAGAGAATTATCCCTATGATAAAATGTTTTTTTGGAAGCATTTTTTTTATTTTTTGAGCCCCCACCGAACCTTAATCCACACCCTTTCGTGAACATAATAAACAATCATTTTGACAATGACCTCTACAATTCCTAAAGATAGTGCTAGGGCTAATTCTCCTGTAAAAATATAGACCAAAATTACAGTAGTTATTGTTGCACAAATGCGCCACGTAATACTTTTAAAAATACTTCTTCTCTTTCTCTCTTTCATTTGCTCAAAATTAATCTTTTAATATACGCTTTACAATCTCTGAGAATGCTGGCCGCGTAATAAATACGCCTGCTGAAATCCCAATAATAGTGGTTATTGCAAATCCTTTAAGCAGACCAGCTCCGGCCCATATTAAAGGTAATAAAGCAAAAAGCGTAGTTATGTAAGTTCCAAAAATAATGAATAAAGCATTTTTGACACGTTCTCGCAAAGATATAGTTTTACTCATCTGGGATTCATCTAAAATTATGATCTGTGAGTCCACCCCAGTACCAATGGCTGCGATTATTCCTGCGATTGCTGGAAGGTCTAAATTTCTTTTAAATAATGCAGAAATTCCAAGAATGATCAAAACTTCACATAAACTTGTTAAAAGAACTGCGATTGATAATTTTAATTTTTTATACCTAAAAAAGACTATTAGACCAACAGCAAGTATTGCGGCAAGACCTGAAAACAAAATTGTTTGAATAAATTTTTTACCAAGCAATGGAGAGATTGTGTCAATCTTTTCTATAGTTAACTTGTATGGTAATTTTCCAGTAATAAGAATTGTTTGAAGCTTCTTCATATTCTTTGTTGCGTCATCATAAGCTTCTTTTCTTGCAGCACCAGAGCCAGAACCACTAATTGAAATTTGTGTTGTCCTGCTTCCTTTCAAATCTTTTGAAATAAATAAAGAATCAACTAAAATGTCGTCAACATAAAGGTCTAATTTCTTTTCTAGATATTGGGGATTAGTTGTATTCACGCCTAATTTAGCGGTTATGTCTGCATGCCTTTTTGCTGCAACATCGCTTAAAGTTATCGCAAACCTAAAGCTACAAAAATCTCCACTAGAACTAACATCACAGGTATAGATTCCTGCACGTTCCCCGCTTCGTGCGACATAAGTTACATCTTCTCCTCCAGAAAATACTGTTTCATTCCCAATCTTTGCTTCAAATTTTCCTTGTTTAGAAATAAGACCTTCTAATTCTCTTGGAGTAGAACCTGCAATCTCTATTAACATATAATTTTTTCCACCCAGGTCTGTTACTGGACGAATAGCGATATCTTTTAATCCATAAACATTTAATCTTTCATCAGTAACTGCAATTAGATCTGCTAACTCTTGTGAACTAATATCTTCTTCTGTTGAAACTAATGCACGTGCTCCGCCAGACAAATCAAGACCAGTTTTTATTCTTGTTTTGTCTATGTCTCGCACACTTATTTGTGGCGTTTGGTTAGTTAATAAGATAATATTATTACCCTGAGAAGTCATGGTTAATTTTACTTCTTCAGTTGTTGGAAAAATTGAATTAATAACGGTTTTATAATCATTAAAATTATTTATAGGAATATCATTTATTAGAGTAATGATCTGACCTGAACGCAGTCCTGCATTATAATAAGTACTATTTTGTTCAACTGATACAATCTCTACACCTTTATCAAAATTTAACGGAAAGATTGATAAAAGAGAAGCTATGACTGCAAAAATTAATATCCAAATTTTCCAATTAAGTTTCATAATCTTGCCTCCTTCCTTTCAAGATACCATTTTAAAATTGAAGCGTTTGTTATCCAAGTATTTAGAATATCAAAAACAAGACCAATAAGTATAATTGTCAAAATCTGTCCTAGAACGTCTGAGAAAGATTTGGTTATAAATAAGGCCACTGAAATAGCGGCAATTGATGTCAAGGTCATAGTTATCCCAGTTTTGAATGCTTGCGTTAAACTTCTTTCTCGACCACGCCGTTTTAGCAAACGAGTTGTCAGCATTATATCTGTATCAACACTATATCCAATAAGCATCAAAAATGCAATGATTCCTGCACTTGAAACCCTAATGCCTAAAAGGTTTACAAAAGCCAGAGTCATCATTATATCTGCAAATGCTGACAAAACTGCAGCAAGGCTTGGAATAAAGGTTCGGAAAATTAAAAAGACAACAATAGCCATTAAAATAAATGATAAGATTACAGATATTCTTAGCTGTTTGTAAAAAGAACCACTTAAAGATGATCCTGTAAACTCAATGTTTGAGTTTCCCTCATCTAGATCATAACCTAAAAAATCTTCTAAAACATCCCTTAAAACATCAGAGTGAACAGAACTTTCAACAATTACAGCTTCTTGACGCCCGGTCCTAAAATTTGATAATTCGCGTACAGTAAAGTCAGGCAAGGATCCTTCTAAAGTTGTTTTTAGATTGTTTAGATTAACTTCTGTTTCTGGGAAAAGCGTAATCGTGGTTCCACCAGTTAAAGAAACGTCTTTTCTAATAAAATCTCCAGTTACAGTATAAAAATAAAAAAGATAACCTAAAGATAAAACCAACAGTATTGCAGGTATCAAGAGTAGTCTTTTATAATTTTTATTATAAGTTTTTCTTAAATTTTGCTTTATCTTCATTTTTTTATAAATTATTTCAGGATTTAATGCTTTTAAAGGTTACTTATTTATCTTAAAATTTAGATGAGTCTTAAAACTTTCACACTAATCCAGAATTTGATAAGGCCATTGCATGATCAATATATAACTCTATCAAATGCTGATATAAGTTTGTCACTAGATTTTGGATAGATTTGTTGCCATTTTTTATGTTTTACATTAAATATTTTCGTTTTTGTCCCAATCTGTTTTGATAAATTTTTAAAATTTCCACTCAAACGGATTTCGCAGTCAGATGAACAAAACCCTACATCTCTTCCAGCATTTCCTAAAACATAAATCTTACATCCTTTTGCAGAAGACCCAAGAGAGTCTTTCACATCCCCTGTAACAACGATCGTAGAATTTTGTGCTAAATCTCCAAGCCAATTTCCACAATTCCCTCGTATTGATATTATAGAATCTACTGCCTTCCTCCCTACAAAATGCCCTGCAGCCCCATTTATAGTAAGAACACTATCTCTGAGTTGATATCCGAGATTATTTAAGGATATATCGAGATTAGATAAATTAGATAAATTAACATTAAATTGTCTTTCCTTGCTTGAGTGCATTAAAGCGGTTAAATAGTTTGCAGTAAAATCACTAAATCCACCTAAATTACGATATAAAGGTAAGAATTCAATAAAATCTTTAATATGTTTTTCAGTAGGGACTAGTCTATCGGTTATTGACCGAGGTATTTCTCCTGTTTTGTGTGTCCATTGCATAAAATCCACATACCCTTTACAAATCTTTTGAGGATCACAAATTGAAGCCTCTGCGATTAATTTGCTATCATTTAGTAAATCTTCAATTGTTTTTTGCTCAAACAATTGTTCATAAAATTCTTTCATTTTGTTAATTCTTTTTAGCGCCTCAGATCAACTTCTTGTTTAAATTTATCAGCAATACATAACAAAGCATAAAGTGCGTTTGAGTTAGAACTTATTCCAGGAATAAAATCCCTATCCCTAATTAAATCATTCTTAAAACTAAACGTTTCTTCAATTGTTTGTTTAATCTCTTTTGATTGACTTTTATCGCCTAACAAATAGCAAAGTAATGAGAATGAGCTGTTTGTGTCTACTTTTAGGTAAGGTTCTTTTATGTTAAACCGGATTAAATTTTTCTTGAAACCTATTTTTTCAATTATTGCATTTTTTATAGATTTTGCCCTTTTTTTATTCCCAAAAGCGTAATCTAAAATTGCAAAATTAGAATTACTGCAAGCATCTGAACCAGCGTAGGAAATAGAGTCCCTAACTAAACCATCTTTAAAACCGATCTTATCTTCAATTGACCTTTTTATTGTTCTTGCTTGGTCTTCATGACCTAACAAATAACAAAGCATTGCAAATGACGAGTTTGACCTACTTGAAGAGTTCCAACCATCGCCTACAGAGTCCGTACCTCCTATTACATCAAAAAGTAATCCATATTCAAAAGCAGTTTTATTTTCAATTGATTTTTTTATTAATCTTGCTTGATCTTCATGACCTAACATATAACAAAGCATTGCAAATGATGAATTTCCACTCAAACAAGCATAATCATGACGATCCCATTCATTAACTAAACAGCTATGAGAATTATTATCAACAGAACCAAGATTATCTTCAATTGCTTTTTTAATATCCTTTGCTTTAGAAAATTGAAAAAAATCTGCATCAGTATAATTTTTTTCTGAATAAAGTGAATCCCTTTCAGGGATTTGTTTTAAAATCCCAGAGATGCCCCCTTCTTTTTCAATATATTGCTGGTAAAAATCTTGAGTCATTTTTATTTCCTTTTATCAACTTCTTGTTTAAATTTTTCAGCTAGACAAAGTGTCGCGTAAAACGCATTTGAGTGAGTCCATAATTTAGAATTTTTAGTACCTGCTTTAACAAGACCACTATTTTTCTCAAAACCAATATAGGATTCAATGCTATGCTTGATATCGCGAGCACGATTAGTGTTTCCTAAAAGATACTCTAAAATTGCATAAGAAGAATTTGAAGAAGCCCATAAATTAGAGAGATTATTACTTGACTTAA
>JAAOYK010000063.1 GCA_018221305.1 Candidatus Pacearchaeota archaeon
CAGTTAGGGGAGATATACTGGAATTATGCAGTAATTATCCCTTATACCCAGACTTTGATATATTAAGGTAATTAAAATGGTTGCAAAAATAATTGACGGAAAAGAATTATCTAAGAAGATTTTAGAGGATGTCAAGAAAAAGATTCAACAAAATAACCAAAAACCAGGCTTGGCTATTGTCTTAGTTGGAAATAACCCTGCCTCAGAAATTTACGTTGGTTTAAAAGAGAAAAAAAGCAAAGAACTTGGAATTAATTGTGAAAGATATGACCTTGATGAATTAATATCTGAAGAAGAGTTATTAAATAGGGTTGATGAATTAAACCAAAAAAAAGACATCCACGGAATTGTGGTCCAATTACCATTACCCCAACATATTAATGATGAATTAGTTGTTAACTCAGTTCTGCCTCACAAAGATGTTGATGGATTCACTCCAGTAAACCAAGGCAACCTGGTAAATGACAATAATATGCTTGTACCTGCAACTGCTCGTGCCTGTATTGAACTGATAAAATCAACAGGAACTGAAATCAAAGGAAAAAATGCTGTTATTATCGGAAGAAGTAAGATTGTTGGAAAGCCAGTTTTTCTTTTATTACTCCAAGAAAACGCAACTGCAACAATCTGTCATTCGAAAACAAAAAATATTGCAAAACATACAAAAAATGCAGATATCTTGATTGCAGCATGCGGAGTTCCTAAATTAGTTAAAAAAGACATGGTAAAAGAAGGCGCAATTGTAATTGATGTTGGAATCAACAGAACAGATGAAGGAATTGTTGGTGATGTTGATTATGAAAACGTAAAAGAAGTAGCTGGCCACATAACTCCTGTCCCTGGCGGCGTAGGCCCAATGACAATTGCTCTGCTATTAGATAATATATTACAAGCAATGGAATTGCATAAATAATCTTATTCTTGATAACTTTAGAAAATTATAAATAATATATCATTAAAAGCATTTCTAATGGTAAATAAAACTGAAACTTTGAAAAGATTGAATAAAGAAAAAAACTATGAAGAAAAGATTACTAAAGATATCAGCTACTATCTAATTGACCGCATTGATTTAATAAAAGACCTGTCAGAAATGGAAAAAAACGTGGTAATCGAAAAGCTTTCGAAGATTGCTACTAGTGAAATCAAACACAGCCAGATTCTAAGCGATATTATTCAATTGGTGATGGAAACTGAAAAAGATCAATTCTAAAGCAGGCCTCATTGAAATGTTAGAATGTCTTATTGCTATGGATTCATTAGCTAAAAAAGATTATAAAAAAGACATAACAACCTACCAAAATTTTGAAATAATAAAAAAAATTAAGAAAATCATAAAAGATAAGGACCAACATATCTCAACTTTAAGAGAATTAATAAAAACTTTAAAACATTAAACAAATTCTGCCTTTTTAAATCTAACAAAAACTTTATAAACAAACCTTTTCTACTAATATAGGTAAAAAATAGTCGGGGTGGAAATAAATGAGAAATGAAATAATCTCTCAATCCTCAGACAAAGCTGCAAAAATAATGCTGTTGGGTTGTGGAGAACTAGGCAAAGAAGTGATAATTGAAGCTCAAAGGATGGGTTTCTATACAATCGGAATTGACCGTTATCCAAACGCACCTGGCCATCAGGTTGCTCACAAATTCTATTCAGGAAATATGAAAGATGCTTCTTTTCTAAGGTCTGTTGTTGAAAAAGAAAAGCCAGATTATATTGTTCCTGAAATTGAAGCTATAAACTTAGATTTATTGTTTGACTTGGAAAAAGAAGGTTTTAATGTTATCCCAAACGCAAAAGCTTCCCATGCAGCAATGCAAAGGGAAAGAATCAGAGAATTGATAAAAAAAGCAGAAGTTGAAACTTCAAAATATTTTTACACTTCTACTTTAGATGAAATGAAAGATGCTTGCGAAAAACTTGGCTATCCGTGCTGGGTAAAAGCCATTATGGACAGCTCAGGCCATGGCTCAAGCTTTGTAAAAGATCCTGAAGATGTGGAAAAAGCATTTAATAAAGCAAAAAACGAAGCTAGAGGTTCAGGAGAAAAGATGATAATCGAGGAGCATATTCCATTTGACATTGAAGTTACTGAGCTTGCCGTAAGGCATTATGATGAAAACGGCAATATAACAACTTCCTTTCCAAGGCCTGTTGGCCACTACCAGACCAGAGGCGGAGATTATCATTCTAGCTGGCAGGCAGCTGACATCAGTGAAAAAGCTGAAAAAGGAATTTATGAAGCTGCAAAGAAAATTACCGGAGCTTTAGGCGGACTAGGCCTTTTTGGATGCGAACTTTTCATCAAAGGAGACAAGGTTTATGGAAATGAATGCTCCCCAAGGCCTCATGATACTGGCATGGTAACTTTCGTAACACACCAGATGGGCTATTCACAAGCAGCCCTCCATGTCAGAGCAATAACTGGCCTTCCAGTTCCAACAGAACAAAGATTAGGTTATAATGTCATCCCAATGCTTACACCAGGTGCAACTCATGTTTTACTGAGCCCTTATGAAGGATTTGACCTTGCATTTGGCAATTTATTTAAGGCTCTGAATGCAAAAGGAATAAGCTTCTTATCATTCGGCAAACCAGAAGCCCATGTTAACAGAAGGATGGGTTTAATACTTGCTACAGCAAAAGACGTTGAGGAGGCAAAAATTAAGGCTGAAAGGGCAGCCCATTACATTGAGATGAAAACAAAAGAATTCCCACAATGGAAAGGCCAGGAAGACAAAGAAAAACACCTGATAAAATGACAAAAATAAAAAAAGCATTAATTTCAGTTTTTGATAAAGAAGGTATTGTAGAATTCGCTAAAGAACTTGAAAAACTAGGGACTGAAATTCTCTCAACTGGCGGTACTGCAAAAAAATTAAAACAAGAAGGGATCAAAGTTACTGACGTATCTGAATACACAGGTTTTCCAGAAATGATGGATGGCCGTGTAAAAACGTTGCATCCAAAAATTTTCGGCGGATTACTTGCATTAAGAGGCAACAAGGAACATATGGAACAGGCAAGATACAACAATGTTGAAATGATTGGCCTGGTTGTAGTTAATCTCTACCCTTTCGAAGACACTGTAAAGAAAAACCTGAGTGAAGAAGAGACTATTGAAATGATTGATGTTGGCGGTCCCTCAATGATAAGGGCAGCCTCAAAAAATTACCAGGATGTTTTAGTAGTAGTAGACCCTAATGATTATGGGTGGATTATCAAGGATTTAAAAGAAGGCAAGAAGATAAGCATAGAAAAAAGAAAAGAATTGGCAAAAAAAGTTTTTGAAAGAACTTCAGCCTACGATTCTGCAATCTTTAACTATCTATCAGATAAACACGCTCTATTTCCAGTAAAACTCTCTTCCACTTTAAATAAAAAGCAAGTAATGAGGTATGGAGAAAATCCTTACCAGGATGCTGCTTTTTACACTGATCCAAATGCAAAGGAGCCGGGTGTAGGTGACTCAGAACAAATAAGTGGAAAGGAATTATCTTACAATAATATAATGGATACTGATGGGGCTTTAGAGATTGTCAAAGAGTTTGTTGAGCCATGTGCTGCAGTTATTAAACATGCAAACCCTTCAGGTGTCTCAGTTGATAAGGATATTGACAAAGCCTTGGAAAAAGCTTATATGGCCGATCCATTATCAGCTTTTGGATGCGTCATTGCATTAAACCGCAATTGCAATAAAAAATGCGCTGAATTTCTCCAAGATAAATTTATTGAAGTAGTAATAGCACCTGATTTTGATAAAGAAGCAGCTGATTTATTGATGAAAAAACAGAATAGAAGGCTCTTAAAACTGCCCTCATTAAAAGATTTCTACAAAAATAAAGAAAAAGAATTATTGACAACAAAAAAAGTTGTTGGCGGCTTGCTTTTGCAGACAAGAAATTTCCCTGAATTCAACCTTGATGAAGTTAAGATTAAAAAAAATCCTAATCCAAAAAAAGAAGATATTGATAAATTGATTAAAAAAGCTAAAGAAGGGACTTTAAAAGAGATGATATATGTCACTAAAATTGAACCTACAAAAGAGCAAATAAAAGATATGATTTTTGCTATGAAAGTGTGCAGGCACGTCAAATCTAATTCTGTTTTATATGCAAAGGATTTAGTAACAATCGGTATCGGAGCAGGCCAGATGTCAAGAGTTGACGCAACAATAATAGCAACAAGAAAATCTGAAGGCAAAGCCAAAGGTGCTGTGATGGTGTCAGACGCATTCTTTCCTTTCAGAGACGGAATTGATGAAGCCGCAAAAGCAGGTATATCCTCAATTATCCAGCCTGGCGGATCAATAAGAGATGATGAAGTGATAAAAGCAGCAGACGAGCATAATATTTCTATGGTTTTCTCAGGAGTTAGATTATTTATTCATTAATAGAAAACCTTAAAAACAATCATTAAAACAACCAATAAAAACAACTATGTAAAAGGTGATAATTAATGGCAAAATTCAAGATTGACCTTGTTAAAAATGACTGCATTGGCTGTGGCGCCTGTACTGCAGTTTCCCCGGAATTCTGGGAAATGACTGATGATGGAAAAACAACAATTAAAGGTGGGGAAAAAGTCAACAGCAATGAAGAAATGGAGATAGGGGAAAAAGACCTGGCTTCAAATAAGGAAGCGGCTGAATCCTGCCCTGTAAATGTCATCCATATAACCAATCTTGAAAATAACGAAAAAGTTATTTAATTTTTTTATTCTATTATAGAACATAAATAATGCAACTTAATAATATTTATAAGTAACTTCTTAACCCCACTACTATAAAAGGAGCGTGATTTTAATGAGGACAATTTGTATAATTAACCAAAAAGGCGGTGTTGGAAAAACCACAACAGCAGTAAACCTTGCTGCAGGCCTCTCTAGGCATGATAAAAAAGTTCTTTTGATTGATTTAGACCCTCAGGGTAATGTTGATGCTTCCCTAAAGGTAAAGGCTGACTACGACATTTATGATGCATTGACGAATAAAACTGAGATACATCAATGTGTAGTAAATATGGGAAAGAATTTTGACATTATTTCTTCTAAAGAAACATTAACAAAAGCAGAATATTATTTAGCCAGACAGGAAAATTCCAGATTGATATTAAAGGGGTTATTGAGCAAGATTAACGGCTATGATTTTATGATTATCGACTGCCCCCCTTCATTAGGTATGCTAAACCAGAATGTTTTGGCTTTTTGTAAAGAGGCTTTCATTCCTGTTTCAACTGATTATCTTGGATATGACGCTTTAGCTAAGATGGAGAAAGTTATCAAGTCAATTAATCATAATTATGGAAATGACCTAAAAATAACTAAAATTATACCGACAATGTTTGATAAAAGGAACAAGATCTGCAAGGAAACCTTGGCAATAATTCAACAGGAATATCCTGAATTGACCACTTATCCAATAAGACAGAACTCAAAATTAAAAGAAGCTCCAAAATATGGAAAATCAATTTTTAATTATGCAAAATCAAGCCATGGTGCTAAAGATTATGGAAAACTTGTTGAGGATACTTTAGCAATGAGTGAGATTGCTTAAACAGGTGTTAGATATGATAATAAAAAACATTGATGAATTGAATAAAACAGAATTAAGGGGAAAAACTTTAGAGATTATCGAAGCAGGGATCCAAAGGGTTCTTCCTTCCACTATCATGCTCAAATCTATTAAGTTTGATAAAGATAAAAAAATCTTATCTATTGAAGATAAAGAATATGACCTGTCAAAAGGGCGTGTTTTTGTGATTGGCGGCGGAAAAGCCTCAGGTTTGATGGCTGAAACTCTGGAAAAAATTACAGGGCCTGAAATTATTGTGAAAGGGATAGTTAACTGTAAGTCAACCGACTACAAGACAGATAAAACAGAGATCCTATTGGCATCTCACCCAACTCCATGTGAAAAAGGAGTTGCAGGCATCAAAAGGATGCTAGGGCTTAAAGCAGAATATTCAATAGATGAAAATGATGTTGTATTATGCTTGATCTCTGGTGGAGGCTCAGCTTTGATGCCATGCCCAGCTGACGGCATTACATTAGAAGATAAACAAAACATCACTAAACTTCTCTTAAACTCAGGAGCAGAGATACATGAAATAAATTCAGTTAGAAAGCACCTTTCCAAGATAAAAGGTGGCCAGCTTGGAAGATACTTTTCACCAGCAAAAGTTGTTTCATTAATTTTATCTGATGTTATTGGAAATGACCTGGATGTTATTGCTTCTGGTCCATCTGTACCTGATTCTTCAACTTTTGAAGATGCTTATGGAATATTAAAAAAATATGATTTAGTTGAAAAAGCACCTGAAAACGTCACTTCTTTAATTAAAAAAGGTCTAGCAGGAGAAATTGATGACACTCCAAAAAAGCTGGATAATTGTGAAAATTTCATAATTGGTGATAATAAGTTAGCTTTGGATGCAATGGCAGATAAAGCAAAAGAACTTGGCTTTAATCCAATAATTATCACTTCAGAACAAAAAGGCGAGCCAACTGAAGTAGCAAAACAAAGAGCAGATGAAATATTAAATAACAAATATTCTGGCCACGATCTTATCCTCATTGGTGGAGAAACAACCCCCAAACTGCCTGAAAACTCTGGAAAAGGCGGCAGAAATCAGCATTATGCAGCTGTCTCAATGACCTTATTTAAAGACTGCCCAAAAGACTGGGTAATTGCCTCTGTAGGGACTGATGGCTCTGATTTCTTAGAAGACGTCGCAGGTGCAATAGTCGATAAAGATTCTTTAAAAACAGCAGAAGAAAAAGAATTAAAAGTCAAAGATTACCTAGAAAGATATGACAGTTTCAATCTATTAGAAAAAATTGGAAATTCCTTAATCCTGACTGGAAATACTGGAACAAATGTCTGTGATGTTATTGTTTATGTTATTAAGTGATATTTTTCTTTTAATTATTCAGGTAGTTTAGCTCTTTAAAATAGATTTTTCTAAGTTAACAGGTGTATATCCCTTAGATTTAATCAAAGTACGGGTTATTAAATATGCATTATGGTCTTCATTCGTAATTACAATCAACGGATTATTATTTTTTTGGGCTATATCTTTAGATATTATAATAAGATTAATCCGGCTCATATTATTAATTTTTTTCAATGCAGTTATACGATCATTTTTAAGAGTAAATACATTATACTCGCCATCTGAATTGTCCAATAATAATACCCTATTAACATCATTTAATCCTTGATATTTTTCCCTAAGTCTTCCTATCGTCAGTTTTTCAGGATCAGAGTTAAATGACCTAATATAAAATTGACCGTCCAGATGAAAAAAAGTGAGATATGCAAAAAAAACTTCAGTTCCATCACGTAGTAATGTTTTATCATTTGACCTTGCGATGATTACATTACTCTTAGCATATTTATTCTTTGGCCTAATAGTTTCAATAACTTCACAAATAGATGATTCATTAATGGGAGTAACTGTATAATCCATATTTTTTAAAAATGTGCGGCAAGTAACATCAATATTATCTTCAACAATGAATCCATCAGTTGATGCATCTCTGGCATCATAATTGCTTTGTTCAATTTGATGAAAAGGTCTAGGAACTTTAATTTGATCGCCTGTTCCAACAACACATTCAATATTAATAATTTTTGCGCCATATCCAGTTATATAGCCATCGCCAAAATGTTCTTCAGGTGATATCACACTATCAACCAATAAAACATCACCAACTAACAGTCCAGGTATGCGATAAATCTCTCCTTCCCTCCTGGGATCTAAAATATTCAATTCTGGGTCAATATCAGAACGTTCAAATATTCTTTGAACAAGATTATCAGGGCATGGAACGTAACTCAAACTATAAATGGATTCCCCGATAGTTCCAGTCCATTTTCCTTCTGTTATTAAATACGCATATGCGCTTATCATTGTATTTGGTCCTAACATCATTAACTTATGCCCATTGTTTTTAATACCCTATCCAAATATCTATATTTCAATTTATTATCTTAGAGTTATACTTATTTTAAAAAACTTTTGGAGTATGCTATGATAAAAAAACCAAAAAACTTATTAAATAACTTAATTTGCTTTTTTCTGGGGTGTTTTTATGGATGAATTAACAACAGAAGAAAAAGAGATTTTAAAGCCGTTTATGACCAATTTAGACAAGCCTATTTTCTGCTTAGTTAATCTTCCAGAGGTTGTAAAGGGAGCCTTATTTGCCCGTTACAGCCGTTCTCCTAATAGTTTAAGACGTGTATTAATTGATGAATTCATTAAAGAACCTGAAACAGGTTTTGGTGATCTTGTAAACCTGGACGCAAAAGATACCCATAATCAGATTGTAGCAATAAACAAAGCTGAAAAATTCTACGAACGGATGTTAATCGGTTATGGAGATGACTCTGTTGCTGAATTAGGCGGAGCACATATGGCTGTTGAGCAGGTAAGCCAGATTGCAGCAAAATTCATAGAAAGCTCAAGAATCGGAATTTCTCCATTAGAAAAATCAACAAGATATGTATGGTTTGATAAAAAAATAGATGGAAAATATATGTACTATAGGCCAAAAAAATTAATGGATTCAAAATTAGCAGATTTATATGTTGAAACCTGCAATTTACTGTTTAATACTTACTCAAAATTAATTCCAAAAATGACAGTTTTCTTTAAAGAACTCTATCCTAAAGAACCTGATATTTCAGAGAGAGGCTATGAATCAACAATAAGGGCAAAAGCATGCGATGTTTTACGCGTTTTCCTGCCAGCTGCAACAATAACAAACCTTGGATTGTTTGGAAACGGCCGAGCCTTTGAGTATTTACTCTTAAAAATGTACTCTTCGGAATTGGATGAAATTAGAGATGCAGCAGCTTGTATGCACGAAGAGCTCAACAAAACAATTCCATCTTTTGTAAGAAGATCAAATGATGAAATGTTTGGCTTATCCCACCAGGAATTTTTGAAGGAAACTAATAA
>JAAOYK010000064.1 GCA_018221305.1 Candidatus Pacearchaeota archaeon
CTAACACGGAGCCCAAGATTGTATTCTTTGCCGTTTAATATTTTTGATAGTTTATCAATCTCTGATTTTGAATCAATATTTATTAAGAATTTATTTTTTATTGCATGTTTTAGTTCTTGAGTTGTTTTTGCTGGGCCATTGAACACCATGAACTTTTTGTTAGTCTTTTTTATTTCTTCTAGTGACGCAACCTCAAAATTGCTGCCAATTTCCATCAAAGTTTCAATAACTCCAATAAACGTATTGGTTTTTACTGAGTATGCTATCTTAAAAGCTTTAAGATGTTTTTCACATACTTTTTCAAACTCAGAGTAGTTTTCTTTTAATTTTTCAGGGTTAAACTCAAAATATGGGGTTTGCATAAAATATTCTAGAATTTTGGTATTAAAAAGTTAATTGTGCGTGAAAATATGTTTAAAAAATTTTATAAAGAATATTTTGTTACTTTTTTCATGGTAAGTAGTATTTATTGGATTGGATTTTTTTGTATTGTAATTTTAGCTATAATCATAATCACATTAAGACAGAAAATTGTTAAAGATCTTTATACAAACCATAAAGAGGTTTATGCTGAATATTCAATAAAGGCGCATGCAGGAACTGCTGCTACTTTCTTTTTTCCAGGATTTCGAAGATTAAATTTACATCTTTGGTTTACTAATAGATTTTTTCTAAGTAGTGGTTTGAAGAAAAAGATTTGGCTTTTGCGTATCTTGTCATTAGTTTGTGTTGCTTTAGCACTCTATGTCTTACTAATGTACGGTTAAATCTATGTTTTTTCTGTTAATTTTAAAAAGTAACATTTATTACAAAGTTTATGGTATATAATTTTGAAAATAGTAAAAAAACAATACTTGAGAAAAGTGATAAGTCAAGTATTGGTGGATGGGACGCGCCGATTGCAAATTTGTGTAATCTTATCAATAAAACGGATAATTATTATACGACCAGTTCATGTTCTGGGCGAGTAGTGCTTATTATTGAAACGTTTGAGAAACGGTCAGGGCTTTTTTTGTACAGAAGTCATGATCTTGTAAGTTTTGATGAACTTAAAAAAGAGTTAGAAAAAGTTAGATCTAAGACAAAAGATTTGATTTATTTTAAGCAAGAACCGTGCGTTTTGGCTGTTGCGTGCGCGTCTGTTAGTGATGCACAAGAATTAGTAAACAAGGCAAGAATGGCTGGATGGAAAAGGAGCGGGATTACAACAACTACAAAGAAAAATATTGTAGAACTTTTTGGTACTGAAAAGATTGAAATGCCGATCCTTAATAATGGTGAGATTTTGGTAAGTGATGACTTTTTAAGGTTGTTAATTGAGCAGACAAATGAGAGAATTAAACGGACTTGGAGCAAAATTGATAGCTTTTGTAAAGAATTATAGGTCTATTATATACTATAATGCATATATTTCGTATTGAGAAATATTTTTAAACAATTTATTTGTTGATTAAGTAACTAAAACTGGTGAATAACTATAATGAATGAATATTCTTGTCCAAAAAATTGTATTGAATCTTTTTATTTAGTGAAAGGGGGTAAATTAATAAGTAAATGGTTTTAGATTTTGCAAAAGAAGCTATTGATAACATTGATACGCACAGCATCAACTTTGATGGATTAAAGGCTGGGAAAGCTAACATTAAAGTTTTTGGAATGGGAGGTGCTGGATGTAACGCTGTTACGTGGCTTTTTAATAAAGGAATTAATGGTGCAACAGTATATGCGGCAAACACTGATGCCTTGCATTTGAGTATTACAAAGGCTGATGATAAGATCCTTATTGGTAAGGAATTAACACGTGGTCTTGGTGCTGGTGGTAAGGCTGAAATCGGACGTGAAGCTGCAAAAGAGTCAATAAGTGATTTAAAGAAAGCAGTCACTGGGGCTGATATGATATTTATTATCGGTGGTGAAGGTGGCGGAACAGCTACCGGAGCAATGCCTGTAGTGGCTCAGTTAGCAAAAGATACTGGTGCAGTAGTTATTGGAGTAGTTACTATGCCTTTTGAGTGTGAAAAAGCACGAATTGATAAGGCTGAGTATGGTCTGCAAGAATTAAGAGACAACGTAGATACTGCGATTGTTATTGATAATAATCGTTTGGTAGATGTCGCTGGACAGTTACCAATACAACAAGCGTTTGCTGTAGCAAATGAACTTATAAGTACAATGATTAAAGGTATTGTCGAAACAATTACACTTCCAAGTTTGATCAATTTAGACTATGCCGATGTTTCATCTATCATGAAGAAAGGTGAAGTAGCAGTTATTGGTATTGGTGAATCAGATTCAAGCGATAGAGTTAATGAAGCTGTTAGGCAGGCTCTGACACATCCATTGTTAGACGTGGATTACAGAGGCGCTACAGGAGCATTAATACATATCACTTGTGGTGCTGATATGAAATTGGAAGAGTTTAGTCAGATCGGTAAGTTAGTTACAGAAAATATTGCGTTAGAAGCTCAAGTAATTATTGGGGCCAGAATTAATAAGGATTTTGAAGGGAGAGTACGAGTCATTACAATTATGACTGGTGTTTCAAGCCCGTATATTCTTGGAAAACAAAGAATTCAGGAATATGCTTCAGAATCGCGGTCTACTGAATTTTCAGAATTAGGTATTGATGTTGTAAGAGATTCATACTAAAGATTTTTTTTTTCAGGCATTTTTTGCCTGGTTTTTTTTTTAATTTTTTTCTAAAAGAATTAGTTTCGAACCATTGTTGGTTTTGCTTGTTTTTTATTTTTCCAAGTATTAAAATAAATGATGTTTGACAGATTATTTTTCTTTTTTTGTTTTGTTTTTGATCCTTTGCGTTCATAAGCTATTGGAAGAACTACTTCCACTTCGATATTTTCAGGAATTCTTAGTATGTTTTTTATTGTAGAATCTGAAAAGGCCCCGATCCAACAGCAGGCAAGTTTCATGTCTGTTATTTTAAGCAAGAAATTTTCAACAGCAGCGCCTACATGATGTTTTAGATATTTGGATGATCGTTCTGGGTACATAATGTCACACTTATTAGCATCTGAGCAAATAATAACTAGTACTGGTGATTGTTTTATAAATTCTTGTTGACATCCGACAGCAATCTTGTCAATAGTTTCTTTGTCCTCAATTATCATGTATTTTAAAAGTGGGAGGTTTCCTGGGCTTGGGGCAGTGTTTGCTGCCTCGATTGCATCTATCACACTGTCTATTTTTATTTTTTTGTTTGTATAATGCCTGATGCTTGCTCTTTTTTTGATTAAATTGTCAAAATTCATAAAACATTTAAGAATTTATAATATAAAAGGGTTTTGTTACTCTTTATTATTGCTTTTCATCAATTTTTTCTTTAGACTTTTTTACAAGGTCTGATGAACTTTGGATCTTTCTTCCTAACTGGTCAATCATGTTAATGTTATGCAGTTCACAGACTTTTGCTTCAGGGACCTCTTTATTAAATCGGTCACCTCCTTGCGTGAAAATGTGGGGTTTTATCTGTCCAAGACTTTGGCAGACACTTGCATCTTCATCAATGCTTATAAAAATTTCGTCAACACATCCAAGTTCTTCAATAATTTTGGCTCGCTCAATATGGGGCATGAAAACAAATCCTTTTTTGTTCATTGTTTGATTATCATTATTAATTATTACAATTAGTTTGTCGCCTAATTCTTTTGATTTTTTAAAATATTCAATATGGCCGATATGAATCGGGTCAAAGTATCCACTTACTGCAACTATTATGTTTTGTTCTTCATCTTTATTTTCTTCAAAATTTTCATCCATTTTTTTGTAATTGTAAGAACGTCCCCGGCTGGACTCGAACCAACGACCCTACGGTTAACAGCCGTATGCTCTACCAACTGAGCTACAGGGACTTAATAATATGCTTTAGAAATTTTGCTATTTAAACTTATTTGTTTTAATCATTAAATAGCATATTTTGTAATTGTTGTTTTATTTCTGCTTTTGTTGGCGGAAGGGCATTTTCTTCTTTTAATTTTTGAGTTTCTTCATCTCTACGTTTTTGTTCTTTAAGATAACGTAAATATAATTTTTCATAGTCTTCTTTTAGTTTTTCTGGGCCTTCTTCTGGCATGAAATCTTTTAAAAATTCTTTATTATAGTCATCTTCTTTGTGCATCATTGCTGTGCTATATTCTAACATGAATATTGTACGGATAAGTTCCTGGCTTTTGTCTGATAATTCGTATACTGAGTATCGTTTAAATTCTAAGCCTTTCTGTTTTTCTATAAAATCTACTTCTGGCGGGCTTAGGCTAAATGAACCGATATAAGTTAGTTTTGTTCCGTCTGATTTTTTAACCTCTAAGACATCGTTTCCACTGTGTTCGTTTGCAAACATTGTGGTATATACTCTGTAATGCTTGCCATTAATTTGTTTGCTGTAAACATTTTGGCCTAGAACCGGTATTCTTATTTGATCATTAGTTATACAACCGGTTGTTAAACTGACTATTGGGATTGCTATAGATGCTACAATTGTTGCTAATAAATTCCTCTTTTTCATAGAAAAACTAATGAAATGATTTTAATAAAGATTTAGATTGTATTTTATAATGATAAATCGTCTTCTAAGTCGGTACCTGGAGAATTTTCTTTCTTATATTTTCTTCTTTTTTCAAGGCGTGAATAAATGTTGCTTTGTTTACTGCCGTTAATTATTGAGGTTAATGCGTCAACAGCATCTTCAATTTCTTGCGCAGGCCCGATTATGCCAACACGATTATTGTTAATTGATATTGAACATTCTGTTAAGTTGTTTAAAGTTTTTAGTGTCTTGCCCTGAGTTCCGATAATTCTTGCTCTGACGCGTTCTAAATCATTTCTTTTTGTTATATCTTTGATGTTGATTTTTTGAAGGATTATATTATCTTCATTTAGTGATAATGCACGTTGAACTGAGAAGTTACAGTTTATTGCTTCCATTACTTGCATTGCTGTAAATTCATTATCAGCTTCACCTTCAACAAACAAATTTTTGCCTCTGTTTGTTATTTTTATGTCTAGTTTTTTTTCAAGTTCTTTTTTGTTTTGTAGAACTTTTCTGATGTTTTCAATGTATATTTCTTGCATTTTTTTAATCCATATAACGGTCAATGATTGACCTTTTTGTTTTTTCAAAAGCTTGCTCTAAATTAATGTTATATCTTATTGAAAGGGTGATAAGGGAAAGTAGTGTGTCGCCCATTTCTTTTTCAAGATCTGCTTTAATGTCTTTATTTTCTTTGTTGCCTTTTAGTTTTCTTATTGCTTCTGCCATTTCTCCAATTTCTTCCATTAAAAATAATAATTCATCAGATTCAGAAATTTCTTTTTTAGGAGATTTTGTCCATGCATCTTTTACCCATTCTTGATATTCTTTAAGCGAGGCCATTTTGAGGGGGATATTTTTAGAATTCGTCTACGACATCTTTTAAGAATCCTTTTCTTTTTAACCATTCAATTTCTGCAGGTGTGTATTTAAGTAGGACATCGCCACGTGTGTCTCCGTCAAATTCCCAGGGTTTTACAATTACTGTGTCTCCTGGGCGAATCCATAATC
>JAAOYK010000065.1 GCA_018221305.1 Candidatus Pacearchaeota archaeon
ACACAGCTTGATCGTATTGAAAATATGATTAATATAATAATAGAAAATGGACATACTAAAAAATCAAATTATTAACGGAGATTGTCAAGAAGTCATGAGACAAATGCCTAATAATTGTATTGATTTGATAATAACTGATCCCCCGTATGGTGATGATACTGGTTATGGCTGGAATAATAAGAAAATTAAAAATAATAAAAACCCTTTAGTTAATTGTCAGGCGTTGGTTGAATGTTATAGGGTCTTGCGTAAAAATGCCACGCTTTACAACTTTACAAACTGGAAACATTATCCTTTTCTTGTTGAGTTTATCATGAAGTATACTAATTTTAAGATAAGGCACGTAATCGTCTGGAAAAAGCATAATTTTGGTTTAGGTTGGGCATTTAGGCATCAATACGAGCTAATTTTAGTTTTAGAGAAAGGAAAGCCAAAGTATAACTTAAAGAATTTTTCTGATGTTCAAACATGTAGTCACATTAATCACGACAAAGAAAATCATCCACATCAAAAGCCTGTTGATTTGATTGTTAAGATGTTGGAACACAGTTCAAAAGAAGGTGATATCGTGCTTGATCCGTTTTGTGGTTCTGGTAGCGTTTGCATGGCGTGCGAGCAAACTGGTCGTCGATGGATTGGAGTGGAGCTGGATGAGGAGTGGGTTGGGGTTGCTGAAGCAAGAGTTGTGAGACTATAGAAAGATTATAAAACTCTTAGATTATAAGATAGTTATGAATTACCTAACTAAGGGCGAAAGAGACGAATACTGGATTCTTTTAATTGTAAATTTTTACTCTAATCAAAAAATTGGAGCCACACCTGAGGAAATTTATAGAAAAGATAAACGGAGAGTTAATTTATCACTTCATCAAATACTTTTAAATTTGAAGAAGTTAAAGCTTGAAAAGCTTGTGGAAGAAAAATTAGAAAAGGCTCAATCAGTATATACTATAACAAAAAAAGGCAAAAAAGTACTCAATAAAAATTTGAAGAAGCTTACTAATTCTGACTTTATGGATCTTATAAGCTTAGCACCTCCAGAAATAATATTAAATTATCGTGTTTATAATATTGAAAATACACTTGTCTATGGTATTTTTGGTGCACTGCTCTTTCAGATTTCTCTTTGGTTAATTAGGATAAATCAAATAATACCTTCGCTGATAGCCTTACTTTTGAGTATTTTTTTTATTGGGTACTCCATAGGGCATTTTAGTAACATCATTACACTTGTTTTATTTAGAATCTTTAAATCTGTAGGCGAGAAAATACCTCGATGGATTAAGATACGTAAAATTTTTATCAAAATTAGTAATAGAAAAATAGTTCGGTGGTTTGTTATAATAATTAAAAAAGTGCTGAGAAAATTACATATCATTATTGCGTTGATATTGTTATTAGGAGCACTTATTTTTGTTAATTATATATATTATAAGACAAATCCACAAGGATTTAGAGATAATTGGCTTTGGGAAGTTATAGTATTAATAATTGCTGGAATTTGTTTCCTCCTAAAAAAATTGGTTAGCAAACCGACAAAAAGTGATAGAAATATTGAACAAATCATTAGTTTAAAACTTTACGATTAAGTATATGGTCAGCTTTTGTGACAAATTTTAAGATTTACTTCCCCAATCCCTTTTAATAAACCATTCATATGGCCCTGGCCAAGTAACATAACTTTCAGGAGTAAATGATTCCTCAAGAAGTTCTGCTTCAAGCAGCTGTTCTGGTAAAATTGAAAGAACGTGCGAACCTTCAGGACTATCTAAATCATAAAAATGATACTTATCAGACTGATCTTTAGATCTCCTACTCGGTCCAAAATCAAAAGGTATACATTTCCTAGAGATTGGACCTTTTTCAAAAGATTTGAAACGAATTTGCAATATCTTTTTTTCTTGGATAGCTTTCAAAAATAATTCATGTTTTTCCATTTTTAGATTTTGTTAGTTCTGAACTTCCTTTTTTTACTTTTTGAAGCATAACGTTTGAACGCATTTCTTTGGGTACTATCAGCCTTATGAGTCACTTTAGTTTCAACCTCAATTATTCTTTCTTTGATTCCTTTTCTAGCAATTATATCAGGCCGTCTACCGTAAATAACTTTAGGTTTAGGATATCCAGAGATATCAGCGGAGACATCCCAGTCTTGGCTGACATAACCTCCAGCAATTTTTCTAACTCTTGCATCATGTTTTGACTGTTTGTTATTATTACGTTTCATAGATTTTCCATAAGCTTTTTATATTATTAATGTTTGTATGTTACTATTGTTACAAATGATACAAAATCAAAGAATACATATACTTAACTTAGGGTTCAATTATGAATGGATTTTAGAATCTTTTCAAAAATCTAGACCAGATAAAGTTTACCTCATAAGGAAAAAAGTGGAAGATGAAAGGGCAGTTAATGCCCAAAAAGAAATTAAAAAATTTCTGAAAAAAACTTCTGCAGAATTAAAAATTGTGAATTTTGACTCTGATATTTATGAACTGGTTAAAAAAGTTCATGAAATTATTTCTAAAGAAAAAAAAAATATCATTTACCTTTGTATAACTCCAGGTCAAAGAGATAGCCTTAGTGTTTTTATTATTTCATCTATGCTATTTCATAATGAAGTTAAGGAGATATGCCTTTATTCTTTAAAGGGCGGTGAATTTACAACATTGCCACATTTTCAAATGAAGTTACCTAAATCTGAGATAATAGAAGCAATTAAATTTATCGCGTTAAACGAAGAAGGATGTACAAAAAAGAAACTAAGGGATCATCTGTTTGAAAAAAAAATACTTAAAATTTCTAAAAAAACGAAATTCCCTGAACATAGTCAATATGTTAAGTTAAACAGAGCAGTATTAGATCCAGCCGAGCATGAATGGCACCTGATTAAAATTGAAGGGAAAAAAAGAGGAAGTAAAGTTACTTTAACTGAAGAAGGGGAAAAATGGTCAAAAATATTTTAGGTAATCTTCTTTTTAAATTACTGTTTTATAAATCTCTACCGTTTTCCTGCACAACAAAAACTGCTTTGTTTACCAATTGTAGCATCTTTTGCATTTGAGATTCTAGAGATTGGACCCTCTCTTTTAATATATCTTTTTCGTTTTCGGATTGCATAAGGCGTTTTTCTATTTCTGTTTTTGTTACATCTACTAGCATGTCTTCTTCATTGATTGTGTCACGCATGCCAAGCATTTCGCTGTAGTAATGAATTTTGTCGGATTTTTTCCAACCAAAGCGAAATTTGAGGGCTGATTCGCTTTTGTATCGTGGAAGCCAGTAGCATGTGCTTATATGGCGGAAATCGTACATTGTAAGGTCTGAGTATTTTTGGCCAGCAGGGCTTTCTTTATCTCCCAGGATTCTTAGTGCTAGGCGTCTTAAATATTGGTTAGTTTTTTTTGGTGAAATATCAAAGATAGGATCATTTTCTTTGAAACCTTGTGATTCTACGTATCCTTTGATTAATTCAGAGCAAATCATTAGTTTTATTCGACGTCCAAAAGTTTTACTAACCTCATCTCTAATGCACAATTCTTTGAAATCATTGTAAAAATCTGATACCTTAATATTAATTAATTCTGTTGGAGAACGGATGCCGGAATCGAATAGGAACATGATTAGAACACGATATTTATACGTTGCATTTTGACATAGAAGTTTCACTTGATCTTCTGTCAAATAAACCCATTTTGGTTTTGTTTGGGTTGAGTCAAGGTCTTCTGTTATTTCTTTAATTTTTATGCCTTGTTTTTTATTAATTTTCATAAACCAATGCCAAAATGCTTTGAAATTTTTTACATAGTATCCTGCGCATATGTAAGGTTTACCATCTACACGCTTAATTATGCCTTTACTCATTTTTACAAAAAATTGGCATAGTTGAAGTTCGGTGACATCTGTTATTTTATCGCAACCGTATAACTCTTTAAATTTTTTGGCAAAAAATATTAGTTTTTGGCGAAGGGTATTAAGACGTATATAGCTTCTTCCACCTTTAGAGCTTGATTTTGAAACATTGTAGCCATATTCCATGTCTTCTAAGTATTGTAAAATTAAATCAGAGTTGTATTTAGAAATATTTGGGATGCCTGTCTTTTCTACAACCTTTCTCCAGCGTTTATATCGACCTTCATGATCATATGGATCTTTTTTCATGTCTTTTTTAGTGTCCGGAAATATATAAACAACTTGGATTGAAGTTGTTCAACTCCCCTGTAAATCATCACAGAATTCTCCTTTTTGTGCCTGTGATGTCAAATTACATCACCCTAAGGTCACACAAAGGGGGTACGCCCCAACCGTGAATCGAACACGGGTTACGACCGTGACAGGGTCGTGTCATAACCACTAGACCATTGAGGCGTGATAAGAAGTTATAATAATTTGAGTTTAAAAAGGTTACTAGTCTATGGGACTGTTATAGCGTATACTTACAGAACATATAAATTTAAAATATTTAGATGGCCTTAAATTTCTATGAATTGTGATGGATTGATAGATATTGTCAAAACGATTGAAGGTAAAACAGATTCTGAGAGAAGGGCGGTAGTACTAGATTACCTGAGTGCACTAAATATTCCTCATGAAGTGCAAACATATAATACGGGGAAAAATGTAATTGGTACAGTAAAAAATTTAGCAGGGGATCCTGAAATTCCAATTATTGGAATCGGGAGCCATTATGATGTTGTGCCCTGTTCGCCTGGAGCTAATGATAATGCGTCAGCAATGGCAGTAACAATAGATGTATTAAGAAAAGTTAATAATGAGCCAATGAAAAATATTGAGGTTTGCGGGTTTTTCTTTGATGAAGAAGAATGTGGACTTAAAGGGTCATGGGCATATATTGACAGGCACGGGATTGATAGACTAATTGGAGTATACAACATGGAACTTGTTGGAAGTGGAGACAATTTAGTATTTTGGACAGAAAACAAAATGCATAATGGTCTTTTGCTTAAAACTATTGAAGATGTTGCAAGCAACAAAGGAGTAAGAAATTATTGTTTTCCACTTATTTCAAGGTTTCTCCAGAATTCAGGAGATCAGGAAAGTTTTAGTAATGCAGGATTAAAAGAAACATTCTGTATAACTGCGATCCCAGATAAAGATATTGAAATGTGTCTTGAGTATGGATTAGTCAATGATTCTAGATTTAAGACTGTAGGAAAAGTTGTTGGGTTTGCAAGAATGGCAACAAAGGCGCGCAATTTTGATACAAACATGTTATTAGAGTCAGACTTGTTTAAACATTATCATCAAAGAAGTGATACGTCAAGACATCTAAGTGATGATGTTATGCAGAATTTGTCAGACATTTTGTATGAATCAATACAGACAATTGACAAAAAGTATTCTTAAAGAGAGACTGGAGCGTATTCTGAGATTGTGTCTGGGGAAACCATGAGAAGGTTTGAACCTTTGACCAAGTTATCATCATCCTGGTTAGAAGGTTGGGTTGCATAAAGTAACAAGCCTTGGTGTATCCCAACAACATATGCTTGAACATCTAATGCTTTTTGCTGTGGTTTGTTGGGGTCCTGATTAAACGTAATATTTGCAGTCTCTAGAATAAATAATAAGTCGTTTCTTTTAGGGAGATTTTTAAGATCTGGGATGTGGGAAAATTTATCCAAACTCATAAAATTAATTAGGTTTTGAAGTTTTTATATTTTATTGTGAAGGATTAGTATATTTTTTTGAAGTATTAAGAAACTTTAAATAACTACGTCTCTTTAAATAAAGATAATTCAGTTAAAAAAAGATGGTACCTAATCCGCAAAAGATTCCTGGAAGATTTCCAAATGCAAGGATTCCGCAAAAGGTCGCGGCCGTATCGCAGCCGCGTGGGAAGATGAGTGAGGTTAGGATGCTACTTAAAATTGTGGTTGTTTTTGTTTTATTAGTATTAGTTGTTGGAACATTTACGTATCTAGGATATAATCTGTACATGAACACGCCAGGAGACCCATTACGGCTTCAGCCGGAAATTATTGAGCCGCCAATCATTGAAAATCAAACAACGGGCAGTATCAGACAGTTTTTTCAAGGAATGAAGTTTAATCATAATAATCTGTCATACAAAATTGATCGGGCGTGTAGTAGTGATAAAATGGAAAGAGTGATCAATGCATTCTCTGAACTAGAAAAGCAAGTAAAGATAATTCAATTTTATCCAACAACGCGCAGAGATCCTGACATTGAAATAAGTTGTTCTCAGGCTGACAAGGATGCTGATTATGGTGATTATTTTATTGCAGGAGAAGGAGGAGCGCGAGGGATAATACCTACTGGAAGGTATAACATAATAACTAACGGAACTATTCTTTTGCATGAAAGTCCAGACCAAGCACAAAAATGTTCTTGGCCAAATGTTGAGTTGCATGAATTAATTCATGTTTTTGGGTTTGATCATTCTACTGATCCAAGAAGTTTAATGTATCCATACCTAGAAGATTGTAAACAAGGTATTGATATTGAAATTATAAACAAATTAAAAGAACTTTATAGTGAGAAAAATTTGCCAGATCTTTATTTTTCAGAATTAACAATCATCAAGAAACGTAAATATCTTGATTTTAATTTAACTATTAAGAATTCTGGTAGTTTTAATGCAGAAAATGTAAGGTTTAGTGTTATTGAGGACGGAAAAGTATTAGATACCACTAATATTAATGAAATTGGTACAGTAAAGTTTGGGGCAGGAATTTTTGTCGAAATTAAGAATTTGAAATTAAACAAAATAGGTGCAAAGCAAATACAGTTTGTTATTGACAAAAGTAATAGTGTTAAAGAAATTGATGAAGAAAATAATATAGCAAAAGTTACATTATAATTATGTGAAAAATTTATTCTAGAAAAGATATTTAGTGCCCAGAAATAAGGTTTTGTAACTTTTGATAAGCTTGCATAGGGTTTTTGTTATTCATAATATATGAGCCTACTATGAACTTGTTTGCGCCAGCATTTCGTAAAAGGTTTATATTTTTATTGTTTACCCCGCCATCAACTGCAATGCTTAACCAGGGAAATCGGGATTTTAGTTGTTTTATTTTCTCAACAACTCCGGGTTGAAATTTTGAGCCATATTTGCCTGGATTAACAGACATAACCAAGACTTCGCTGACGTATGGAAGAAAAGGAACAATCTTTTTAATCTTTGTTTTTGGGTTAATTGCTATTGCAAGCTTTTCTTTTGGAATTCTTTTAATAACCTTTCTAATATCTTTTGACTCAATATGTACAGTAATCTTATCATAAGTATAAGATTTCCTTTTTATTAACCTAAAAGGTTTTTGTGCCATAATGTGCGCCTCACAAGACAATTCTTTTGGAAGATTATATTTAAATAAAAATGATTCATTCCTAACAAAATGACCATCCATAATGTCCATTTGAGCCTTTCCTGAGAAAGATTTTACTAAGTTCAGTCTTTGGTTTAGCTGGTTTGAATCTTTGGCGATTATTGCAGGAATTATTTGAGTTTTTATTTGTTTTCTTTTCTCGCACACTACATAACATTGTGTTGCTGACTTTTGAAACATTTTTCCAAGTAATGAGCATAACCTAACAATAACATGCCTTGGGTTCATTGTTATCTTCCCCATTCCAACGGCAGACAACGGTTTAAGAAGAAATCCTTTAGACATCTTAATTTTCAGGTTGCTTGCCCGAACATGGTTTTTTAAAGTAGGCATATCATAAACTCTAACATGGCCTACAAGTTTGTCATGGTTTGTTAAATCAAACACGCTTGCTAACTTTTTTCTCCAAACTAGGATTTTTCTGTGCAGTGAGTTAGCATTAGGTACAATTATGTGAAGTCTTCCATCATCAGTTAGCCAGTTTTTCATTATATTAAGCAATTTAACAGGATCTTGAACATGTTCTAGCCCTCTAATAAATACAATGTCTGTATATTTTGTATCAGGCTTAAAATCTTCCCATAAACTATTAAAATATCTCACCTTGCAAGGTGCATTTTTAAGTGCTTTCTTTGTCCTAAGGATACCTTCAGACGAACCTTCAACAATGTCTAACTGTGAGGCCATATTTACAAGAAATTTTGAAACACTACCCCCGCTAGAGCCAACTTCAAGTATTTTTCTTGCTTTGAGATTTTTTTTGATCTCTACCTTATCGTAATATGCTATGACTGAATCAAAGTGCTTAGATGAGTCATATCTTTTTGCTATTTTTTCAAGTTTGTTTTTTGAAATTACCATTTTTTTAACCTCTTATTTACTTTATAGTAGTAACACTCTAAACCTCTATTTAAACATTCCTTCCCCTAAGGGGGGGAAGATTTATAAAGAAAACATACCTTTTTATGGCATGGAAATGGAGATAGAACCACTCAGAAAATTAGGCTTAACAGAAGGAGAAATTAAGGTTTACCTTGCACTTATTAGGTTGGGCGAGACTACCTCAGGACCATTAGTAGATGAGTCAGGGGTCTCAATATCAAAAGTTTACATAATACTCGATAAACTCTCTAAAAAAGGTCTTGCAAGTCATATTGTTAAGAAAAAAACTAAGTATTTCAGGGCTGCAGACCCAAATCGGCTTATTGTTTATATACGAGAAAAAGAAGCAGATTTAAAGACTCAAGAAGAAAAAATTAAGGAAATGATCCCATTTTTAGTGTCTAGTGGGCAAAGTGCGATTACAGCTGAGACTGCTCAAGTATATGATGGTTTGAGAGGTATTCAAACAGCAAGAGAAAGAACACTTAAAATAATGGATAAAGGGGACGAAATGTGGATTATTGGGATTGCAAAGACAGCTTATGAAGGCACTATGACACCTTATTTTAAGGAATATCACCAAAGAAGGCATAAAAAAGGCATCAGATGTCGGTATCTTTACAATAAAGACGCAAAAAAGCCTTATGGAGAGATTTCAAAAAAATACCCATTAAGTGAAGTAAGATACATGCCTGAAGGCCTAATAACACACAGTTGGATGGAAATTTATGCAGATACTGTAACTATTGGCATAAATAAGAGTAAATCTTTTTCTGTAGTTATACAAAATCAAGAAGTTGCAGATTCTTTTAAAATATATGCACAATTACTGTGGAATATGGCAAAAGCCTAAACATTGATTAATGCATTTTTAAGCGTAAAAATGGGCATTTTAGGCGTAAAAACTAGAATTTTTATAGAAATACTTCTAAGAGATTAAAAAAAATAAATAAAAAAAGTTTAAAAAAAAAAAAAAAGGTTATTTATTCTGCTGCAGGTTCAGCTGGAGCAGCTTCTTCTGCCGGAGCAGCTTCTTCTGCTGGAGCAGCTTCTGCTTCTGCTTCTGCTGGAGCAGCTTCAGCTTCTGCTGGTGCAGCTTCTGCTTCTGCTTCTGCTTCAGGTGCAGCTTCAGTTGTTTGTGTATCTTCTTCTGACATCTTTTATAGTAATTATTTAATTATTCATGAGAATGATTAATGCTTTTTAAATGTTTGTGAACGTGATTTACTTTAAATCTGAGTAACAGTTTGGTTTAATATTGAAATTATTATCAATATGAGTAAATTTATTAACTTCCCTGTATATAAGATATAATGGAAAAATTAGGTGCATTTGAGAAAATTGTGAACATTTCAGGGATTCTTTCTGGTATTAGTTTTATTGTATCATTATTTTTTGTGCAAGGAGTAACTGGATGGGTTATTGGAGAAACACAGGAAAATATGTATGTTTTGATTGTTTTTATGGCCTTTTCATTTATTTGGACACTTTTGGTTTTTTCATGGTATGTAAAACATAAACGTGAGAAACAAGTAGATGTTAAAGAAATTTTAAAGAAATATGGAAAATATTAGTTGGTTTTAAGATTTTTAAAGAGAAAAAAAACTCATATAATGTTTAGGTGTCAAGCATGTCAAGCATTTCTTTGTTAATAAAATAAGTTGGATTTTTGCCTGTATAAGTCAAATAAAGTGTCTGTTTTGCCCTACTGATAGCTACATAAAAAAGCCTTCGTTCTTCTTCTTCTTTATCATAATCTTCTACCTTAATAATCTCAATAACAGGATGATCTGAAGCTTTACAAGGAAAGTTTTGTTCATTACAACCCATAACAAAGACAGTTTTTGCCTCTAATCCTTTAATTGAATGAATTGTCGCCAAAGTTACTTGGCCGACAGAAGCATTAGCAGATCCGTTAAATTCATCAGTCTTGATAATGTGTGGAATACCTTTTTGTTTCATTATCTTGGATAAGTCCATTAACTGCCTATTAGTTCTAGATAGTACAAAGATTTCTTCACGGCCCACATTAGACCATAAAATACGGTTTATTATGTATTCAAATTCTGCAAGTTCTGTTGAAAGGTTTTCTAAAAATATCTGCTTTTCTCCAAAAAAGTTATGTTTAATGTCAGGAAGGCCCATATTTTTTATTGATTTGTTCATAAAATCTACCACATGATTATTGCTTCTATAATTTTTTGTTAAAGTTATTACTATTGATTCTGGATACTTTTTTTGAAAATTTAAAATATAATTAATACTTGATCCTCGCCAGCCAAAAATTGATTGTCTAGGATCCCCTACTGCAAAAATGTTTTTGGAGTTTATTAAGTCTAAGAGTTCTATTTGCATAGCATTAACGTCTTGGTACTCATCAATAAGAATATAATCATATTCTGGAATAAAATCTTTATTTTCTTTGAAAAATTTTATAGTGTCAATAATCTGGTCAGTAAAATCACGCAGGCCTGAAACTTCCATGTATTTTTTTAAGTAAAGAGATAACTTGTGCATCATTTTTGCAGTAGCTGCATGTTCTGGGTCTGAATCAATAGAAAAATCATACAGATCAAGATTTTTTGATTTAAAGTATTCTAAAATAAAAAAACAGTCGTTCATAAACAAGCGTGATAATTGTTCAGGAGTTTTGTTTCTTTTTTGGTTTGGAGTAAAATATTTATTAATCGCATCATCAATAGTCAAGCCCTGATTATTTAGTGCAGCCATTAAGGACATTATTTTATTTCCATAATTAATAACTTTAATATCACGGTTATAAATAAGGCTTGCATACTTACGTAATATTTTTTCTGAAAATGAATTAAATGTTTCAACATTTGTACTAATCCCCATACATTTAAGCCGAGTATCCATTTCTTGGCGAGCCTTTCTTGTAAAAGTTATTGCTAAGATTTTTTTTGGGTCAACACCTTTATATTTTATTAAAAATTCTATGCGCTTTGTCAAAACACTTGTTTTGCCAGAACCGGCAC
>JAAOYK010000008.1 GCA_018221305.1 Candidatus Pacearchaeota archaeon
CTATAGATGTTGTTTATACTGCAGAAGAACTAGCCAAACCAAGGGAAAATCCATTTGGACCCACTAACGGAGATCTTAAAAGGGGGCTTGAATTTGGCGAAAAGGAGTATGGGGAGATAGATAGTTATTGCAAAGAGAAAGGAATTTTATGGTTTGCTTCTCCATGGGATACAGGAAGTGTTGATTTTTTCGAGAAATTTGATATTCCTTGTTATAAGATAGCATCTGCTAGCATGACTGATGACACTCTTTTGAAGCATATAAGATCAAAAGGCAAACCAGTAATAATGTCAACAGGGATGAGTACGATTGATCAGATCAAACACGCTGTTGAAGTCTTAGGAAAGGAAGATCTTGTTATACTGCATTGCACTTCTACATATCCATCTAAACCAGAGGAATTAAATCTAAATGCGATATCTGGATTAAAGGATCTTTTTGAAGTTCCAATTGGTTACAGTGGCCATGAAGTTGGAGTTCAACCTTCTGTTATGGCTGCAGTATTGGGCGCTTGTGTGGTAGAAAGACATATAACTTTAGTCAGGGCAATGTGGGGTTCTGACCAAGCAGCTAGCTTAGAACCTCAAGGATTGAAGAGGATGGTGAGAGACATACGTGTAATACCTGAAGCCTTGGGTGATGGAAAAAAAGTTGTATATGAGACTGAAAAGCCAATAATACAGAAATTAAGAAGAGTTGGCTAGTATTTTTCCAATCTTGCTTTTTTGTTTTATTCGAATTCCTTCATAATGAAAAAAGATGATTTTATTGATATGATAGTGATTCCAAATGGGTATTCTAATATATAAATATAGAAGAAAACTGGATAGGTCTATCGGGAACATATTGATAAAGAGTATTAATTCATTGTTTAATCAAGCCCCGGATTGTCATACTGTGGAAGACCCTAAGAATATCCTTTTAATCAAGTTTTGGGGTATAGGTAATTTAGTCATGCTTACACCATCAATAAAGGCAGTTAAAAAAAGATTTCCAAATGCAAAGCTGCATTTTTTGACTTTATCTACCAATGTAGGATTGTTAGAAAATCTTGATTATGTGGATGAAGTATTGTATCACAACATCGGATACTCTGACATATTTAAAATTTTTACTACGTTGTTTAAATATCACAAAAAGTTTGACATAGTAATTGACTTTGAACCTTTTTTGAATATATCATCAATCATCTCGTATTTTCTTGGAAAATATAGGATTGGTTTTAAGATAAGAACCAGAGAGAGACATAGATTATTTGATTGTACTAAGGATTATGTTGATGATAGACATCTGGTGGAGCAGTGGTATGGATTGAGCAAATTGGTTGGGTTCAAAGAAGAAGATATCAGATTAGAATCGTTTACATCTTTTACTGAGAATAAAAAAGTAGATGATTTTATTGCCGTTAATGAAATTCAAGACAACAATTTAATTGGGGTGCATCTTGGAAGCAGTGATAATGCAAGGGTAAGGCAGTGGCCAATTGACTATTTTGTAGAATTGATAAATCTTTTAAATAATAAATTTGATAATCTGAGTTTTGTCATAACTGGAATAGAATCAGACAAGAGGCTTGCAGAATATGTAATATCCAAAGTAAATAAGGATAATTGCCATAGTTCTTGTGGATTATTTGATATAAAAGAGTTGATTCATTTTATCAAGAAATGTGACTTATATGTATCTAGCGACACAGGACCTATCCACATAGCAGCAGCTTGTGGTATAACTTGTGTAGGATTGTATGGGCCTAATTCACCATTATTGTATGGGCCTTTCGGAAAGAATCACTTAGTTTTTTATAAACATCCTGATTGCAGCCCATGTTTAACAAATTACAATGAAAAAACTACAACATGCAAGAAAGCATTGTGTTTGGAGCATATAAAACCTAAGGAAGTGGCAGATAAGATTATAGATCATATTCAAACTAACAAATAGTTTGGTTTAAAAGGTGAATAAGATTAAGAACAATGGGTTAGAAAGCAAATGAGGATAGAAACGAAAGAAAGGATGGGTTTTTGGTTTGCATTGATTTCCTTTATTATTACATTATTAATATTTGTTCCAATGCTTTATATGGGATTAAGAGTAATATATCTGAGAGGCTAAATCATGATGGGGTTAGAAAATGAAAACTAGGGGGTTATTTATTAGTGTTTTTAACAAGAATTTATATAAAAATACTAAGTATGATTTTTTGAAAGTCAGGATAACGCCTCTTAATATTGTTTCACTAGCTTCAGGTTTTAATGGTACTGCTAAAGTTATAGACGAGAATATTCATAAATTAAATATAATAGAAGAACTTTCGGATTTTAAACCAGATATTGTTTTTTTAAGTTTTAATACTATCAGCTATAATTATGTTAAGTCCTTATGCAATATCATAAGAAACTTTGATAAGAATATTTTGATTGTGTTAGGCGGTTGTCACGCTTCATCCAAACCTTCAGAAACTCTAAGGGATACAAAAGCAGATATAGTTGTGGTTGGTGAAGGTGAAAGTTTCATAAAAGAAGGCAATTTTAAGAAACAAAGAGGTATTGTGTATTCAAAACCCATTTCTAATTTAGATGATTTACCTATGCCCAAGTGGGATTTGATCGATGTTAATGATTACGATTCTTCTAGATTATACGCTAAAAATAATCCTTCTTGTTTATTAGAGTCCAGTAGGGGTTGTCCCCATAGATGTTATTATTGTAATAAATCGGTTTTTGGTTATAAAATAAGGGGAAAAACTGTCAATAGAATAATAGAAGATATTTCAAGTTGTATGTCTTATGGATTTAAGGAATTTAGTTTTGCAGATGATTTTTTTAATTATAATATTAAGAGGGCTATCGATATATGTAAGAAAATAAATGAAATGAAAATAAATATAAGTTGGACATTAAATAATGGGATGAGGGTTGATAATGTAAATGAGGAACTGTTCAGAAGTTTAAATAAAGCTGGTTGTTATAGAACGAGTTTCGGAATAGAGTCAGGTAACCAAAAGGTTTTAGATAGTATAAACAAGGGCACGAAATTAGATCAAATAAAAAATGCTGTTGAATTATGCAATAAAAATAATATCTTAACTGTTGGTTTTTTTATTATTGGACTTCCAGAGGATAATAAAGAAACTGTAAGGGAAACAATAGACTTTGCTAAGAAATTACCCCTAGATTATATCAGATTTAGTGTTTTTATGCCTCAGGTTAGTACAGAGTTATGGGATTTATTTAAAGACAGAATCAATAAAAATGTAAATTATGATGATATCCGTTATTTACCCAACAAGCAGTTATATGATCACCCTAACTTAGAATGGAACGAGATACTTGAATTTATGGATATTGCTTACAATGAATTTTATTTAAGGCCAAGCTATATATTAAGAAGATTAAAAACAGATATCTTTAATGGTTATCTGATTGATGATATAAAAGGATTTTTAGGAACAAAATGGAGATAAAGTGAGATTGATAGTGTTGAAGGTGGAAAATAGATACTCAGTATAGATTTAAGGACTCATGTTATAAACCCGATAAGAGCTACAGTAAACCTGGCGTATAAATATACTATGGAACAAAAAACAAAAGCAGATATATGGGATGATTTCCAGATATATTGGTTAGATACCATAAGAAACAAACACAAGTTTTTAGATAGGTTCAATTATATTGATATAGCCATAAATGATAAAGTTTTGGATATCGGTGCTGGAACTGGAAATAATATAACTGCAAGTGCTAATAAAAACTATTATGCATTAGAGCTAAGGGAAAAGATAGCAAAGAGGATAAAGACAGATTATCCGAATGTAACTGCAGTTATTGGTGATTGTGAAAAGAAGCTTACGTTTCCAGATAGATTTTTTGATAAAGTAATTGCTTCCAATATACTTGAACACCTGCATAATTTAGACTCAACATTATTGGAAGTCAGCAGAACATTAAAAACAGACGGCACGTTTTTTGTTATTATTCCAATCATAAATAGCATAACATATAACATTGGAATGAGACTTATAACTAAAAGGGCCTTTGAAAAGAAATACAAAACCAGTTACTTGCCGTTTATAAGATCTCAACATATAAACAGTCCTAATAAAATAATACGTGATCTAAAGAAATATTTTATCGTAACAAAAAAAGAGTATTTTCCGTTTAATATACCCTTTAACTGTGTTAATATCTTTATAAAACTGCATTTAAAAGTGAAAATATGAAAATGAGAAATTTTTTTTATAAGATTGTATGTGATGTATATGATACCTTAAATCAAGTTAAGTTGTTTAGGCCAATACTATCTTTTTTTGATGAGGTGTATTGTATAATCCGCAGGAAAGAGGAAATGAGGTTCTATTCTAATTTTGTCAGTAAAGGAGACCTTTGTTTTGATATTGGAGCTAATATTGGGACATTTTCAGATATTCTTTTAAGGCTTGGCTGTAAAGTTATTGCTGTTGAATTTCAAACTGATTGTGTAAATCATCTTAATAAGAAATTCGCTTCTGTTAATAATTTCACTTTAGTCAACAAGGCTGCTGATGAAACTATCCGGGATATAGATGTGTTTATCTGCAGTACAAATTCTTTATCTACAATATCACCTCAGTGGATTAAAACAATAAAGCAAACACGAAAACATCTGACCTTCACACATAATAAGCGGAATAAAGTACACACTACCACTTTGGATCAATTAATAACTCAATATGGTAAACCTGTTTTTTGTAAAATAGATGTGGAGGGTGGTGAACTATCTGTTATAAAAGGCTTGTCTCAACCATTAAGTTTCTTATCATTTGAATTTACAACTGAGTCTATAGGATTGTCAAGAGATTGCCTAAGGCATCTTTCAAGTCTTGGTAAATATTCTTATAATTATTCGCTTAGAAAGGCTATAAAACTTGAATCTGCAAATTGGATGTCATTTGAAGATATGATGAAAACATTAGATTCTATGAAGTTTGATTCGTTATGCGGGAACATATATGCAAAACTTTTACAAACATAATATGCATCTCTTATTAATTCAAGTTAGAGTTAAATCATGAGTGGGAATGGAAAATGGATACTATAAAAACAAAAGAAACAAAACTGCCAGAGAATTGTTTCATCTCAATAATTATTCCATGTTACAATACTGAAAAGTCAATTAAAAGCTGCCTAGATTGCGCATTGGAATCCTCTTTTAAGAATTTTGAAGTGATCTGTGTTGATGATTGTTCCACTGACGATACAGTAAAAATTATCAATAGTTATGATAACGTCAGATTAGTCAAACTCGCAAAAAATAGTGGTGCTGCTGTAACTAGAAATGAAGGTGCTAAAATAGCAAAGGGGGATATACTCCTTTTTTTTGATTCAGATATACTTATAAGAAAAGATACTCTAGAAAACATAAGTGATGACATCGCTAATAAAAAAGGGGATGTTATTGTCGCCATATATTCAAAAGAGCACCCCTTTAAAAATATTGCATCAAATTATAAAAACTTACATATGCGTTATGTATATTACATCATGCCGGATTATATCTCAATCTTGAATACAAGTTGTGTTGCAATAAAGAAGGAAGCATTTGAGGCTGTTAATGGTTTTGATTCAAACATTAAAATACTTTCAGGTGAAGATTGGGAGATCGGTAAGCGTATTGTTTCAAAGGGATATCGCATTTATATGGATAAGGAAATTGAAGTAATACATAAAAAATATTTAACTCTTATAGACCTTGTTAAAATGGATCTGAGAAAAATGTTTGGGTTGGTCAAATTACTTGCTAGGTCGGGTTTATTTAAAAATAAAGTGTACAATACAGGAAGAACAGAACGTATACCTTCTTATACTTTTTATATGGCTGCGTCTGGTTTTATTGTCTTAGGTATAACCTTTCTTATCCCCACAATAATCCTGACAAAGCATATCCTCCCTTCTTTAACTCTTTTTGCATTTATCATACTCTATCTATTAGTCAATAAACCATTTTTTAGTTTTTTATTAAAGGCGAGAGGTTTATCATTCTTTCTCGTTTCTACTCTTGTTTATTTTTTAAACATCTGGGTTTTAATAATTGGGAGTCTTGCAGGATTTTTTGATTATTTTATACTCCACAACAGGTATTAAAAATGCTAAGCTATTCAAAATATTTATTGAGATCTCAGAAATTCCCACTTTTTATCGCATTTTTTGTTACAGATAGATGCAATATGAAGTGTAAACATTGCTTCTATTCACAAAACTTAAACAAGGGAAATGAGATATCTATTGATAATATTAAAAAATTAGCTAAATCACTGAAGGGGGTATTGAATGTTTCAATAACTGGGGGAGAGCCTTTTTTAAGAAAAGATGTTGGAGAAGTTATACAAACATTTTTTAGATATGCCAAACCCAAGGTAATTTCTGTAGTTACTAACGGTTTTCAACCAAAGAAGATTAGTGAGGTAATATCTGATGTTCTTAAAAATAATCAAGGAATAAGATTAAGCGTTACTGTCTCTTTAGATGGATTTGAAAGTGTCCATGACAAAATAAGAGGTACAACTGGCAGTTTCAAGAAAAGTATACAAACTATCAATAATCTAAAGAGAATTAAAAAACAATTTAAAAATTTGAATATGGGTGTGATTTCTACGCTCAGTAGCTTAAATGCCGATATTATGTTAGATTTTTATGATTATATAAAAAATGAGCTAATAGTAGACTCTATACAAGTCAATCTTGCTAGGGGGGAGTCATGTAGCCCTATCTTGGACAAAAAGAGCATTCAAATTTATAAACAGATTGCAGACAAGACAAAATCAGATATTTATTCTAGCAATCTAAAAGGATATTCTAATTTTTTTGGCAGTGGCATTTATCAAGCAGTAAATACTCTATTTAGAGAGATAATCTATAAAACAGCCAAGACCGGAAAATATCAACTGCCATGCGCTGCTGGAAGATTAAATGGGGTGATATACCCTGATGGGAATGTTTCTTCCTGTGAAATGCTCGATAATGTGA
>JAAOYK010000066.1 GCA_018221305.1 Candidatus Pacearchaeota archaeon
AATCTTTTATGTTAAGTGCTCCGAGAATCATTGCGATGATTGCTAGTCCTTGATATATAATTCCTGAATTTTTTCTTAGGAATTCTGCAAAGCTCATAAAGAATTGGATTATGATTAGTCCATAAACTAAATATCCTATGTAAACTGAGGCTATGAATGCTAATCCTGCGTAGATAACTTTTTTCTTTTTGTCTGGGTTTTGGATTAGAATTGTCATTAGAATCATTGTTAAAATAGCAATGGCACAGGGGTTTACAGAATCAGCAAGGGCAAGTAAGGTTATTCTAATTAAATTTTCCATTTAACATCTAGTAAGTTCTTTTAATTTATCTATTGATTGAACGCCTTTATATTCTTGGGTTTTGATTAACCATGTGGGGGTGGCTTCAATTCCTCCACATTTTTCTCTTTCGTAAAAACAATCAACTGTATTTAGGTATTGGTAATTTTCTCCAAACATTTTTTCTTGAGTTTCACAAGCATGACATCCTAATTGTGTATAAAGTGTTGATTTTGAACCAATGCATTTTACAAGTTCTTCATTTGTTTGTGGGGAGGGGTTATTGAAATTAATAACTAAATAGATAATTATTGCTATAATTATGAACCATGTAATCCAGTTTTTCCAAAAGTCTTTTCTAGTCATGATATACTTAAGTAAAAAATTATTTTTAAAGGTTTAGGGGAAACTAGTTTCAATAATCAGGTAAATTTTCTTGAGTAGGTTCTTTAGTTTCTTCTTTTGGTACTTCTTCAGGTGTATCCACATCAGTTGTGGCAGAAACCATGTCCTCATCTGTTACAGAATTAATCATTTCCTTAAATTTTGGAAAATCCTCAGCACTTATTCTTACACCTGCTTTTGTAAAACCTGTGTATCGTTCGCTTGTTACAAACTCTCTTATTGTAAGTCCACGCTTTCCACTAAAATCATCAATTCTTATCACAATGTCTGATTGGTCGTTTTTGTTTATTCGTCCGATGTCTTTTTCCATTTTAGTATTAAATAGGTTTTGTTTTTAAATATTTTGTATATTTCTGGATATGTTATGATTAAATAATTTCAACTCAATCATTGAAAAGCTGTTATTAATAATTAAAATAGTCACTGTCCAATAATTTCGGCTTCAACAATCTTAACTTCTTCTAAGGGTCTGTCTTGAGGGTCTTTTGATAATTTTGCTATTTTATCTACAACATCCATTCCTTCTATGACTTTTCCAAATGCAGGGTGTTTTGAGTCTAGGAAATTATTATCAACTAAGTTTATGAAGAATTGGCTTGAGCCTGTGTTTGGTCCTGCGTTTGCCATTGAGATTGTTCCTCTGTTGTTTTTGTTTCCGCCTGCGTGTGTGAATTCGTCTTGGATGTTTGGAATATTTGGATCTCCCATTCCTGTTCCTGTTGGGTCTCCTCCTTGAATCATAAAGCCGTCAATAATTCTATGGAATATTACTCCATTGTATGTGCCTTTTTCTACGAGGTTTTTGAAATTTCCAGAAGTGATTGGCATGTCGTTGTAAAGATTTATTGTGATGTCTCCGTGGTTTGTTTTAAGCAAAACTCTTGTTGAATTATTCATATTGTAAACTCCTATTGATAAAACTAAAAGTAGTATTATAAATGTTATTATTTTTTTGTTCATTATTGAGAAAAAGAAAAGGGGTTTTAAAACTTATTTGTATTCTTGAGTATAGATTATTTTAAAAAGAGTTTAGGTTTTTTATTAATATGTTAGGAACAAAAGAGTTGTTGAGGTTAGTTAATGAACAAAAGCTTGTTGAAAATCTTTGTCAACGAGAGCTAGAAAATCCCGAAGGAACTGGTTTTGATTTAAGGCTTGGAGAGGTTTTTGTAATTGAGGGAGGGGAGGCTCTTTTAGGAGAAACAGAAAGGCATACTCCAAAAGTTGGTTCTATTGCAAAATATGGTGAGAAAAAAGATATTGTTCTTAAACCAGGAGATTTTGTGTTGGTGAAGACAATGGAAAAAGTAAATCTTCCAAAAGATATTGCTGCAATATTTAGACCAAGGTCAACATTACAAAGATGTGGTGTTGGTTTGTTTACTGCTACTGCTTCACCTGGTTA
>JAAOYK010000067.1 GCA_018221305.1 Candidatus Pacearchaeota archaeon
TAATGAAATTATATTCCTATCATGGCTTTAATGACTTCATTCTTTGCTTAGGTTACAAGGGTGAAAAGATCAAAGAATATTTTGATTCAAACAATCATGAAAATTGGAATATCCAATCTATAGATACAGGCTTGGAAACAAATACCGGTGGAAGGATCAAAAAAATTGAAAAATATATTGGAGATGAAGACTTTATGGTTACCTATGGTGATGGAGTATCTGATATTAACATTAAAGAATTGATAAAATTTCATAGGAATAAAGGAAAAATTGCAACAATGACCTGCATAAATTTCCGTTCAAACTATGGGATCATAGATATAGATGAAAAAGAGAATATATTGGGGTTTAATGAAAAGCCATTTATGAATATGTGGATAAATGGTGGTTTTTTTGTTTTTAACAAAAAAGTATTTGATTATTTAGGTGAGGATTATATGCTTGAAAGAGAACCTATAAAAGAACTTACAAAGGATAACGAGCTTGCAGCCTTTAAGTATGAAGGTTTTTGGGAATGTATGGACACTTATAAAGATACAAGAACTCTCAATAATCTCCAGGATAAAGGTAAGGCAAAATGGATGGTTTGGGATAAAAATGTCAAAGCTTAAAGGAAAAAGGATATTCATCACTGGTGCCAGTGGAATAGTAGGTTACTGGCTTACAGCTCACTTACATGACATAGGTTCGGAAGTCACAATCTTTATGCGGGATTTTGTCCCAAAATCAAATCTTATAAAATCAAGTATATTTGGAAAAGTAAATGTAGTTTCAGGAGAATTAGAGGATTACCTGAATATTGAAAGAGCATTAAATGAGTATGAGATTGATACTGTATTTCATTTAGGTGCACAAACTATTGTGAAGACAGCAAACAGATCCCCTCTTGGCACATTCAACTCAAATGTCAGAGGAACTTGGAATGTTCTTGAAGCCTGTAGAAATTCAAAACTAGTAAAAAACATTGTTATTGCTTCAAGTGATAAAGCCTATGGGAGCAGCGATAAGCTCCCCTATACTGAAGATATGCCTCTTACTGGAGAACACCCTTATGATGTTTCTAAATCCTGTTCTGATTTGATAGCCCAATCTTATGCAAAAACTTACGGAATGCCAATAGGGGTAGCCAGATGCGGTAATATATTTGGAGGGAATGATCTCAATTTTAATAGAATTGTACCAGAAACTATAAAATCTTTATTTAATGAAGAAAAACCCATAATTAGGAGTGATGGTACTTTTAAAAGGGATTATATCTATGTTAAAGACGTTATACAATCTTACCTCACAATAGCTGAAAATCTTAACAGAGAAGAGATTAAAGGTGAATGTTTTAACTTTGGGAATGACAAACCTTTAACTGTTCTCGAAATAGTTAACACAATAATTAAATTAATGAAAAAAGAAAATTTAAAGCCTAAGATTTTAAATGAAGCAAAAGGAGAAATCAAAAACCAATACCTAAACAGTAAAAAAGCAAGGAAATTATTAAATTGGAAACCTCAATTCACACTAGAACAGGGTTTAATAGAGACAATTGAATGGTACAGGAATTTCTTTAATAAATAATCATTTTTCATTATTATAGGAAGTGTTGATTATTATGATATCCTTTGAAGAACCAATTATAGGCATAGAAGAAAAAAAACTGTTAAATGAAGTATTAAACAAATCTTCTGTAGCTCAAGGGCCTTATGTTGAAAGATTTGAGAAGATCATAAGCTCCTACTGTAATACAAAATTTGCTAGTGCCTGTTTCAATGGTACAGCTGCTCTGCATCTTGCACTTGCAGCTTTAGACATTAAACAAGGTGATGAGGTAATTGTACCTTCTTTTACTTTTATTGCAACTGCAAATGCTGTGACTTATACTGGAGCCAAACCAGTTTTCACAGATATTAAAAAAAACACATTATGTTTGGATCCTAATAGCCTTAAGAAAAAGATTACTAATAAAACAAAAGCAATTATCCCTGTACATGTATTTGGAAATCCTTGTGATATGAACTCAATAAAGGGTTTAGCAAAAGAAAACGACTTATCAGTTATTGAGGATGCAGCTGAAGCGATAGGTGCAGTTTATAGAGGGAAAAAAGTAGGTTCTTTATCCGATATTGGTTGTTTCTCCTTCTATAATAATAAAATAATATCGACTGGAGAGGGAGGCATGTGCCTCACAGATAATCAGGAATTGAATGGTAAATTAAAATTACTAAGGTCTCAGGGAAAAGTAAAAAATGAGGATCTAAAAGGTGATGATTTCATAGAAAAAAAATATTATCATGAAATGTTAGGATTTAATTACAGGATGACAGACTTACAGGCTGCAATTGGTATTTCTCAAATGAAAAAAATTGATGATAATCTTAAGTCAAGGAAAAGGGTCGCGAAGATTTATGAAAATGAATTTAAAAAATATGATATAAATATCATGAAGAATGAAACCTCATCCAATCCAGTTTACTGGATTTATCCAATTATATTTAAAAATAAGAAAATTAAAATGCAAGTTGGTAAAGAACTAAGAAAGAAGGAAATTCCCTTTTTATCGTTTTTCTGGCCTTGCCATAAACAACCATTTTACGATAGCCCTGAAACGCTACCAATAACTGAAGAAGTATCAGAAAGAGGCTTATCTATTCCATGCATTCCTTCAATCAGTGATGAAGAAGCAATAGATTTGACAAGAATAATTGGAAATGTTGTAAAAAATGCCTAAAAAGAAGATTCTTGTTCTTATGAAGAGATTTGGTTCCAATAAAGATATGGTAAAGGATAATTTTGGGAGAGAGATAAGACTTTTTGAACAGCTAACAAATAAATATGAGGTTCATTTTCTTTGTACTGACTTTCACCTGAAGCAGGATTTCATCACAAAAAAAAATGATATTCAGTATTATGTAGTTCCCTCCAGTCTAATGTTTCCTTTATCAATTATACGAAGAGTCAAAAAATTAATTAAAAAAAATAGATATGACTACATTATCCCCACCACAGAACCTTTATTAGGCATCATTGGTTATTACTATGCAAAAAAATATAATATTCCGATAATATATGAGGTACAGGATAACTACGAGATTTATGATACCTACAAAATTCCTTTTATAAGAAAATTAGATTATAATGTTATCAAGAAATCAGATGCGGTCTTCTTCTCAAATTACGCGCTAATGAACAAGCTAAGGTTTTTGCGTAATGAAACTAGCCCAATAATAGAGAATGGTGTGGACCTGGATACATTCAAAATTATCCCAAAAAAGTTTTGCCGTAAAAAACTTAATATAGATCAAAAAACAAAACTAATTACATACACTGGCCACATTTCTAAAGATAGGGGAATAGATAAACTAATTCAGGCAGTTAAAGAGCTTAGAGAAAAAGATAAGACTTTTTATCTTTTATTAAGCGGAAAGATTGACAAGGGAATGAACATAAAATATCCTTTTGTGTTATTCAAGGCTTTACCAAAAAAAGAGGAGCTCGTGATGGCTTTAAATGCAAGCGATATATTAATTATTGCCTCGACAGATAATCCTTTTACAAAATATTCTTTTCCACAAAAACTTCTTGAATATATGGCAGTCAATGTTCCTATTGTTGCAACTGCAGTTGGTGATGTTGTTCGAATACTAAAACCCTTTAAAGGTAGTTTATGCAAGCCTGGAAGTATACAGGATCTAAAAAATAAGATATTACTTCAGTTAAACAAAAAAATGGACTATAGGAAAGAAGCAATGAAATATACTTGGAAGGTCCTGTCAAAAAGATTGGATAATATCATAAAATCAGTAAAGTAATGATAGACTCAACTATAGCAAGATTTAAAAAAACCTCTTTCTTTCTGTTCTAACGGGGGTAAATAAACTTATAGCTCATTTAATAAGAAAAAATGGTAAAAAATAATAATGTTAAAGTCATAGTTACCTTAGGGCCAGCTACAAATAAGGAAGACGATATTAGTAAAATTAAGGATAAAGGAGCTGATTTTGTACGTATAAATATGTCTCATTCTTCTACTGATGACTTAAATTATTTTATTAAATTGTCAAAGGAAGCTGAAATTCCATTTATAATAGATACTGAAGGTTCTCAAATAAGAACCGGAGATTTAAACCAAAATAAAATAACCTATGAAGAGGGTAATGTACTGAAGATATACTCAAAAGAGCTGGTAGGAGATTCAGAAAAAATATGTTTAAAACCTGGAATTATTTTAAAACAATTAAAGGAAGGCGACCTAATATTAGTGGATTTTAATACTTTGGTTCTAAAAGTCTCTGATATATCAACTATTGGTGAGGGTTATATAAGTGCTAGAGTCGTCACCCAAGGATATCTTGGAAATAATAAATCTGCTGTTATAGTATCTGCTGTTGAACGTGAATTTAAACTGCCAGTTTTGACTGAAAAAGATAAAAAATCCATTGAAATTGGCTTAAAAGAAGGAATAAGCCATATTGCCATATCTTATGTGAAAGGAGGGAAAGATGTTGATGAAGCTAAAAAAGCAACTAATAATGCGATGTATATTATTTCAAAAGTTGAATCAAAAGAGTCCTTGATTAATATTGATGAGATACTTGACAAATCTGATGCTATTTTGCTTGATAGAGGTGATATGAGTAAAGAAGTTCCTGTTGAAAAAATCCCAATAATACAAAAAATAATATTAAAAAAAGCAAAAGAAAAAGGAAAACAAGTATTTGTTGCCACAAATCTTTTAGAATCAATGATTGAAAATAAAAAACCAACTAGAGCAGAAGTTAATGATGTTATTACCTCAATAATAGACGGAGCCGATGGACTGATATTATCAGCTGAAACCGCTATTGGGAAATATCCTATGGCCTGTATAAACATGATGAATAAGCTAATAAAGCATTCAAAACTCATAAAAGATATTGACCATGTTGACTATCTTTCTACTTTTGAAACAACATCTTTAATTGAGCCTCATGGAGGTAAGTTGATTGAAAGATTTATTGATGCACCCCCGGATAATGTTGATAAATTAGTAAAAATAAAACTGAGTGAAGAACAGGGGATGGATGTTGAGCAGATTGCTATTGGAACATTTAGCCCCATAGAAGGGTTTATGGGGGAAAAAGATTTTAATTGTGTATTGGATAATATGAGGCTGAATAATGGTGTTGCATGGCCTATTCCTATTGTTTTAGACATTTCAGAAAAAGATGCTGAAAATATTTCAGTTGGGGAGGATATTACCTTAATTAATACTAATGATGAAGTTATCGCAATCCTGCATGTAGGGGATAAATATCAATATGATAAAAAAGAAACAGCAGATAAATTATATTGTACTGATGATGAAAAACATCCTGGAGTCAAGATGCTAATGAACATGAAACCTATTCTAATAGGTGGAAAAATTGATTTGATAAAAAGAAAGGATTCTGATTATAAAGAATATGAGCTTACTCCAAGACAAGTAAGGAGGTTATTTGATGACAGGGGATGGGTAAAAGTGGTTGGATTCCATACTAGAAATGTTATACACAGAGGTCATGAATTTATTCAGCTTAGTGCAATGAAAAAAGAAAATTGTGATGGTTTGTTTGTACACCCAATAATCGGGAAAAAGAAATCCGGAGATTACAATTCCAAATATATAATAGAGACTTATGAAAAGATGATGAAAGACATCTACCCAAAAAATAGTGTTGTTATGGCAACTTTCTCAACTTTCTCAAGATATGCTGGTCCTAGGGAAGCTATATTTACAGCTTTGTGCAGAAAGAATTTTGGCTGCAGCCATTTTATAGTTGGCAGAGACCATACTGGTGTCAGTAATTATTATCACCCTAATGCATCTCATCAGATTTTCAATAAATTCCCGGATTTAGGAATTAAGCCAATAATTTTTGATAAGGTCTTTTATTCAAACAAGTTAAAAAAACATGTTCATGAAAAGGATGTTGAAGGTGAAGCAGATTTAGAACCTTTGCATATAAGCGGTACTCAGGCAAGGAAAATGTTTGAAGATGGAAAAATGCCACCAGAGTGGTTTATGAGGCCAGAAATATCTAAGATAATAATGGATTCAATAAAAAAAGGAGAACAGGTTTTTGTAAAATAAATTCAGAATGGGAGTTGTCATCTGGTTTACAGGTTTGAGTGGTTCTGGGAAATCCACAATTGTAGAAGCTCTTAAGGTAAAAATTGAAAAAAAAGGAAAGAGTGTAGAGATTGTGGATGGAGATGCAGTTAGAAAAAAACATAGCAAACATTTAGGTTTTTCAAGGGAAGACTTAGTAAGGTTAAGAAATAGGATGTCTGCCAAAGTAAACGAAGTAATAATGTTAATTGATAAAGCTGATAGTTATTGTGAATTAATGGAAGCATTAGCTAATAATCCTATGATGGATAGGATTTTAAAAAATAGAATCAATCAGAAGAGAGGAAGGTTAAATGAATAAGTTTGTTGAAAACATATTGAAAATAGTATTTATTTTATTAATAACTTTTAAAATTTTATATTTTCCTCTATTTTTAATCATCTGGATTATTTTCCGAAAATCATACAAAGAACAGATGGTATATATCAGAAAATTAAAATTAAGAAACAGAATTTAAAGAAAGATAATTTAGTAAATGCGTTATAAAAAAATGTTCAAAGAAAAAAATACTATATATCTA
>JAAOYK010000009.1 GCA_018221305.1 Candidatus Pacearchaeota archaeon
CAATAATACCCAGTACTCCTAATCTCTCTTGTAGAATGAGTACTATTGGCACTCTCGTAATTGTTCGTAGTTGTATAAGATGTGGTTTAATTTCTTTTTTTAAGGCAGAACAAATTGGTATTTTTGATCCATTAAAATTACATAGTAGGAAAAACGATGAAAGTTTTAAAGGGTAATGAAGAGATATGGAAGGCAATAGATTTAATAGGACCTAGACATTATTCTTCTTTTAGACCTAGAATTCGCTGTTCAGACAATAATCCATTTAACTCAGGTAATTTCGGCTGTAAAAGATGTGATTTAATTTTAGATATTGAACGAAGGAAAAAAATAGTTTTAGTAAAATAAAACTGATTTAATACGAAGAAGAAATAATTGTCTATTAAAATGATACATTAAATCTAAATAACATATTTTTTAATAACAAGCAATTATTGTCTAGTTAAGTTATCTCCTAGCGAGAAAACTTAATTGTAGGGTCGGTTCCTACCTTCGTAGTGTTGTATTGTTATAGTGTGATTTGAGAGTCCCACCGTAACAGTAGTTTTGTACAGGTAGATGCCTTCGGGCTAGGGATTTATACCCCGATCAACCAAGTTATAAGGGATTTAGTAACGTAATTATTAGAGTGAACTATCTATCCCGTAGGGACTAATAATTATACTTTTAACTGGAATAGAGTAATGGAACTTTTAATAATAATATTTGTATTTTGGTTCTTTTTTATAGAGACTAAAAAAATAAAAATAAAAGAGGAATAATTCTTTAAAAACAGAATATATATAATAATGCTACTTTAATTGGAGCCATTATTATGTATAAACAAAAATGTAAATTTTGCGAAAAAGATTTCGAATCGAAACAAAAAAGAACTCAGTTCTGTTCGAGTCTCTGTAATACAAATTTTAATTATCATAAGAGTAAGAATGATAATAGGGTTCAAAAGCAAAAGCAATGTAAAAATTGCGGAGAAGATTTCATTGCTCATAGAGTCGATAAAGTATTTTGTTCTAAAGATTGTCAATGGCATTATCGCTATGAGACAAAAATCAAGAAGCAAAAAGAAATAAAATGTAAGAATTGTGGCGATAAGTTTATTAGAAAGCATCCTAATCATAAATATTGCTCAAAAGAATGTTGCTATCAGCATAGCTCGAAAAAATATTATGCTAAAGATAAATTTAGACATAAGACGATAAAGAGAGCAGATGGAACATATGTTGAAGAACATAGATATGTTATTGAACAAAAATTAGATAGAATATTATCTTCTAAAGAAATTGTTCATCATGTAGATATGGATAAAAGAAATAATAACGAAGATAATTTGTTCTTATTTAGTAGTTTCGCTGGTCACGGAGACTGTCACGGCAGTTTAAATGTATTAGTAAAGGAACTGATAGAAAAGGATATAATAGGCTTCGACTTGAAACAAGAAAAATATATTTTAAAAATTTAATTTTTTTTAAAGGAATTATTCCGATAGTTTCGGAATAGAGTATTAATAGTAATTTAAATAGGATTGACAAAAGATGACTAACCTAAAGCACAATTTATCAGTATCTTGGCATTGTATGAGCTTAACGCTCAGACAACAGGCTATTTATAGCTTGGTCCCTGCCAATTTTGCGTCAGATAAAGAACGCGATGGTTAGCCGCTTTTGAATATATATACCCCATTTCAAAGGCAGCTACCGAAAAGTAGTTGCCTTTTTTTTATGGAAAAATTTAAAATGAAAGTTAAAGAATTAATAAAAAAATTAGAAAGTATGGATCAGGAAGCAACTGTTTACATAATAAAAGACAATAATGATGGTTGCGATACCTGTGGTTATGGCTCTTCTACTTCTGAAGAAGATATTTACCAGGTAACAGATATTGAGTCTAAAGTATGGATAGAGAGTTATTAAATGGATCAGATGATAAATAATATAGTTAAAGAGCTGAAAAGAAAAGAAGATATAAGGAAGTTCTTTCTTTTAGCAGCTAAGTATGGTTTCTATAAGGGGAACCCTGTAGTAGAGACTATGAGAGTAAAAAAATACTCATGTAGCTTATGTAATTAAATACACCCGATTAGCTGATTGGCTTAGCAATTGTTTTACATGCAATAGAGAGTGGTCCGATTCCACTATTGGGTATTAAAAGTTAATAAGATGGCCTATTAGTTTAGTGGAAGAACATATGGTTTTCAGCCATAAAGCAAGGGTCCGATCCCCTTATAGGCTATAAGTTCTTTAAAAAGTAAATAGAGTTATAAATAAAAGGAGAGATGGTGTACTCGGTCGCACAGGACACTGAAAATGTTCAGGTACCAGTTCAACTCTGGTTCTCTCCATATTGTCGAACTTATCTGTTAATATATTTAAAAATAAAAAAGGTTTTTCAGCTACATATCTCGAATATATAAATAGTTAATAATTATTTATATAAGAGGTATATCATGAAAACGTGTAAAAAATGTGGTGAGATAATAAAAGGCAGACAATTCGTAAATGGTAAATATAGGAATTTTCAAAGAAGAAAATATTGCTTAAAATGTTCCCCTTTTGGAAGTGGAAATACTAGAAAATTAGAAGCACCTATTAAGTTTGATGTGTGTTGTCGAAAAAAAAGAGACACTGAAAAATATTTAAAATGGCAAAAAAAAGCGAGAAAAGAAAGAAAAAATAAACTTGTCGAAGCGTTTGGTAGTTGTTGCTCATTTTGTAAATATGATAGATGTCATAAGGCGTTGGAGTTTCATTATGTTGACCCGTCTGAAAAAAATATTACAATCTCAACATTAGGTATACTGACAAAATGGGTAAAAATTATTAAAGAAATTAAAAAATGCATAATGGTTTGTTCTAATTGTCATAGAGAAATTCACTCTGGTATGATTTCTCAAAAACAAGTTAAAAACATCTATCAAGAAAATTTTATTGAAGTTATGAGAAAATTAGATGAAGAAGTGCAACGTTGGACAAATAAAAGCAAAAATAAAAAGAATTATTATTGTGTCGATTGTAATAAGATAATAGATAAACGAGCTAAAAGATGTGCTTTTTGTTACAATCTTAACAGAAAGAAAAATAGACCTCCTAAAGAACAATTATTAAAAGAAATAAAAGAAACAAATTATTGTGCTGTTGGAAGAAAATATGGTGTTTCTGATAATGCAATAAGAAAATGGTTAAAATAAGTATATAGTCTCTTGGTGTAATCAGGTAGCACAATTGCCTTTGACGCAATCGGTTAGAGTTCAAATCTCTAGGAGACTAGTTTGCCAGTATAACGAAATTACTATGTTGAGGGTAGTCCCTTACTGGCTTTTTATAGGTGCATAGTTTAAATGGCAAAAATATCGCACTCCAAATGCGAAGACTTCAGGGTTCGAATCCTTGTGCACCTGTTAAATAGCTAACAAGGGGAATTGTATTTAAATCACCGTGCGACCCGGTCGAGGCTATTTAAAAGAATTCCAAATAGGAGGCAGTACCCTTGCTTGGAAGACTTTAGTAAAAGAAGCTGATAAGTGTGATTTGTTGTGCAAATTATGTCATATGGAAATACATGAAGAAGAGTATCGAAAACAAAGAGAAGCAACTATCAAAGAATGGAAAGAAAAAGAATTAATAAGAATAGAAAATGATAAAAAAAAGCATAATAAAAAATGTCCTAGTTGTAAGAAACAATTTAAAGGCAAAGTAGTAAAAAGTGTATACTGTTCTTTAAAGTGTTGCGAAAGAGGAAGAAGAAAAGTTAAAAATAGACCTTCTAAAGAACATCTTTTAGAAGAAATAAAAGAAACAAGTTACTGTGCGGTAGGGAGAAAATATGGTGTCTCTGATAACGCAATAAGAAAATGGTTAAAATAAACCTAGGTACGCTAATTGGGAAGCGGAACGACTGTTAATCGTTTGTAGTCCGTCTAGAACGGTATGGAGGTTCAAGTCCTCCCCTAGGTGTTTTGGGATAGTTAAAAGTTGGGAGCCTGCCGCGGAAGTTAAGGGTTCGAGTCCCTTCTATTCCATTTTATAACTCTATAAAGAATCGCTGGGACAGCGAGGTTAGCTTACTAAATATATAAACATTAGTTTGTAGTTCGTAAGAATCTTATTTTAAATAAGAAGTTCAAAACTCTATGTTATATCAACTTATATCTTATATAGATGCGTTAAGTTGAAGCATAGTATTGTTCATTTATAAGTTAATAGGGTATATCCAAAAAAAGTTAAACACCTCTCTAGAGGATCCTAACACTAAATAGGGTTCCCCTGTTTTTGTTAGGACCTCTAGTTTTGGCTCTATAGTTCAATTGGCAGAACGCACGACCGATAATCGTGTAATCCTGGTTCAAGTCCAGGTGGAGCTATTTATGGGATTAATATTTTTTTGCAATGCAATAAAGGATTTATCCATTTTGTGTCGAATATATAGATAGTTATATAGGAGATATATTATGGAACAAGTGTATATTATGGAATGTGGCATCCGCAGGAAAGCAGAAGAACATAATTGTGAAAAATGTAGTAAAGAATTTTTAAGAAGAATAAATGTAACTAGCCCTAAAAAATATTGCTCTACTAATTGTAGAGATAAAGCTAGAACAAATAAAATTGAAGTACAATGTTTTAATTGTGGTAAAAAAGTTTTAAAGCAACCTTCAAAACTTAAAAATTCTAAACACGGTTTTCACTTTTGCGGAAGAAAGTGCAAAGAAGAAGCACAAAAATTAGAAGGTAAATGTCCTGAAATAAGACCTGATCATTATGGGACATCTCTTAATGACAGAGAAAGATATAGACGATGGATAAGCGAACAAGAAAATCCTATTTGTTGTGATTGTGAAGAAACAAAACGTTATTTATTAGTAGTCCATCATAGGGATGGTAATAGGAATAATAACGAAGAAAATAATTTTGAAATAGTTTGTTGGAATTGTCACATCAAAAGACATTTATATCTTAAAAACGGTATATGGTCATTTTGGGGGCAGATGCTGACTCCAAGAGATATGTTGTCGAAACTATAATATATGGGGATATGGTGAAACCGGGTATCACAGAACCCTTGCAAGGTTCAGTAGAGGGATCGTGACCCTCTGTCTCCATTCTATCAGGGATCGCGTAACGTGAAAGATAGACAAGCTCGAAATGCAGAGTATAAATGCACAGGGGCTACCTCGTCGGTGGTTTTGGTGGGTTCGATTCCCATGGGCTCCATTTTTGGAACAGGTACAGAGTATCTAGTGTTAACTTACTTAGGAATTGTCAAGAAGAGTAGGTGAGTAGTAGATGATACATTCTCAGGGGCAATACGAGAGTCACTTATTTATTAGCAATATTTACCAACTGTTCCTATTTACCGCGATATCGTCTATCGGCAAGGACACCTTCCTGTCACGGAGGAGAGCGGGGTTCGATTCCCCGTATCGCGATTTTTTTGGGCAGTATAGTGGACGAGGCGAGCCACAGTAGTCTGTAAAACTATTCCCGCAAGGGTGTCTGGGTTCGATTCCCAGTGCTGCCATTTAGAAACGATTAAAGGAATACCTATCAGTTAACCGAATATATATACATAGTATTTAATTCGGAGAAAAATATGCTTACAACAAAACAAAAGGGTGATATCGGTCTTACAAAAGTAATTGCAGAATTAACAGAACATTTATATGGGATCAGTCTTCCTCTTAGCGAACATCTAAAATATGATGCTATTGCTGAAAAAGGGGGAAAAATGGCTCGTATCCAAGTTAAATACGTTAGACAAACAAAAGGAAAAATTGAAATTAAAGTACATACAGTTTGGTCTAATAAGAAGGGTAGCCATATCTCTAAAAGAGAAAAAGGAGATTATGATCTATTAGTTGTTTATTGTCCCGACACTAAAAAATGTTATTATCTTTCAGATAGTGAGTTCGATAATGGGACAACAGTAACTTTAAGAGTAGATCCCGCTAAAAACAAAAATACATTTATTAGATGGGCAAAAGATTATGAAGATATTGAGAAAGCATTTGATAAAGTATAACACTGGATGAGCAAGCAGATTGGTGACTGCACTTCTTTGCTAAAGAAACGAGCGTAATTGCCTTGTAGGTTCGACTCCTATCTCATCCGTTGAATTGGTAATTTTCGTCTGGAATAAAGAGTGAGAAACATTAATAGCTATATAATACTAGTTTAGTTATTAAAAGTTATAAGCTTGACCTAGAGGGTAATCTCAAGTAATTCCCCAGTCAAATTTCTAGTAACTTTATTCACCGATTCACATTTGGAAGGGCAAGCAAATTGGCGATTGCACCGGTTTTGAAAACCGACGAGAGAAATCCTTGAGGGTTCGACTCCCTCTCCTTCCGTTTAGATTATTAAAGTGTACGTCATCCAGCTCTTTAAGTAGACAGGACTTTTCGAATAAGTTTTTATGAGTGCTAAGTTATAACCTATATTCGATTAATAATCTATATTTGGATAGGCATTAGATTGGTGACTTACCTCGCTTGGAAGGCGACTGTTCCGCAAGGGCTTACAGGTTCGAATCCTGTTCTATCCGTTTTTTATAACACTGAATTACCAGTTATAGCACTATCTATAAAGATAATTTGCCAGAGTGTGAAAAATGTATTATTGATATAAAGAATAGGGATTTGTTCTTTATTTTCGCGGGAAAAATAGTTTGTATGTGTTTTATTTTTTGATATAATAAAGTAATTAGAGATAGTGGCGTAGTAAGGGGCTAACTAGGAAGTCCAGCAAAACGTGCATTCAAGTGACCTGCCACTTCGGGAAGATAGCTATAGACGCACTTTAGGGTGTATGATCGTCTAGTTTTAAGGCATATTGTAGGGTAAATTCCTGACTATCTCTATATGATATTCGCTAATGATGTCGTTAGTTATGAAATTTATTGCGGGATTGAGTAGTCCGGTTATGCTCAGGGGTCTCATAAGCCCCTAGGACAGAAATGTTCTCGGAGGTTCAAATCCTTCTCCCGCTATTATAGAAATCCTGTTTGTTGTACAGGGACATGAATAAAGCTTGAGCTGGACGCACTGGTAAAGAGATAAGGTCATGTAGTCGCTATTGAGAGTATGGGCATAGGATAATGCGAATAATTCTTGGAAGTCCCAAAGGGTAAGTAGCTCCTGAAGAAATGAGGGTTAAGTCCTCCTCATAACTGAGATGTCATGTAGTACAACTAGGCAACTTTTTTCGAGGTAACACTATGTTAGATTTTGGATCTAAAAAACAAAACAAGAAGTTCAAAACAGAATCTGTTCTTAAGGAAAGTAGTAAAAGAGGTTATATCTGGGTTAATCCAGGTTATCTTTTACAAGAGCACGAATGGATCAAAAGAAATACCACTCTTCCCAAAATGACACAGTGTGGAAATACTAGTCCTTCAGTATATATGATCAGTAACCTTATGACATATATGTTTCAAAGACAGAAACCATGGTGGATGATTTGGAAGAGTGACGAAGAATATAAAAGATGGATCCTTTTAAGGAAAGATCATTGGATCGTCGATCATCAAATTAGAGAAGAGCTGTTAAAACAAAGAAAGATTTAACACCATATTGTTAACGTCAACAAAATGGTTTTTGGCGATATGGTGTAATAGGCTAGCACGGAACTTTCATCTTTTTGAAAGAATAAAAAAGGATTTGAACCCCTATTATTAGAACTTATAAATATAAGGTTCATATAATTTAAGGAGTTCAAATATGAAAGCTAAAACAAAAGAAAAAGAAGAATGTAGGATATTACGAAAACGAGGATTATCAGTCAGAAAAATCGCCGAGCAAATAGGCGTTTCTAAAGGATCAGTAAGTACTTGGGTTAGAGATATTAATCTTTCAAATGACCAAATAGAAAAACTTAAAATGAAATCGGTTGCTGGTCGTAAAAATTCGGAGGCGTTTAGAGATAAGAGAAGACAATCTCAAGAAAAAGGTAGGAAGAGGATACAAAAAGAAGATAAAGAATATTCCTTTGGCTGTGCTTTATTCTGGGGAGAAGGTAATAAGTGTAAAAACCAGATAAGGTTAACTAATAGTGATCCTAAGATGCTCGCTTTTTTTGTTAATTTTTTACATAAATACTTTAAAATATCTGATGATAGCATAACTTTTAATTTTCAATATTATTTAAATAATGGTTTAACTTTTGAAGATATTGTTAGTTATTGGAGCAATCAATTAGGATTACCAAAAAAATGTTTAAGAAAATGTACCTTGAAAAGTCAATATTATAGTAATTCTAAAATAAAACATCCATATGGTATCGGCTCTATCTGTGTCGGAAATACAGATGTTGTTCATCAATTGTATGGATCGATTAAAGAAATGGTAAATGACAATTCTGATAAGTGGTTATTTTGAAGAGGCATAGCTCAATAGGAAGAGCGAGACTTTCATACGGTCTGTCAGTTGAGAGTTCGAATCTCTCTGCCTCTATTTTTACTCTCAAAGG
>JAAOYK010000003.1 GCA_018221305.1 Candidatus Pacearchaeota archaeon
ATTTTTTTTCACAAATAAAACTATGAAACTACTCCTTCTTACTTTTTTCTGTTTATAAAGAAAAGTGGGGAACTCTAGATTTTAACAAAACATTTAAAAAGCTATAAAATGCCCTTTTTCTGAGGTGGTTTTAATGAAAGTAAAAGTTTACTCTACACCTACTTGTCCTTGGTGTGTAAAAATAAAGGATTTTTTAAAAGAGAAGAAAGTTGAATTTGAGGATATCAATGTTGCGGAAAACCAGGAAGCTGCAAAGGAAATGACTGAAAAATCCGGACAGATGGGTGTTCCGGTGATTGATATTAACGGCAAGATCATAGTTGGATTTGATCAGGCTGCTATTGAAGAAGAGTTAAAGAAAGAATAGATCTGATAAAATGCCAGAGAATATTTGTATTAATTGTAAAAAGTATCTTGAAAAAATTAGAAAGTATATTGATCTAAAAGAGAATGAGGTAGATACTCTTACAAAGCCAAGAAGAACCCTCATGTTCAGTTTTCCTGTGCCTATGGATGACGGAGAAACAAAAATATTTACAGGCTATCGAGTTCAGTTTAATGATGCCCGAGGCCCGACAAAAGGTGGGATTAGATTTCATCCTGATGCTGATTTAGAAGAAATCAGGACCTTAGCATTCCTAATGGCCCTAAAATGTGCTGTAGTGAATATACCTTTTGGTGGAGCAAAAGGGGGGGTAATTGTAGATCCAAAAAAACTATCAAAAAACGAATTAGAGCACTTAAGCAGGGCTTATATAAGGGAAATCTTCAAATTTATAGGGCCTGACAGGGATATACCTGCACCTGATGTAAATACAACTCCTCAGATAATGGCCTGGATGATGGATGAATATGAAAAGATTAAACAGGCAAATGCTCCAGGAGTTATAACCGGAAAGCCAATTGAATTGAGGGGCAGCAAACTAAGGGACATAGCAACCTCGTTAGGGGGTGCATTCATATTAAGGGAATTTATGAAAGCTAAAAAACTAAAGCCTGAAGAAACAACCATAGCTATCCAGGGTATTGGCAATGCAGGAGGCAATGTTGCTAAAATTCTTTCAGAATGGGGATATAAAATTGTGGCAATCAGTGATTCAAAAAATGGAATATATAATGAAAAAGGTTTGGACATTAAAAAAGTACTCAGTTATAAAAAAGAAAAAGGAAACTTAATTGGAATCGATGAAAAGGAAGTATCAAATAAGGAATTATTGGAATTAGATGTTGGTGTTTTAATCCCTGCTGCATTAGGTGATCAAATAACTAAAGATAATGCTGATGATATAAAAGCAAAAATAATTTTAGAATTGGCTAACGGGCCCACAACACCAGAAGCAGATACTATCTTAGACAAAAATAATGTGGAGGTAATACCTGATATTCTTGCAAATGCTGGTGGAGTGGTTGTCAGTTATTTTGAATGGGTTCAAAATTCAATGAATTATTACTGGGAAGAAGACGAGGTAAAAGAAAAGCTTGAAAAAATTATGATTAATGCTACAAAAGAATTTGAAGTTAACTGCGCCTCATATAAATGCAATATGAGGGATGCACTTCATATACTAGCAATAAATAAGATATTAGCTGCAGAAAAATTAAGAGGTATACACTAATATGGGCATAAGGGAAGAAGCATTAAAGTTGCATAAAGAGAAAAAAGGGAAATTAGAGATTAAATTAAAGATGGATATCAAAAATAAAAAAGACTTAAGCTTAGCTTATACACCTGGTGTTGCCCAAGTATGCAGAGAAATCGCAGAAGATAAGAATAAAGTATTTGATTATACAATAAAAAATAATACTGTGGCTGTTGTAACAGATGGTTCTGCTGTTCTTGGTTTGGGAAATATTGGGCCTGAAGCTTCCCTGCCAGTCATGGAAGGCAAGTGTGCTCTGTTTAAAGAATTCGCTAATATTGATGCTTTTCCTATTTGTTTAGACACGCAGGATGCTAAAGAGATTATTGATATTGTAAAAAAAATATCTCCCGGTTTTGGAGGAATAAACCTTGAGGATATTTCAGCACCTAGATGTTTTGAAGTGGAAGAAGCTTTGCAGGATATTGGAATTCCTGTTTTTCATGACGATCAACATGGAACTGCAATTGTTGTTCTTGCTGCATTAATCAATGCTGCAAGAGTTGTTGGGAAAAAGATTGAGAACCTGAAAATTGTTATCAGCGGTTCAGGAGCTGCAGGAATTGCAGTATCAAAAATGCTTCTTTGCTTTAATATTGACAAAAAGATATGCATACCTGTAAAAAATATAATTCTTATGGACAGCAAAGGTGCAGTTTATCATTGCCGAGAGAATCTGAACAAAACAAAAAAATTAATGGCTACAATAACCAATGCTGAATGTACTGGTAAGGAATATGATTCTGAAAACGAAAAATGCAGGAATTGTCAGAGAGGGGAACTGGAAAAAGCGCTTGAAGGTGCAGATGTTTTCATAGGAGTATCAAAAGGAGGATTAATGAGGAAAGAGATGATAAAGAAGATGAATCCAAAACCAATAATATTTGCATTAGCCAATCCAATACCCGAGATAATGCCTGATGAAGCTAAAGTAGAAGGTGCTGCAGTAATCGGAACTGGAAGAAGTGATTATCCAAATCAGATAAATAATGTATTGGTATTTCCGGGCATATTCAAAGGAGCTCTGGAGGCTAATGCCCGAGTCATAAATAATGAGATGAAAATAGCTGCAGCTAATGCGTTAGCGAGCTGTGTAGATAATCCCACTGCTGAGAAGATAATTGCTGATCCTTTTGACAAAGAAGTCGTTAAAAGAGTGTCAGAAGCTGTAAAAAATGCAGCCATTGAAACTGGAGCTGTAAAAAGCAGGTAATTCTCATAGCATTTTATATAGATAATAAAAAATAATTGTCATATTAATTAAATAACAGGGGTTTTACCACCATACATTGCCTGGAATTTCCCATTTTTATATTCCAAAGTGAAGATATCGAGATTACAATTTGTAGTCCTCATTTTTACTATGGAAATTTCCCTGGTAACTTTCCGGTATCTCTCTGTTAACTGCAGCTGTATTACTCCATCTGCTAAATATTCTTCCACTCCGAATTCTGTGATGTTATTTCTGCTATAAGGTGCTTCAGAAATAAGGTATGATGTTAAGTTTAGGTCTCTCAAAGACTCAAATATGAAGAATAATTTTGATCTTGGGTCTTCAAATTTTGAAAGTACATATAATGCTGCTAAAGAATCTAAAACAAATAGTTTCAGATCAGTACTTTTTGCTACTTTTTTGATAAGGTTGAAAATTGCATTTAACCAATCACTTCCAGACGAAAATTTTGTATCTTTCAGTTTCTTCCTAATAGCTCCAAGATCTGCTATGATGAGGCTTCCTTTTTTTGTTGCTGATTTTATGTCCTTTTCAATATTTGAAATATCTGGGATAACAATAAGATTTATTTTGGATAAATCGAAGTCTAAATTGACCATGTGATTTAGTAAAGAATCTGTTGATTGTTCCAAAGTTAAATAAAGGCCTGTATTTCCATCAAGAGCTTCATTATAAAGTATGTTGAAGGTTATAGAAGATTTCATGGTTCCTGCTGTTCCACTGAATAAAACAGTATGATTAATAGGGATGCCACCTTCCAGGTTTTCATCCAATCCAATGATGTGAGTTTTGACCCTTTCGATCTCTTTTTTGTTTTTTATGATTTCCATCTTGAATAATATTTAATTCTCTTCATATATAAATTTATCTAATTTTTTAGTATTTGTTGTTACTAGCATGCCCTTCCTTTTTTCTTTTATGAATTTTAATCCTGTAACGATAGAATCCACCTTTTGTTTCCATAACAATTTTCCATAGAAATCACCTGGTTCTTTTGTAATGATGTCAGAATAATGGCCACTCTGCTGGGTTATGGATGATATGCCGGGCATATAATCCAGTACAAAGTTGCCTTCTGAATCAAGCATATAAATATAATTATCATATGACCCAATAAAAATTTCCAATTTATTATCATTATTTATGTCCATGACCAAGGGAGATGAAACAACCCAGAAATTTGTTTCATAATCCCAAATTTTATTTCCCCTATTTGAAATCACATGCAGCTTATCATCGCATGAGCCAAATAATATTTCCGGCCTTTTATCATTGTCAATATCTGAGATGACAGCTTTTGAAAATATTTTGCCGCCCGATTCATATTTCCAAATTAATTTTCCCTTCTCGTCAAGAGCATAAAGGCAACTATCCTGGGAACCTATGATAATTGAAAGCTTGTCATCATCAATTCTTCCAATAGTGGGCTGTGCAGTGATTTTATCGCCTGTTTTAAATTTCCATAATAACCTCCCCTTATCATTAAGGGAATAGACAGTCCCGTCATTTGAGCCAAAGATTATCTGGTTTTGTACAGATCTGAGGATTGCTGGAATTGACTCAATGCCAGACTGAGCTTTAAATTTCCAGATCAATTTTCCATTATTGTTGAGAGCATATAAAAATGAATCATTTGAGCCGATCACAATTTCCAGGTTACCATCATTGTCAATATCTGCAATTAATGGGGAAGCGGTTATTACATCCTGAGTGGAAAAACTCCAAAGTAATTTTCCTCCATTACTTAATGTATAAATGATGCCCATCTCTGAACTGACAACTATTTCATCTTGACCATCATTATTAATATCTGCAATCACTGGTTCAGCGCTTATCTGTTTGAATTTGTCTTCTTCTAAGAAAAATAATTCCTCTTTACGTAATTTTTTATGAACTTCAATTATCCATTTAATTTTTCCTTTATTATCCAGTGCGTAAACTTTGCCATTTTTTGTGCCAAAAACAATAAGAGAATTATCTTTGCTTACTGCAGGATTGGTGGTTATAGTTTCATCGGCCAAAAAATCCCATTCTTTTACTATTTTGCCTCTTTTTTCTTTTTTGAAACCGAACAATTTTGAAAATATATCCATAACAAAATTAATTGCTGTAAGATATATAATATTTTCTATTTTATTTATGTGCTATAAAATAAAAATATTTAAATAAACTTACAAGAATTAATTTAGTATGCCTGAAATATTAAATAAGCTTAATAAAGAAATTTCTGAAAAGGAAGAAAATAAGAATTTCAATAAACTCATTAGTAAGGAATTTTTTGACAGGATAGGTTTTGGATTTGGATCTCAACAATTTATCAATATTCTATTTTCACAGATAGGTGCTTCTCTTTTTTTAATTGGGCTTATAAATGGGTTGAGAGTGGTAATAGGGAATATATCTTATTTTTGTATTCAAAAGTTTAAAGGTATAAAACTAACCAGGAATGTAATTAGCTGGAGCGGGATTATTTTTGGATTTTCTTTTTTATTAATGGCTATAGCAATATTTGTAGAATCAATCTTATTCTTCATAATCGCAATCGTTATCAGCAGCATTTCCATCGTGATTTATGGCGAATCAAAAGGTCTTTTTTTATTGAGAAGCAGTAAAGCGTATTTAATTGAAAGATTTATGAAATACAGCCTTATAATAACAGTAATTTCCTTATTTGTTTCTGCTATTATCATGGATAAATATCAAATTTCAGGCACAAGGGTTGCCTGGAACATATTCAATAATCTTATTTCTATTAAGATACATGGGTACTTAATTGTTTTCGAGATTGCTGCGATTGCATTTATTCTTGCGGGATATATATTATTGCAAGTGAAAACTAACAGGATAGTAAAAAAAGTGCCAATTGGATCTAATTTTGGTTATTTTGTTAAAAATAAAGTTTTATTATTACTAACTATTACAAACATCATAATAGGGTTGGTCCAGACTATTGGGTTTTCCTATTATGGCATTTTTATTTACCGATATTTTAATAATGTTTTATTTGGGGGATTTCTGAATGTAGCCATGGTATTCCTTATTTCTGTTTTTACTTCACTAATAGGCTTATTTTTGACCAAATTAAATGCAAGAGTTTATAGGAAATTTTCAATATTTATTTTTGGAGTCATGATGGTCGGGTTTATGCCTTTTACATATTTTTTTAACCCTAACTTAAGCCTGATTACAATTGGCACAATAATTGGAGTAATAGGCAGTTCTGCTGTTGGGGTTACAAATAGTTTGTTGGTTATCGGGCTTGTTAACCATAACATGAGGCAATCTTACTTTTCTTTCATCAACCTTGCGTCAGTGCCGTTTTTTCTGATAATGGCCCCTGCTTTAGCGTATATTGCCCAAACCTTTGGCTTGAATTTATTATTTTTACTTCTAACAATAATAATGCTGATACTTATGGTTGTACTCATAATAGCATCAATAGTATTAAGAAAAGAGCTGATTTAATTATCTTTTTTCTACAGGGGTCCAGCCATAATTAAATAATATTTCTGAAGTAAGGCAAATATCCCCTTTTCCAATCAGAGATCTTTGATAACATTGAATATCATTTTCAGTTTGGTTGTTAAGGAAAAAGTAAACTATCGGATCGAATTGAATATTTTTACACTGGGGCGTTTTTTCCAATTCGAATGAATTTATAAATACTTTCTTGCATTCCAAATCCTGAGATTGAATTTTTTTAACATAAATGCCCCCTAAATTCATAATTACTGCACCTATCGAAACTGCCAATGCAATCAGAACTATAGTAATAGCTAATGGACTTACACCCCTTTTATTGTTCATCATATGCAATCAACTATTCATTAGTATATAAATATTTTTTGTTATGAAAGCAAAAAAACTGTGTTATCCGGAAACTATTTCCCTACGGTGAGTTAATTCCATGTATGAAACTCACCAAAGCAAAGCTTTTAGACACAATAA
>JAAOYK010000010.1 GCA_018221305.1 Candidatus Pacearchaeota archaeon
CTTCCAACCAAAATATCCAGCCTCCATTTATTATCATCGTTTTCCCTTAAGACTCCAAGTTCAACACCCTCACATCCAGGATCATCACGCAGTTCTGATTTTGTTCTAAGCCCGCACAAAATTCTAACATTTTTTACACCCCATTCAAAATTTTCAACACCCTCATTGTTTTTAAAGATCTTAAACCTTACATAATAACGGGTATCAAAAACATTTTTCTCAATATTACAAAAACTAAAAAAGTCAAAATCATCCAAAAAAACATCTTCAACAAGATAACCATTATCAACCAAACAGTCCAAAGTTTTTACTGCCAAGATTCTTGTTTCCACTTCCCGAGTATTCAAATCAACTAGATAAAACATAATAACAACCAAAACAACAGCAGACCCTATAAGTATCCAGTTCAAGAACATCCAAAAAAATAAATATTTTTCTCCTGCTTTTTTATTCATCATTTTCATTACCTACACCCTCCTCATTAACAGTTTCAGTATCAGCGTTTTCATTTTCAACGTCTTCAGTATTTGCACCACCTTCAGCACCAACCAAATCTTCTTTCTCTTTATCCTCTTCAATCAATTCTTCATCCTGTTCTTTTCCACTTTCAACAATCTGAAGCTCTAATTTTTCAGACCGTTGATTTATGCTCCATAAAACATCATAATCTGAAAAAAAAGCATAAGTTCTTCCTTTACTTTTATCAATATGCACATTTACGGTATTCTTTTCATTATCAATTGTTATAATCTCTCCGCGAGCAATACCATTAGAATCACTGTGCTCAAAAAGTTTTGAAATATCTACAGAAAGATTCATCCCAGGCTTAGAAAAATCTATAACATAAGCAATCTTTCTTGAATAAATCTTTTCATAATTTGAAGATCCACTAGCAACCCGTGCAACAAAAAATAGCAACAGTGCAAAAAATACAACAGTTAATATAATAAATATAACTTCGTTCATTAAAACCCCTTTTTTTCTCCATAAATTCTTCATAATTATAATAACAAGCAAAAGGTTATAAAGTTTATCAAAACTCTCCTTGAAAAGAACTACACTCCATATTTTCCAAAGTCTCAATATTATAAGGCACAAACTGAATAGAAGTAAAAACATCATCACTATCAAATCCAGGATAATATTTTTTTACTAATTTTTTTGCACCATCACCGCCCCAAAATGAAAGCACACCCCCAATTCCAGCACCAATAAAAGTTGCTCCAGGGATAGGCACCATAGTCCCAATAATAGCTCCCCCAACTATTGCCCCTCCAACACCACCCCCCCACGGGAACAAATCTTGAAGTTTCCCTTTTGTGGCTTCAGCATAGATTATCGCAGTTTGCTCTTTTGTTTCAAAAAAATCTTCTTCAGCCTTATATCCTTCCATATAATTACTATTACTTTTTGTCAAGAATTGCCAATATGTTTGCCCAGAATCTATCTTATTTGTTAAAAGATATGTTTTGTAGCCATACACTTTTGGTCTTTTTGCTTTTAAATTTTTATCGAAAGCTATACGTGTACAAATATTACAATCTAGTTTCTCTGTAGCACTTTTCCAGGAACCTTCATATACGCTAACCAATCCTTGACCCATCATCCACCAACACTTTTTCATTTCTTTTGCAATAATTTTATTAATTTCGTCGTCTATTCTTTTTTCATTTTTTGTTACACGTTCAGTAATATACTTCTCGCCCTGAAAATCATCATAACAATTACCTTTACCAAAAAGTTTTGTTGTAATACATATTTTGTCGGTTTCACATTTTAATGGCAGATCTATGACACCTTCAATAGGAACAGAACTCCTATAAATAACAGACTGATGACAGACCTGTTCCTTAGTTTGATCATCAAACCCAAACAAATACAAAAATAATAAAACAATAGCAAACCCTACAAGCAGCAAAATCAATATAACAATCTGCTGAATTGTAAGTTCACCTTTTTTTTGTTTATAATCTTTAATCATCTTTTTTATTTCTTAAATACCTCTAGTTAAATACTTATATAAAACATACGCCCCGATCAAAGCTAATGTAAGAAATACAGCTACGATTATCTTTCTCACTGTTTCTTTTTCAACCATTGCTCGTTTGTTTATTTTTTTCATAGTTAAAAAGGCCACGTATCAAGATCAAAACTAGTTTTGTAAATCTCGTTATAAGGTGTTATAACTACTCTATCATGTTTTCCTCGCAACATATATAATTCATACGGACTTTGCGTAAATTCAAGAGGAATTTCTATAACTTCTACGTCCTCTTCAACTCCAAGCCAATAAAAAACAATAGAATCTGAATTATCATCCTCATAATCCTCATCACCATCCTCAACCACTAGATCTACTACATAAACATCTTGATCTAATGCGATACAACTAACCAAATCATCACATTCCTGCTCATCACACATACAAAGACAAGTTCTATGCTGTATAATACACTGTTTTGGTGGCGGTGTCTGAAACTCTGAATAACTTCGCAAATACCATTCTTCTTTAGGAAAAATAATAACTTTGTTTATCGGAATTTTCTCAAATCCAATATCAACCACAGGCATATCATCAATATTTTGAGTCAACATATAATTAATTCCTTCTTTTATGTCTTCAAGATTTGCTTCAGCACTTCTCACCTCATTTTCTCGCTTAAACATGCCAAACAGTTTATAAGCCAAAGTCAAAAGTGCAAGTATCACTATAACAGATATAACGATCTTTATGACTTCTTCAGTTGTTAATTCCCCACGTTTTCCTATTTTTTTCTTTATTTTCATTTATCAACAAAAGTCCTTTAAATATCCAGACACAACTCCTGCTTTAAAAAGTTGATCCGCACGTTCATCATAAAGTAAAGGAGCATTATTACTGTTTAGTTTCACAACAGACTCCCCAGATCTTCTATAAAGATCACCATTATTAATCAAAATAGGGACTGTATCATAAGCAGTCACGAAATGATCCGCTTGAATATAATAAGTATATTTATCACCAACTTTACGGCTAGGAAGACTAATATCGAGCTTATATTGTAAATCTTCCAGCAATAAATCTAAACTAGAATGCTTAAAAGAAGGAGAAGAAGAAGAAGAAGAATAAACAATAAAAAGGTCTTTATCAGTAACAGATCCAACAGATTTTTTTAAATCAACGTCATATTTTTTTAAGGTGCCAAGGTTTGAGACCCCGTCCTCTTTTGCACGTCTTAATAATTTAACCATTTCAAATCTTGTAAGGTCAATGTAATCCACACCTATAGCTATACAATCTTCACCTTTTGAATCATAGCAGAATTCAACATTATACAAAGAAAGCTCTTCTCCAAACCTTTTTTCTGCATCTTCTAAATAATACTTTACATTTACTATCCTTAAACCTTCATCTTCAAGCGAATCATACTCATCCTCAATATCTTCCCATTGTCCGTTTTCATCTAATTCATACATTCTCCATTCTTTTTTAGATAAAAGCGTACCAAAAGATCTTCTTTCTGACTTTCGTTCATATTTCACACCATAATGCTCAAAACCAGGATCATCTTTAGAATCATAAACAATACATCGCCCGTCATAATCTTTAAGCAAAACATCAAACTTAAATTCAGAAAGATAACGATAATCAGTCTCAGGACTCTCAAATGGAACAATCTTTTTATTCCAATCCTTACACTCTTTCATTAAATCCTGGCGAATAATTTGTTCAATAAACTTCTGGGGATCAGAGATCATTAATCTATAACTTGGATCTTCAATAAGTTTCCATTCATCATTTTCAAATTTGTACAAAACTCCTCCGGCAACTGCATAATTTTCATCTTTAGTAGACTGTAAAATATATCTTTCATTTTTTTCCCCACTATCATATCTCATCTCAACCTTAATCAGTTTAATATCCAAATTATTCTCAGCAATTAATTCATCTAATTTTGCTCCTTCTAAAAAAAGTTTCCTATAATTTTCCAAACCATAAAGATAATTAAGATTCAAAAGAGAAGAATCCTTTAAAAAAAGATTATTTATCTCAACATAAGCAACCCTAGGACTTGAATATGTAGGAACATAACGTTGTTCAAGGTGATACTCAAGAGCCTCGATACCATCAATTTTTTCTGCTTTTTTATAACCATCATAAACTTCCTTATAATAATCACGCACAGCTTCCATTAATTTTACCTCTAAAAATTTTAATTCTGCATCAGCCTTTTTTTCATCCATCATATATTTCGGGATCCAATCAATACCAGTATCAACCTTAACATATTTACCTCCTTTTTTCTTATACAAATCTTTACCTTTTAATCCATAATCAAGCAGCCATGACGCATCAGGTTCGTTTAGGTTTTGTGAATGAGCCTCCTGAATAATACAGACATGTTCACCATTATTCAGATTAAGTGAAACAGGAACACCATAAACTACACCAGAAATAATTGTATCCACAGGATCTCCACCACTCGAACCAATCCATGGCAAATATTTTACAAACCCGTGAACATCTGATAAAGCAATGAATATAAAAATTGTTACAACCACGACTAATGCCAAGATTATTGACACTAATTTTTTTATAGGCATGCCTCCGGATTCTGCACGTTTATCTCTCATTTTCTATCCAACTCCGAAACTAAGAAGCCCCTTAATATAACTAATAGCACTAGTACCCCTACCAGATAAGGCTACTGCTATAAAAAGTCCTAATCCTAAAGCTAACAAACCCAGCAAAACATATACAAGATACTTAACAATCTGACCCCTTTTATTTCTCATAAAATTATATAAGAATCACTATTAATAAAGATTCTCATCGTGAATAAAGATCACAGTTATCCCCCAACAGGTGGAAGTACACCCATTGCTAGGGCAGATAAAGCAACAATCGCAATAAATGCAACAATTAAGTAAAGCATCATCCCTCTAATAAGATTTTTTGAAACTTCATAACTTTGTCGTAATTTATCTTCGCCAGCATCAACTGTTACTAAAGTTCCAGTCAAAATAAAAATTATTTGAACAATATAAATGCCTATTGCTATTTGCATAAAGTACGGAGGGACCATACCCACCTTATTAAAAAGGCCGCCTAATTGTGCAGCCGTCCCAACCCCTAAAACACCACTTTCCCCTTCACCCATAGCAATAAGGTTACTAATATGACTCAATATAGCAGTAATCATGCTTGTAAGTCCGACAACAATTCCTGCAAGTAATGGTGCTAAAAAGGTCATATTACTTTTCATGTCAGACACAACATCTGCTAATAAATCATTAAGACGTTCATTAATTTTCTGCAAATTGCGCACATATTCAGAGATACTAATCAACGACTGTGCAGCAACCATTAATCCTTTTTTTACAGATTCAACCAAGATACGCATACTAGTACCAATCAAATTTGACGGATAATAAATAATCGCGCCACGCCTGTTATTAAAAATTGCTTCTTCAAGCCCCATACCCATTGACTGAATGTTTGAGTTTACAACCTTAAAAAATTCACTAGTTTTTTGCCCTTTAGTAGATTCTGCAACTTTTGCAAAAGCAATCTCTGCAGGGACCCCATCCCCTAACCGATTTCCTAACGTAAACAAGCTATTATTAAACTCTTTTTCCAAATCTTTTGTTTGTTCCCTATATTTTATCAAATCTTTTGTTCTAAACCTAAAAGCTAATGCGAAAAATAATGCAAAAGAAAGTGGCACAAGAAGGCTTAAAATTAGTGCCAAAAAACCAAACGGCCCCACAGCAGTACCATTATTATCTTCATAATCAAAAGCATTCCCGCCAAAGGCCCCCATACCAATCTTTGATAATGCAAAATCTTTTTCTAAACCAAAATATCCAGGAAGAGGGGTATATTGCATGATTAAAGGAAGCAAACCAAGAATAAGTATTGGCACACAAATAAGAGCAGCAATAGCATACGGCCGTTTAGACTTATATTTATGATACATTGGATTTTTTTGCAGTAAGGTCGTCTCTCCATGTCCTCCTGGACGTTTTAGCATGATCTGCATGGTTAAATAAAAAACTAAAAAAGGAATCAACAAATTAAACATAACAAAAACATGACTTGCCTTAAGCGCACCTTGAAGTAATGCTGAAGCTAAAGGTAATAATGCCAAACCTAAAGTAGGCAGCACAATTCCTAACATATAAAGATTTGTTAACGGGCTTTTCACAGTATGAGTATATTTAAGCATTTTTTCATATACTCCGTCCAAGATTACTTTTAGTGCACGCTCTAAGATTTGAACACGTCGCGCCTCGTTAGGCTCATATAAACTACTCTCGATAAGATGAAAGCTTTCAACAAATTCCATGTTACTTTCTCTCCAAAATTCTAAATAAGCATCCAAACTATCCTTTACATTAGAATATTTACCAGTCTCAACATCCCAGATAACTTTTTTCAAATCAAGAGATAACGGGGCATCAACATGTTGTGCAACAAAACTAATAGCTCGTTCAAGATTACTTGTATGTTTCATATAAATAACAGTATAAAGTATTGCCGGAACCATTTGACTACTAGCCTTTAACTTCCATCTTATAGACAAACGAGAAGGAAATGTGTACAAATAATAAAACAGGAAAAGAGATACTAACAACATTAAAAATGCGAAAAGTAGCGGAAGTTCATCTGTGATCAAATAAATCGCAGTACTTATCAAAAGATCAATAACAAATAATCCTAAAAATGAAAAAAATGCTAAACCTACAACTTCACTAGGTTCAAGGTCAAGGTGAGCATTAACCAAAGATTTGTTTACTCGCTTTTCATCTTTTAATGACAATTTTAATTTAACAAAATTACCCAAACTCCGAGCCCATTTTTCATACCTTGATAATGAAGGCATCATATCATTTTTAAACTGAGTATAATTTTGAGAAATAATTTTGTTTTGCCCACCATTACTTTCACTATCAGATTTTACAGCATTATTTAACCGTTTTGAATACTTATTTAAAATCTCATTTACATCCATAACTTTTCACCTTTTTTGTCTGTCGTATAAAACAAAAAAGAATTAATAAACTTAATGTCTAGAATTTTTTACGTTTTACTTGCTGTTTTAACCAATCTTGCCACAGAGGAAAAACCTGATCACTTACAGGAAGTCCAACTTCTTCCTGAACTTGACGCGAAAATTCATGAAACATATTATTTGATAATGAATTAAAACCTGCTTCTAACAATTCAGGATTATTAGCCTTGTTAGCAATATCAACAACTTCCTGTTTAATTTTTGCACGCAGATTAATATTATCATACACCGCGTCCCAGTTCCCTGCCCAGCCTTTAACACCTGACGCAATTGCCTTGATTACTTCACTATCTCCATTTATTAATTCTTCACTAGCTTCTAATTCATCACGCTCAACATTATATTTTAATAGATCAACAAATCCGCCTTCTTCTTCAGGATCTTTTGACCAATGTTTTCGAACTTCTGCCAATTGTACGACACGTTTAATTGCTCTAAGCCCGTCAGGAGTACGTACAGGATTTGCAACCAAAATCACATCTGTCGCCTTAAAACTTGTCAGAGGTACTTCCAAATCATTAACAACCCTATCAAACACACCATAAGGAGACGCACCATGAATTGTTCCTGCAACAACATTTGCCAATGCACCAACCCGCATTGCTTCATACAATGCTTTTGCTTCCAAACTTCTAACTTCACCAATAATTAAACTACTATCTCCAAGTCTTAAACTAGTCCTTATACCTTCATCAGCCCCGATTTCTGTTGTAGTCTTTAACAAACTGCTACGAACTTTCATTCGGATAATGTCATATTTTAATTTACGTAAAGCGTCTACTGGAAGTTCTAATGTATCTTCAATAACAATTGTTCTATATTTTGGCATTATTTCAAGCATCAAACTTCCCAAAAGTGATGTTTTTCCAGCACTACGCGTCCCTGCAACAAGCATTGTCCTACTTCCATCAATTAAAAAACTAAGCAATCCTGCAGAAAAACTATTAAGCATTTTATGTTTAATAAACAAGGGCAAAGTCCATGGATCTTCTCGATGACGCCGTATAGCATATGATAATCCACTAGGCGATAATGGTTGCTGTATCACGGCAATCCTTGCACGAACATTACCCAATCTTAGGTCAGTATCAAGTATTGGATTAGCTTCATCTAGCGGGCGTCCAGAAATCATCCTAAACTTCGCAGCCCAAGAATCACCATCTTCACGACTTGGCGTGATATTAGTAATACATTCATCAAATTCTGCATGCCTTAGATATATTGGATTAAGAGATATAGGAGCGTTTAGCATAATGTCTTGCAATTTTTTATCTTGCAATAATACTTCAATTAACCCAAACCCAATAGTATGACGCACTAATATTCCAGCAAGCTTGTTTAGTTCATCATAAGTAAGTTTAACTTTTTTATTTGAAGACAGATCTCGTAAAAGGTCGCGTGACACATTAAAAAAAACCTGACGAGTTTTCTCAGGATCTGTAAATTCTTCAGCTTTAGGCTGATGCTCTATCAAAACATTTCTTGCCAAATTTATTAATTCTTGTTTATCTTCACTCAAAGAATATTCTGGAGGAATCAAATGATAAATATGTTTAGCATCTTCTTTTCGTTTAAGTATAGTAACAACAGATTGTTCATATCCTTTCCCAATATTATACTGATCAACAATTTCTGCATCTTGGGGTAATGTGGAAGCAATACGCGTGAAAGTAAAATTAGGAATAATGTCTGGCCTAAAAAAATGATAATAAATGTCCCGTTTTCCAAAGACATACCCTGAAATAAATTCTAACGCATCATTAATTAACCTTGTTTTCTCAAGTAAACCTTTAAACTTTTCTAGCAACCTTATATAACTAGACTGATCAAGCTGATAGTCCGGAGGTGTTCCATTCAAATTCAAATTTTCATTTTTTAAAACGCGAAGCAGTTCCTGATAACATAAAATAGGGTCACGTTTCAAAATCATCAAAAGATAACTAACATCATTATGCCTTTGCCCAATATACTCAGTATTCATGATAGACAATTTTGACGGGCTTAAAATTTTTTCTTGATTTACCAAATATCTATGCAAACTAGCAATTTCTTGCAACATGAAAACCTGCATACTGTTATAATTATAATTTCTTTGCTGAACAAAGACAACACGCGAAGTGTCAGGAGCTTCTAATAAAAGATCCATTGTTCTAGACATGATCTCTGGATATTCTGCAATATTAGGCACTTGTGGGGCCCCAAGATAATTAACATACATGACCTGATTTCCAGCTTCACGAATAACTTCATACGAATACAATGGAGCTCCGGGTTTAAACATCATTTTACATATATACCTTTTTTATAATTATTAATCAGCATGAATATTAAAATTTATGCATAGTGCAATCAGGCCAAAATAACAACAATTTTAAACCCAAGACCCTTATTTAATTACATGGAGGAACAAAGCACTGTAGCCCAGGATCCAATAACTGAACTTCTGACAGAATTTGGAACTCGGCTGAATGAAATTGAGGAAAAGCAAAGGCTTGTAAAAGATAGAGCACTTCTTATTGGAGAAAATCTAGTTTCAATAAAAGAAGGGTTTGAAGAAGACATAATAGAGATGAAAAAACAGCTCAAAGAATCAGACCAAGAAATAAAAGCAATAAAACAATTAAACAAACGAATTGTTAACGAATTATCAAACTTTGCACGAAAGACAGAAGTTGACATATTAAAAAGACAAATGTCAATTTTTAATCCATTAGAAATCGTCAAAAAAAGCGAGGTAGAACGCATAATTAGTGAAGAGATACGTAAAAAATTATCTAACAATTAATTAGCAAAGTATAAAAAACTAAAAATCTTAAAAGAATCATGGGAACTCTAGATCAAATAACACAAATGAAAAGTCAAGGACTACCAGAGGGCCAAATTGCTCAAAATCTTCGGGCCCAGGGAATTTCACCGAAAGAAATTACAGAAGCATTATCACAATCAAAAATAAAAAGTGCCATTTCTCCAGCAGGATCTCAAGAAACAATACCTTATCCTGGGCAAGATCAAGGAATGAATCCTCAACAAATGCCACAAGGAATGAATCCTCAGCAACCAATGCCTTCACAAATGAATCCTCAACAAGCGCCTCAATCAATGGATCAACAACAAATGCAGCCAAGCATAGGACAACAAACGCAACCAGCAACTCAAAGCGCAACCGTTGTACAACCGCAAACTCAAGAAGCATATCCAGGAAATTATCAACAAGAAGTTCCAACAACCCTTGATTATGCCCAGACGACTCAACCTCAAGACCAATATTATCAAGATTATTCTGCCCCAGCATACTCAGACGTGGGCACAATGAATGATATTGCAGAACAAATTGTTGAAGAAAAAAATACAAAGATTCATAAACAAATAACCGAGATTATAAGATTTAAAGAAGAAGCGACTTTTAGTTTAGTAAAAATGAGTGAACGTCTTGAAAAAATTGAAACCATGTTTCACGAATTACAAGTAGCAATCCTTGGAAAAATTGGAGAGTATGGTGAAGATGTTAAAAATATTTCACAAGAAATGCATGCAACACAAGATACATTTTCAAAATTTGTAAACCCCCTAACAGATAATATAAGCGAACTTAAAAAAATTGCAGAAACTGCTCAAAAAACACCTAAAACAGCTCCTAAAAAATAATTATTAACGACGAGCAATAACGCCGGTTCTAATTTCTTTATCTTTCTTTTCTAAAGGAATGTCATAATCTTTTTTCTGAGGAACAGTTTTTTGTGGAGGTATAATTTTTATATCAAAATTTTGTGGGATAAAAAAACTTTTTTTATTATCAAGCTCACCATCCTTATTTAGATCAAAATAAACAACAGAATTTGTTCCTTCACTATCCTTAAACATTATATGATATATATCGTCAATTTCCCGATACTCTATAATACAATCTCCGCTTGGAGCCTTACCTAAAGCTTTTCGGATTTCCTCAGTATGATATTGAACACTTTTAAGTTCGCGATCAATACTAGACGAAGACGAACATCCAGCAATTCCTAAAACAATTCCTGCTAACGCACCAAACAAATATTTCCTCATTTTTCTAATCTTTTAAGGCAAAGGCCGATTCTGAAAATTATTTAAATTATTAGCCGGAACAACTTTTGGTTTTCTATGAAAAAATAAATTCTTAAGTTTCAAAAATCTATAATTATATTTAAACCTAAAAAATAGTGCAACAGCAACAATAATCAAAATTAAAGAAAACAAAACTCCAAATCCAATTAATGCACCTTTGTTAAGTTTTCCCCCTTCACCAACCACCTGACCAGTTCCTGAAACGCCTGCAACATCGCCGCTAGCAATATCAGAAGAATTACTACTAACTACAACCTTTTTCACCCCTCCAATAGGTTCTTGTATACTTTCAATTGTAACATTAGCTTCCAGTCCATTAACATCATTTAGTCTTACTAACAAGTCATAAATATCATCCCCACTGACTTCAAAACGTTTTTCTTCTCCAATTTTTAATACAGCTTGCTGAGGTTTACTAGTGACATTAATCACAGCATGAGTCCAGTTCAAGCTTAGAACTCCAACATAATGAGTTTCATCAAAAACTTTAAGCTTTATTCTATTTCTTCGCTTAAAATTTTGTGTTACTTTTTTTAATTCAAAAATTTCTTTATCATCCCAAGCAACAGTATTTTCCCAGCTAAATTTTGATGGAACATAAACAGGCGTGGTTGTAGAGTCTCCTCCACCATCACTTCCATCATCATTATCGTCATCGTCATCATCATAGTCAGCATCTTCATTACAGTCAGAGTCATACCAATACCCATTCGCATCATCACAGTCATCAGCATTATCACATAAATTCAAATGATCGTCATCACACTCTGGATCCTCAGGCACAACAAGGGTAACATTTGTTAGGTTAAAAAATCGTGAAACACTATTAGTATTACCAAAACTATCATTAACAAAGACATGAACAGCATAATATCCAAAGCTAAGATTTGTCCAATTAGATTCAGTTAAATTATAATCAGAGATTATATAATTTATTTCATTACTTTCATTCCACAAAGAAAATATTACAGAATCATCATGACTATCATTCATGCTAACATTAACATAAATAAAACTTTGATTTAGTACACTATCATTAGCAGCAGTAGTGTTAATAAAAGAGATTTCAGGAAAAATAGTGTCAGTAAAAAAACTAACATTTATTTCTTCTAAATTACTAACTGTATCATTAACAAACAAAGTCAGAGTGGACGCACCTTCTGTTACAGTTATTAAAGTATTAGAACAATTCACAATAGTAGTATTTACTCCCCCATTTAACTGATAAAAGCATAAATCCAAGACACTATTATTAATAATACTAAAATTTAATTCAAGATTTTCTTTAATATTAAATTCTTGATTTTGTTCTGGTGAAATAATCGTCACATTAATTTCACTAGTACTAGAAACCCTGAAAAAAAAGCCAGTAATTCCTTGAAAACTAAGCCCGCTAAACAAAAAGACCGCAACGATCCCTACAGCTAAAAATCCAATCACACCAAAAACTTGTTTTTTCTTCATATTTCACAACCTTTTCATTACAATTTATAAGAAATAATAGTTTAAAAACCATTCTATAATTCAATCATTACTTTTTAGTTATAATCCATGAAACAAGAACTGCAGTAATGATCAACAGTACACTTCCTGCGACCTTTGATTGAATAAAAAAAGCTTTTAATTGTCCTGCAATACCGCTACTTCCATCCCCCCCAGACACGACAAGGTCTGGATGAAAAACCGGATTAAAAACTTTTATCGCAGCAATCAAGAAAATAATGACAAGCACTGCAACAAAGATCCATGCAAAAACAGGACTCATAATTTTATCCCAGTCTTTTGTTGAAAAAGCTGCTACAGTTAACACTAAAAATGCTACAATAAAAAGTACAACAAACCATGGCAAAATAGTTCGAATATATAATTCCATAGAGGAAAAGCTCATGAAGACTATTGACATGATAAAACTAATCAACAGATGCACAAACTTGCTTTCTGACAAAAGTTTAGTCTTTGCAAATAGTGCATATACAACTATAAAAACGAAAAAAAAACTAAACAAAGGCATAAAAAAATTAAAGCCAGATAAATTAATTGCCATTTTTACTCTTTACCCTTACTCTTACTACTACTACTACCACCACCACCACCACTCTTACGGCCAGTAACAATCGTGATAGCAATAACAGCTCCAATCACAACCAAAATCCATACTACATTAAAGAGTTCTCCACCCATGCCACCACCTAAGTTATATTGCCAACGATACTTTGACCATAAAACATACAGTATAACAAGGAAAGTTATTGCACCGATTGAAAAAATTAACCATTTTGCTACAGTTTCACTTCCACTATTAAGTAAACCAATCAAAAGTATAGCAACAAGCAATATCGAAATTCCAATACCAGCATAAGGGAAAATGTCTGCAAAAAATGTTGACACAATATCAAACTGCAGCGACAAAAGTCCAACAGCAACAGCAATTGTTGCTTGCACTCCACGATTCTCACCTAAAACACTTGATTTATTAAGAATACCAAAAACAATTGCAAAAATTAATAAGAATGGAAGCAAGTATGCAAACACACCCATCTGTTGCCAACTATTTAATATTTCTGTGATACCTACTGGATATGCCATATAATATAACCTCTTTTTTCATTTATATACATTTCTATTCCTTCTATTCCTTCTTTTCCTTGCTTGTACTGCCGCCAGCACCTTTAAGCACAGCAATAACTGCACCTGCCAAAACAAGAATAATTAAAATATTAACAGCAATAGTACCGCCATGTTTTCCACCAAAGGTCCATTCATAGATTTTATCCAAACCAACAGTTATGTACAACAACATTGCAACCAAACCAACTGTAAAGAGTACAATTACAACAATTTTCACCCATTTATGCAACTCGTTTTGCCCGTGAGCAAAAGAATAAAACATCATAAATATAAGTAAAAGAACAACAGCTACAGCCAAGAAAGGCATTAATTTAACAATTATGTCTCTTGCAAATGGGAAAGAAATTAAGATTAAACCAACAATTAATGCAATTATCGCATCAACTTGTTTTTTACCTTTACCCAAAACTTCAGTTTTTTGTAGTATCGCAAAAACAAGAGTAAAAACTAATGCAAAAGGTAATATATATTTAAGAAAAACTGGCGAAATAAAGACAATATCAGCCATTTACATTACAGGCGCGCTATGAGACTCTGCATCCTCAGACAAATCAACTGTCTGTTCAATCGTCTCATCACCCTCATCCAACGGTAAACTAGATCGGCTAACAATAATTATGTCTCCGACCGCCTTTACGAACTGGTGAGGAATTATCACACCTCTTGCACCTCCAAGATAATTACCCATAGTACTAGAAATCTTTATTCTCCATCCATCAACCTTATTTTCAATAAGATTAGATTCTTCAATTTCTCCAAAGAAATCTCCAGTATCAGTATAAACCTTTTTCCCGATTATCTCTGTAATCTTTTTTATCTTTAACATAAGCATTAATATTAGGGTTGATTTAAATACTTTTCTGTGATACAACTTTAATCATTAAATTTATATAAATACAAAGCATGTGTTTACTATGTTTACAAAAAAAGAAGTTACATGGTTGATAATTGCAATAATCTTACTAGGGTTTATAATAGAGTTCTCAGACCGTCCAAATAACACGAAATTCTCAGGCCCTTTAAGCTTTTTTCAACAACATCCAGGGTTTATCTATGCAATCATAATAATCATAATACCAGTCACAATAAAAAATTTGGTCGCATCAAGGTACAGCATAAAAATTGAACATAAAATATTACATTTCAGAAGATGGGGTTGGTATCGACGATCTCAACTAAAAAAGCCATTCCCAATCGGCCTTATAGTTCCATTTTTTGTCGCCCTTATAACCTTAGGTTATGTAAAATTATTAGGATTAATCCAGTTCGATGCACAAGATCTTCCAAAAAAACGCGTCTTAAGAAAACGTGGCCGCGTCAGGAAAATTGAGATGAATGAGTCAGATACAGGTTACACTGCACTTTGGGGATTTTGGTCCTTAATTTTCATATCAATAATATCACTTATTTTCAAGTACCCAGACCTTGCAAAATATTCAATATATTATGCCTCCTGGAATTTGCTTCCAATTGGCAATTTAGATGGCATGAAACTATTTTTTGGTAGTGTTATTAATTGGATAATTCTTGCAATCATTTGTTTTCCTGTAGGCCTAACATTATTTATTGCATCAATTTTCTAAAATTCTTCTTAGCGTTTAGACCATACAAAATCATATAAATATCAAATTCTTGTATAAATTAGTCATGAAACCAACAATTAAATCTTATAACAATAGAATTTCAGAATTAGAAACTGAACTTCACAAATGGGGAGCAGCAATCTCTTGCATAGGTAGAGACCCATTTTCCCCACACATTACAACAACAGTCGACGATGGTGGAGCAATTAATTTCTTAAGTTATCGTGAAACATTTACTTTACCTTCACGCTATGACCCAAGAGGCAGCAAAGAAGCAATGGTTTACATTGACCCAGAAGAAGTTGTCCAAACAAACAACCCTTCGGAAAATAGATTAAATCCAAACCCAGAAATGGGACGAAAACTAATAAAACGAGGCATAGGTCTTCTTGAAGAAACAAAAAGTATAGGTTTAGACGACCAGGTATCCTACACTGCAAGTGAAATCGTGCACGCTTTTTCAGAGACAGAAAGTAAAATAAAAGACTATGTTCCTAAAATAAATTATACACAAATTCAGCAAGAACTCTCAGACGCAGTACGTATGGCAACATCTGTCGAAGCAGACTATAAAGAAGAATTATCAAAAGTTAAGCGTAAAAGAAACAAGTTAGTTGCAAGAAAAACTGGAAAAATTGCTGCAGCTGCAGCAGTATTAATTGTAGCACCAAAATTAGTTCTCAAAGGAAAGTTTTCAAAATTAGTCAAAATTCTCAGATTCAAAAAATTTGCATAAAACCTATAAAACCTTTAATTCTCTAATCCATATAAATAATCATTAATAAAAATATGCCCAACAAAGTTCTAACTACAATAAAACCCAGAAAGTATCAAGAAGATATTTATAACAATTGTATTAACAAAAACTGTTTAGTTGTCTTACCAACAGGCATTGGAAAAACCTTAATTGCTTTAATGCTTACAATTAACAGACAAAAAGCCGTACCCGCATCCAAGGCCTTATTTCTTGCCCCGACTCGCCCTTTAGCAGAACAACATTTAGATTACTTTAAAAAACACCTGCCCCAACTTTTTGCTCATATGGAATTATTCACAGGTAAAATAAATGCAAAAAAAAGAAAAGAGTTATGGGAACGCGCTGACATCATTTTTTCCACCCCACAATGCATTAACAATGACCTGAAAAATAATTTATACAGCCTAGATAATGTTTCCTTACTAATTGAAGATGAGTGCCATCGTTGCCTAAAAAACTACGCATACACGAACGTAGCAAAAGTTTATCATGAACAAGCAAATAACCCCAGAGTCTTAGGTTTAACAGCAAGCCCTGGGACTGACAAAAAAACAATTGAAACAATTGCAAAAAATTTAGGAATTGAAGCAATAGAACTAAGGACACGAGATAGCGTAGACGTCAAAGAGTATTTACAAGAATTAGAATTTAATATAATTCGTCTAGAATTTCCAGAAGAATTTAAAGAAATAACAGACATCATAAGAAAGATGTATGAACGTAAAGTTGAAGAACTAAAAAAAAGAAAATTACTTTACAAAAATGCTAACAAAATAACTTTGCTTGAAACTCAAGGAATCATTATGCGTTCAATAAAATCAGGAAACAAAAATTTTAACCTGTTTGGAGGAGCAACAGCTTGTGCTCAAGCAATAAAACTGTCCCACCTAATAGAACTTTTAGAAACTCAAACCCTGCACGCTTCGCACAAATATATTCAAAACATTTTCGGGCAAGCTATCCAAAACAAATCAAAAGCTGCAAAACAAATAGCGAAAAATCCAGAGTTTAATAAAGCAAATATTAAACTAAACGAACTCTTAGCCAAAGACTTAGAACATCCAAAACTATTAGAATTAAAAACAATAATTCAAGACGCAATCAAACACGATCCCAAAAATAAGACAATAATTTTTTCTCAATACCGTGACACTGTAGTTAAAATCTGTGACACATTAAAAGCAATTCCCGGGATTATTCCAAAAACTTTTGTTGGACAGGCAAAAAAGGCAGATTCAGGATTATCACAAAAAGAACAACAATCAATAATGAATGAATTCAGACGCGGAGAAATCAACATTATCTGTGCAACATCAATAGCAGAAGAAGGTCTTGACATTCCGGAAGTAAACTCAGTAATTTTTTATGAACCAATCCCAAGCGCGATTAGGTCAATACAGCGTCGAGGACGTACTGCAAGGTTAATGAAAGGAAAACTCACAATCTTAATGACGACAGGAACTTTAGACGAAATATTTTATTATGCCTCACGTGCTAAAGAAAAGCGAATGTATACAGCAATAGAAAATGTAAAAAATAATTTAGATAACGGCAAACCATTTAGTATTGATAAAGAAAAAGCAAAAAAGCCTCAAAAAACATTATTTTAAATCTGCATAAATCAACCTATGATCTGACATCCCCTCAACAACACCACAATTAATACCTTCCAAGCCTCGTACAAAAATATGATCAAAATCTTTATTAAAAAATAAATTCAAAAACGTGGTCGTACAAAAAGTTTTTAATTCATTTGTGACCAAATTTCTACGATGAAAACACCTACCTTTTTCAAGCTTTCGAAAAGTTTTATTAAAATCCCCCATAATTATTACATTTTTGTCCAATCCCTTTAATCGCTCACTAAGGTATGCTAATTCTTCTGAATAAAGTTTAAACTTTCTAGGACTAGCCAGATGAATGTTTAAAACATCCAAATTCATTTCTGGAAAATAACAATGAACAAACCCGCCACCGCCACCCTTTTCATTAGAAACAGGGAAATCTTCTGAAGGTTTTTTAAAACCTTTAAATTTTGAAGCAATAGCAACTTTAACATCTAAAGAGCTATGTTTCGTTTTATGCCCTTTACCAAAAAAACATTCATAACCTTTTTCTTGCAAAGCATAATTCAATTGTTCTTCCTGATTTCCAAGAACTTCGCAAATACCCTGAATATCTGCGTCAACAGATTCAATCAAATCAAGAGTGTCAGTAAGATTAGTTTTAGCATAAATCAATTCTGGATCTGATTGATAATGAACCTTATGATGTCCTGTTACGCTTGAGAATAAGGAACGTCCGTTCATAGAAAACATTTGATTGTATAGTGCGACCCTCATAAAAAAAACTAAATAAAATACTATATAAAGATGAATATTCTAACAAACCTATGATCCATAACATATTCTCAAGTAAAAAACAGCGGGGAAAAACAAAACAAAAATTAAAAACCCCGTTAATAATCGCCGACATTCATGAAAAAAACTCTCTTGTTCTAGCAAATCTTCATGAATCAAAACAAATTCGTCTTGACATTAAACCTCTTAAAATCGGAGACTATCTTTTAGGACCAATGATTATTGAACGAAAAACTGTTCGTGATTTTATAGGATCAATGCTCAATAAACGCCTAGTTCAACAATTAAAACAAATGAAAAAATATAAACAACAACTCCTAATTATCGAAGGAACAGATGAATCTGATTTATATGATTCAGAAATAAATGTTAATCCCAATGCTATCCGCGGATTTATCTTGTCAATCTTAACAAATTTTCAAACACCAATAATTTTTACACAAAATGAACAAGACACTGCCAAATATTTAATAACTCTGGCACGTCAACAACTAAAACCTTCAACACCATTCACCTTGCATCAAAGAATCCCAAAAAAAATCAAAGAGCAAAAACAATACATCTTAGAATCATTTCCAAACATAGGACCACAAACAGCATCAAAATTATTAAAAAAGTTCAAAACTTTAAAAGACATATTTAATGCAAATGAAAAAGACCTAGAACCAATTTTAAAATCTAAAACAAAACAGTTTTTAGAAATAATTAAAGATTAATAATCAAAATTTATTCGATTTCTTATAGACGCAAAGACGCCCATCTAAAAAAACAAGATATTTACTCAAAACAGCATCTGTCAATGTCTGCGATAATTCTGGGAGCACATGCCCATGATATCTTTCTTGCAAAACAATACAATTAAGATCACCCGGCTTGCTTGCTTGCACATAATCAAGGGGGCCACCATTATTAATTAACTCCCAATGAAAGGGATGATGAAGATAATTTGCCAGATCAGAATCTATATCAAGCTCATCTGCAACAATATCATTTAACGTGCTATAAAACAAATTAACCTCTAATCCTTTAACAGAAAGCGTTAACGCATGCTCAATGTAACATGTTACAAATTTTTGAAGAAAATCTTTATGCCTGCTTTGAGCAGGCATCATTTACCACCCAGAAATTTAATTTTATCTTCTCCAAACTCGCTACGACAGTAATGACACATAAAAAGATCATCCCCACTATAAATTTTTGACATAACTCGCTGAGTTTCATCATTTGTTATACAATTCAAGTTAGGACAATTAACAACACCGTCCAAAACTTCAGGAATCTCGGCGTCATATTTTTGCTTTATGCGCCCATTTTCAATCTCAGAAATTGTTGCCTCTTTTGCAACCAAAGCTACTAAATCAATATCGTTTTTACGCAAGCTTACCCCTTCAACTTTTAAAATACCTTTCTTACCAACTTTTCTACTCTCATATCCATCCCCTAATGAAAAAATTCCGCCTTCATACCTCATTGGATCATTTAAATGCAACAATTCCACAATCTGCCATACACGACCCTGAGGGATATGATCAATTACAATACCATTTTCAATATATCCTATAATTTTCTCATCATCAGTCATCATAACCTCCAAGAACCAAATCAAGCAAAGCCATCCTTATATAAACCCCATTTTCTGCCTGTCTAAAATAATATGCATAATCAGTATCATCAACACTATCTTCAATTTCAAAAACTTTTGGTAATGGATGCAAGATCTTAAACCTAGCCCCAACATTTTCAAGCATTGATTCCTTTAAGCAATACTCACTAGCGACCCTATCATATTCATGTTCTCCTTCAGGCCCTTCTGGAAACCGTTCTCGCTGAACACGAGTCATATAAACCATATCACAATTATTAATAACTTCTTCCAAATCATTTAACCCAGACTCAGTATACATAATATTTTGCTTATCCAAACGAGCCAATAAGTCCTTAGGCATAGACAAAGACTCTGGGGACACAAAACTCATATCACATCCCTCATATCTCGCTAAAGCCAAAGCTAAGGAATGAGGTGTTCTTCCATACTTTAAGTCCCCTGCTATTGCAATCTTAACATTATCTAAAGTTCCTTTAATTTCTTTAATAGTATACAAATCAAGCAAAGTTTGAGTTGGATGCTGATTTTTCCCATCTCCTGCATTCATAACAGGAATAGGACTAATATCAGCAACAAAACGTGCAGACCCGTCTTTTGAATGTCGAATAACAATCACATCAGGCTTATAACCATTAATCATCTTTATTGTATCTCGCAGAGTTTCTCCCTTTTTGATAGAACTTCTCTCTAAATCCAAATCAACAACAGAACCACTTAAATTATGCATTGCCACCTGAAAACTTGTAGCAGTACGTGTACTATTTTCAAAAAACATCGGCATCATCTGTTTACCTTGCATAGACCCTTCAAACTCTTGAGGCCACTTTTGTACTTTCTCTGCATGATCTAATATGTAGTCAATTTCACTTGTAGAAAAATCATCAATTGATACAACATCTCTTCCTAAAAAATCTTGTTTAGTAATTATGCCTGAATCTGCCATTAAAATAAATATAATATTTTTAGATATATAAACAAATCTGCAGCACAAAATAATAAACACAAAGCAGTAGATACTTAAAGCCAAAAAGTCTTTCTTTAGTATATTTTTATTCAAGGCTTATTACTCAATTCATAAACTTCCAAATCACTGTATTCTGGACCTGTTTCTTTTAAATCAGACTTTTTCAAAAAGAACCGATCAATTTTAATCCCAAGCTTTCGGGGTTTTATTGTCTTTAAATATTGTTTTAACTCTTTAGAATTAGTCATCTTTCTTGCCCGAACAATAGTAATATGTCCCATAAACCGAAACTCTGACTGAAACAAATTCTTAAGCTTATCATCAATCTTTTTTTGAAGTTCACGAACAAACGAATTATTAAGCTCTACCCAAATAATATAACTAAATCGACTCTCAAAACTCCCGACCTTACCTAAACCTACTTCAAAATCATTCATCGTAATTTCACTTAATCTTTTCTTAACCTCATCTATTTGCTCTTCACTAATTTCTCCAAGAAACTTCAATGTTAAATGCAAATTTTCTGGTTCAGTATATTTACAATTAAAAGATATCCTTTTTTTCAATAATTTTTGTATCTCTCTAATCTCGTTAATAACACGTCTAGGCAAGTCAAGCGCTACAAAACATCGTGTTAATTTTTTGTCAGTCATTTTACAATAAAATATCTATAACAATCTGTATTAAAAGTATTGCTATAGACAAAATCAATAAAAGAAAAAAATTCCACTTAGCTTTTGAAACCAAAATAGAATCTAAAACAACTTTAAGCTTCATCCTATCAAATTCATCCAAACTGTTTTCAGAAACCTTTTTCCTCAATCGATTGGAAACAATAATCTTTCTGCGTCTCTCCTCGATATACAACCTATAACTATAAAAAAATAAATAAGAGACAATTGCAAGATACCATGCAATGCTCGCATATAAAGAATTTATTTTACTTAATAACAAAACAATTCTAAAACCAACTGCCCCGATTAATCCTAAAATAAAAAATATGATTGAAATCAAATTACTTTTTTTACCAGTAATACCCTGATAATCCCCCATCTTAAACCATCTCACTAAGTAGTTTAGCACCAAGCCGAACAGTCATATTATTGATATCTTTTTTCGGATTTATTTCAACAATATCAGCCCCTCTAAAATTGTCAAGCATTACTAACCTTTTTAGCATATAGATAAGTTCTCTACTGCTAAGCCCTCCAGGCTCAATATAACCAGTTCCTGGAGCAAAAGCAGGATCTAAACAATCAATATCAATACTTACATAAAACCCGCTAGAAGACCTAGCACGTTCCATTAACATGTCACAAACCCCATGCAAATCTTCTTGAAGAACATCCATTGAAATGATGGTTATTTTATTACGACGGATAAACTCCACCTCTTCTTTCCAAATATTTCTTGTTGATATCATTACAATATTACTAGACCCTAAATGCTCTTCTTCAAGCAACTTTCTTAACCATTCCTCATGAGTAGGCTCTTTACCAGCTTGCATACAATCAGCATGTGCATCAAAGATTAAAATGAGCGGATTTTTCTCAGTCTTCAGAAATGACTTACATACAGAATAACTAATATTATGATCTCCCCCAATAAACAAGTTTTTGAAATGTTTTTCAAAACTCGTCCTAGAATCTCTTTGTATGTTAAATAACGCTTCTTCTAAATTATTCATATCAAAACCAATTTCTCGTATATTTAACTGATCAAAATCTATTCGTGTACCTTTTTCATTATGCCCAATACGACGCAACTCATCAATAACTAAATCCGGAGCTAATTCACACCCTTTAGTTTTACCCATAGAGTTTACAAGTTTAATCTTAGTAATTTGCATACAAATAAGAATAAATGTTTGTTTAAATAATTTTATTATCCAGGAACTAATGCAGCAAAACTATAACCTTTCAATTTACTAACATCCTGGACAGCTTTCAATTTAACAGCATTAATTCTATTTTCATAATCATAATATGCTTTAGCATCCCCGCCAAGCTCCTCTTGCAATAATTCAATCATTGTAGAATCACACTTTTCCTTTGTTATCTGCCTAAGACCAATTAATCTTTCTTTTGCCTCAGTTAGATCACTCTGAGTCAAATGATTAATTTTCTTGACCTCAATTAAAACAAGATCTTTAATCTTTTTAACATTTTCAGGCATTGTCCCGGAATAAATCATTTCATATGAATAATCTTTTGACTGTTCTAAATGACTCTTTATAGCATAACAAAGCCCTCGTTTTTCTCTAATTTCCTGAAAAAGCCTACTACTCATACCCCCACCTAAGATACTATCAAAAATTTCTGCAGCGTACCTATTTTTGTCGTTGAGTTTTGGCATATGAAATCCGATAACTTCATGCGCCTGGTCAATACCCTTACGTTTTTCTATTTGTTCACCATTTCTAAATCCAATAGGAATATCATGAATTACACTTCTTGTTTTTGGAAATTTTTTGGCTTCAGCTAAAACTTCAGACCAAGACGCTTTACCAACAACACTAAAAATCATCTGATTAGATGTATAAATCTTTTTATGTAACCTTACCACGTCATCATGAGTTAACCCTGCAACAGTATCATGCGTTCCAGCAATTGATAAATTAAAAGGATTATTATAAAGTAATTCTTTAATTTTTTCCAAAACATGAGTTGAAGGGTTATCATGATACATTTTAATTTCTTCTAAAATAACTTTTCTCTCTCTTTCAAGTGGCTCTTTTTCAAATAGCGGATTAAGCACTAAATCACGGGAAATGTCTGCACCTAAACTAAAATGTTTACTTGGAACCTTATTCCAATAACTAGTAACTTCTTCAGACGTGAACGCATTAATTATCCCACCCTTACTTTCAGCTTCTTGTGCAATCTCAGTAACCGTTCTATTTTTTGTACCTTTAAACACTAAATGTTCAATAAAATGGCTTATTCCTTTAATCTTCTCACTTTCATATTGTGCCCCAAACTTAACACTTGTTGCTACAGCAACAACAGGCACATCACGTTTTTCAAAAATAACAGTGATCCCATTATCAAGCTTTTTCCTAAAAAATTGTGACTGTTTCATTGTTTCATTTTTATCTCTTTTTTTTAAATTTCTATTAGTCTAAATTAGTAAAGATTGTTATTAAACCTTCTTATCAAGCAAAAATATTATTCAACTTCAATTTCCCGTCGCCAACTATTTTTTTCGCCAAGGTCAGTATAACTTTTTACTTCTAACCTTTTTTCAAAAAGTGGACAATTAAGCACAAAACTTTCAAACTCACCACCTTCTCCTGCAACATGTATTTTATACTTTTCATGAAGCGTTTTTACATCACTAACAAACTTCTCATCAATAACTCGTCCTAACCATTCATTAGTCAATGGATACGCAAAAACTCCAACAATTATTACTTCAAACTTATTTTTAATTAATTCGTTTAAAACTTCAAATTGATCCTTTTGCCATAATGGATTAACACATTTAATCCCAAGTTTATTACAAATGTTGCTAATACGCGATTCTTGATACACACTTCCAACAGCACCAGTAATTACCCCTTCAATCTTATATTCAGTTATTGCTTGCTTAATAGCATTCTCAAGATCAATTAACTCTTCTTCTTTTTCACCTTTAGTTTTTCCAACAATTAAAGGAATATTCATAACTTCTGCCTGCGCTTCCACCTTATCAATTGAAGGCGTATGAAACATATAACTTTCCAAATTTTCACTTTTAATAGTAATCAAACATGCAAGCTCATGTCCATTATTTTTAGCCAGATATGCTGCCAAAGTACTATCTTTTCCTCCACTAAACAAAACTCCTAATTTCATTTCCCAAACCTCCGTTCTCTTTCCATAAAATCATTTATACAATTCACCCAATCTTCATACTCAAACTCTGGCCAAGTTTTATCCAAAAAGATCCATTCAGAATATACTGACTGCCATGGCAAAAAATTACTAGTCCGTCTATCCCCACCAGTTCGAATTATTAAATCAGGATCACTAGTAAGCCATAACCTTTTTTTCAAATTCTCTTCAGTAATTGCGTCCCCACTTTCAGATAATTCTTTTATAGCATGTATAATCTCTTGCCTCCCCCCATAAGCAAGCGCAAAATTAACAGTATAATTATCATAATTCTTTGTTGCATTTTCTACATCTTTAATAGATTCTTGTAATTCTTGATCAAACAACTCAATTTGCCCTACAAATTTTATTTTAATCTTTTCTTCATGCACTTGTGAATCTTTTTTTAATCGTTTAAACTCTTTCTTAAAGGTTTTTATCAAAAAATCAAATTCCCGTTTTGGCCTATCAAAATTTTCCAAAGAAAAACAATAAAGTGTTAATTCTTTAACCCCTATATCTTTTACCCACTCAAAGACCTGTTTTATCTTATCAGCCCCTAACTCGTGCCCTTTCCAGGGCTCTAACATAAGTTTCTTAGCAAACCTACGATTACCATCAAGAATTATCCCAACATGCTGCGGCATGTTTTCTTTATCTAGATCAATCTTTAATTTTTGTTCTTGTTTCATTTTCTACACATCTTCACCCTCATATTATCAAAAAAATCACCCAAAACATGCATAAATTATGCCTGAAATATTATAACAAAAGTACTTTTTAAAATCTATTGGTTGCTTAAAAAAGAGTCCTAATTACAAGCACCCTTAGTATTATTACATTTAGAAGGACAAGAATATACTTCAGAAGAAAGTTGATTATTTGCACAAATCCTTTCAGCAAGACGAGTATCATCAATACAACCATCAGGTATATAATATCCTTGCTCTACCATGCCAGCAATCCCTC
>JAAOYK010000011.1 GCA_018221305.1 Candidatus Pacearchaeota archaeon
AGTAAAATTTATATATAAGTCAAAAATGTAAAATTGTAAAATGGATTTTTTAATTTTCATATTCAAATGCTTCTATTTCATGCTGCCAGCTTATCTTGCTAATATGGCTCCTGTTCTGACCAAAGATCATTTTAAGGAATTAAAGATCCCTGTTGACTTTAACACAAAAATTGACCATGAAACAATATTTGGAAGGCATAAAACATTCAGGGGACTGATCTTTGGAGTTATATATGCAATCATTACTGCGTTTGTTCAATATTTGCTGTATGATGTTGAATTTTTCAGATTAATGTCATTAGTTGATTATTCTGACTGGTTATTACTTGGTTTTTTATTAGGGAGTGGAGTTGTACTCGGTGATCTATTAGAGAGTTTCTTTAAAAGAAGGTTAAGATTAAAACCAGGAAAACCTTTTATTCCCTGGGATCAGATTGATTTTGTTATTGGAGCCATGATATTTGTTTATCCGATTTACCAGCTGGATCTTATGAAGATAATCACTATCTTAATAATCAGTTTCTTTTTGCACATATCAATAAACCACGCTGCTTATTATCTAAAAATAAGAAGGGTAAAGTGGTAACAATAAAGAAGTAATCAAAAAAATAATATTCGAAAAAACCAATTTAATATAATTCTTTTTTAATTTGTTAAATAACAGGGAACCAGTAAGCATACCGAAAAAGAATATTAAAATACTTTGAATTAAAAATAAATTTAATATTTTATAACTAAAGAAGAAAATTAATGCTAAAATAAAATAGATATATGCTGATTTCTTAAAATCATTTTTAATCTTAAATTTAAAAAGGAAAAATAAAAGACTTAAGATTATCATAATTGATATCAACTGGTTAAAATTAATAAAAAATAAATAGAAAAAAACAGCAATTATTAAGATGATATTTTGCAGAAAAATAAAATATTTTTTTCCTGGCTTTTGCTCTTCAGGTGCAGTTTTTACAAGAATTACCCCAAAAATTAATCCTGAAAATGAGATTAGGCTTGTAAGAAAATAATTTAAGGAATACATTTTATTCCAAATCCATAATTTTATCGACTCTTTTATGGTGCCTTTCTTCTTTACTGAAAGGAGTTTTAAGCCATATCTTTACTATTTTCATTGCCATCTCTTCTTTTAAGGATCTTTCCCCCAAACATAAAATATTGCTGTTATTGTGTTCTCTGGACATTTTGGCTGTATACTCATCATAAGCTAATGCTGCCCTTATACCATTGACCTTATTGGCAGCCATGCACATTCCCATTCCGGTACCACAGATCAGAATTCCCTTGCCTTTTTCACTGGCTACTTTTTTTGCAACTTTTTTTGCATAATCTGGATAATCGCTGCTTTCATCATTGAAAGGCCCCATATCCTCATTGTCGTAGCCTAATTCTTTCAGATAGCCTTTTATTTTTTCTTTTAGCTTAAATCCACCATGATCGCTTCCAATGATTATTTTTTCCATTTTGTCAAAAACCTCTAATTTTTGATCATGCTCAGAATTTCCTATATTTGCAGGGTAATTTACCAGTACCAAGTCATAAACTTGATAGGAAATTCTGACATGTTTAAATTAAATCAAAACTTTTTAAATCTTTCTCTAAGCCAGGTACTGAGTCATAGTTTTTAAACTCTTCTGGTTTTATCCATTTAAAATCCATGTTTTCATGACAAAGCTTTACTTCCCTTGAGTCAACTTCACATAAGAATGGAATAATAACCCAAATCTTTCCTATTTTTTTATCGACTGTTTCCACAATTTTTCCTTTTTTCAAAATTTTTCCTTTTAATCCAGTCTCTTCTTTTATTTCCCTCAAGACATTATCCTCTGCTGACTCAAATTCCTTTACAAATCCAGAACAAAAGCTCCACTTGCCAGGATAATTCCGGTCATCCATTGCTTTTCTAAGTATCAAGATATTTCCATCATTTATTAAAATTCCTGTAACTGCAAAATAAGTTTTCATTTTATAATTAAACTACTTTTTTCCATCTTGAATAACCTGCATGTGGGGGTATGCAATCTCAATATCTTTCTCTTTTCTGATCGCATCCAAGAAAGCTAAATTTATTTCAGTCCTATTTTTTTTGATGTGATTGTAAGGTGTTAAAAATTGTGCTATTAACTGTATGGAGGAATCTAAAAGCTCTACTCTAATTTTTGGAATAAATTCTTTATCAATATCTTTTAATTCGTTTTCCATCTGTTCCTTCTCTTTCTTAAGCCTTTCAGCTTCGATATCATTTTCTACCTGTTGTTTTTTTGTTTTACCCTTGGATTTAAGCATTTTGTTGATAAATACATTTACCTCATTTGTCTTTTTGGCAACCTTTTTAATGTATTTTTCTTTGTTTTTTCTAACATGCACTGTAATAATCTCTTTAAGCAGCTTTACTGCCTTGTGGTAATTGCTTTCAAAAGTGATAGAAATTGATAATTCCTCCCTGATATAATTGCTCTCCTTAGTATAATTTTCCACATCAGAAGTAAGTACAAGTTCGTTGGGGAATGTTACAATCTTTCCGCTAAGCAGATTTGAATTTTCCAATAATCCGTCTAAAACTGTATTCATTACCTGGATTTCTTTAACATCACCTGAGATTGATCCAATCCGGATCCTATCACCTTCGGAGTAAATGCGCTTAAATATTAATACAAGCCAACCGACAAAATTTAAAATGGGTTTTTGCAGTGCAAAAGTCAAGCCAAACCCAACCAATCCTAAAGATGCGATTAATGCGGTGACGTTACTAATTAAGATTGAAAGGGATATTAGGACAAATACAGTCCATAATCCGAATCCTATCAACTTTGAAAAGCCATAAAACTTGTTTTTTAATTCTAATTTTTGAAGTATTTTTTTTAGAATGCTATCAATAATAATGATTTTTATTAGTTTAAAAAAAAGATAAAGAAAAAAGATTACTAATATTTTTTTTGAATATGCTATTGCACTTTCAGCTATAAAACTATAATTATTAGTGTATAAATTTATGCAAAAATTCCTGCATTTAAGCCACATTGAACAACCTAGAGATAAAGAAAAAAAGAGAACTAACAAAAGAATTTTCAAATAATCTCCTTTTTTTATATTCACCATATTCTAATAATCATTTTGACCCTTAATATAAATTTTTCTATTATTTTAATTTTTTAAAGTTTACTATGTTTCAAGTTTTTTATTTAAAAAAACAAAAACTTGTGTCACTACGTTCCTAACTTTTTGTTTAAAAAAACAAAAACTTGTGTCACTTCGTTCGTGGGTTTTAATTTTACTTCGTAAAATAAAAACCTTTATAAATAACCTGAGGTTGCTAAGTATATTAATTCTCTTTAAACTTAATCAAGGTTAAGAGGTAAGGAGAGTTAAAAACAATGAAGATAAAAAACAATGAAAAATCTTCGATTTTTCAAGTCTTTATTTTAAAAAATGAAAATTAAAGACAAAGACAATGAAAAATATTTGATTTTTCAAGCCTCTGTTTTAAAAAAAATGAATATAAAAAACAAAGACTTTTTAGAAATTGAATATACTGGCAAGATTAAGGAAGACAATATTATTTTTGACACTACAGATGAAAAGCTTGCTAAGGATAATAATCTATCTGATCAGAATATATCTTATGGTCCAGTCATAATATGTTTAGGGGAAGGCCAGATTTTGAAAGGTTTGGAAGAAGAGTTAATTGATAAAGAAGCAGGAAAAGAATATACCATTGAATTAGATGCAGAGAAGGGATTTGGAAAGAAAGATCCTAAACTTATACAATTAATTCCGACTTCAAAGTTTAAGCAACAGAAGATTACTCCAATGCCGGGATTGCAGTTAAATATTGATGGTGTTATGGGTGTTATCAAGACTGTATCTGGTGGAAGAACAATGGTTGACTTTAACCATCCACTTGGTGGAAAAGATATTGCTTATGAAATTAAAATAAATAAGATAGTTACAGATGATCAGGAAAAGGTCCAAGGATATATCCAAATAAGTTTAGGAATTAAGGATTTTGATGTTAAAATTGAAAATGATATCGCTAAGGTAAATTTCAAAAAAGAAATTCCAAATGAAGTGAGTGAACGGTTGAGTGCAAAAATTAAAGAGCTGATCCCCAACGTAAAAAATGTTGAATTCACTATTGGGGAAGAAAAAAATAAATAAATTTAAATATTAGTAGATTTTTAAATAAAAGTAGCTTTTGAAATATAAATATGAGGGGTAGGTAAAATTGGAAATTAACGAAGCTCCAGCACAAGAAAGTTTTTCTCAACCAGAAGAACCAGCTCAGAATATTGATGCTGAACTTGAGCAATATATTTCAAAACAAAAAGCGACTATTAAGGTTATTGGGACTGGTGGTGGAGGCAATAACACAATAAACCGAATTTCCGAAGTAGGTATTGTAGGTATTGAAACAATTGCTGTTAATACTGATGCTCAAGATTTATTGTATACAACATCAAATAAAAAAATATTGATTGGAAAGGATGTGACAAAAGGCCTTGGAGCAGGTTCTGAACCTCGTTTAGGGGAGGAAGCTGCTAAAGAGAATGAGGCTGATTTTAAGAAATCATTGCACAGCGCAGATATGGTTTTTATAACATGCGGTTTAGGTGGTGGGACTGGAACTGGTTCAGCACCAGTAATTGCTGAGATTGCTAAAAAAGTTGGTTGCTTGACAGTTGGTATTGTAACAATACCATTTGCGATGGAAGGCCAAAGAAGATATGAAAATGCTGTTATTGGCCTTGAGAAACTGCAACAATTTGTCGATACACTGATTGTCATTCCAAATGATAAATTATTGGAGTTGGCACCTGATTTACCTTTACATACTGCATTTAAGGTTGCTGATGAGATTTTAACAAATTCAGTTAAGGGCATTGCAGAACTTGTCACTAAAGCTGGCCTGGTAAATCTGGATTTTGCTGATATAAGGGCTGTTATGAAGGGAGGGGGAGTTGCATTGATCGGTGTTGGAGAAAGTGATACTGAAAACAGAGCTGTTGAAGCTGTTGAAAAGGCAATTACAAATCCCTTACTTGATGTTGACATTGGAGGAGCCAATGGCGCTTTGATTAATGTTGTTGGTGGAGAAGATATGACATTGGATGAAGCAAGGAAGGTTGTTGAGACTGTTTCAGAAAGATTAAATGAGGATGCACGTGTGATATGGGGAGCTCAGATTTCAAAGGATATGGACAAGACAATAAGGACTATGCTGATAGTTACTGGTGTAAAATCATCCCAAATACTGGAAGGGGGTATAAAAGAGGGTGATCAAAGAAATAAGGAGATTGAGACTGAGTTAGGTATTGAGTTCATAGATTAAAATGGATGAAAATTCTTTATTGTTTAAATTTAGAAGATTTATTCAGGAAAGTATAAGAGTTTTAAAAGTCACAAAAAAACCTGACAAGACAGAGTATACAACTATTGTTAAAATGTCTGGATTAGGGATGATAATTATCGGAATGGTGGGATTTACAATTTCAATGCTGAAAATTTTAATTTTTAATACATAAAAAATGTCAGAAGAAGAAAATACAACAATATTTGCGTTGAGGACAACTGCAAATCGTGAGGATCAAGTAATGGATTTTGTTACCAGTAATGCTTCTCGAAAAAAGTTAGAGGTCTTTTCAGTTATCAGGCCCCACGGGATGAGGGGCTATATTTTCGTAGAAGCTGGAACAAAAACTGACGCTGAACAAGCTGCATTTAATGTTCCTTATGCAAGGGGAATATTGTCAAAACCTGTTGAATATAAAGAAATTGAGCATATGCTTGAGCAGGTTAAAATTGAAGTTAATATTCAGAAGAATGATATTGTTGAGATAATTTCAGGGCCTTTTAAAAGGGAGCAGGCCAAAGTCACTAGGATTGACAAGACTAAGGAAGATGTTGTTGTTGAGTTACTTGAAGCAGCTGTCCCTATCCCAATTACAGTAAGATTGGATGCTGTCAAGGTTATCAGGCTGTCTCTTATACACATCTCCGAGCCCACGAGACCCTTC
>JAAOYK010000012.1 GCA_018221305.1 Candidatus Pacearchaeota archaeon
ATTCAGCTATTGTATAAAATGACACTTTCTGGAAAAACAATAATAAGTTTTGACAAATTTTATGAATCAACTACTGGGAAAATCCCTGTATCTCTTGTCAGCGAAACATGGTTTTTAGAAAACTTAATGGAATTGAACAAACAAGATTTTGAAAAATTTAAACGAATACTGGATGTTCTTTTTGGTTTAATAATTTTTGTTATTTTCATTTTGGCTCTACCTTTTGTGGCTTTTGCAATAAAGATAACAGACAAAGGACCTATTTTTTATCGCCAAAAACGTATGGGCAAAAATGGAAAAATTTTTGATTTGATAAAATTTCGATCAATGATCATAGATGCCGAGAAAGAAAAAAGTGGATGGTCAAAGCCCGAAGAAAAAGACGCAAGAATCACTTTTGTTGGAAGGATTCTAAGAAAAATAAGAATTGATGAAATTCCTCAAGTTTGGAATATTCTTCAAGGGAATATGTCCTTTGTAGGACCAAGGCCCGAACGCCCAAATTTTGTGCAAGAACTAACAAAAATTGTACCTCACTATTCTATGAGACACTTAGTAAAGCCGGGATTAACTGGCTGGAGCCAAATCAATTTTGGTGATGCATCTGCGAGAGATGCACAAAAAAAACTTCAGTATGATCTTTATTACATTAAAAACCGCTCTTTATTGCTAGACATAATAATTTTACTTAAAACAATCATGGTTATTTTAAGCCGAACGGGAAAATAAAATATATAATGTTATCTCTTCAAAAAATAAAAAATAAAACGTATAACGTTCTTAAGTGGAGTGAAAAGTACACCAAAACTGATATGGTGTATTTTATGAAGGGTAGTTTTTGGCTCACTGCAGGAAATTTTGTTTCATCTGCAGGTATTTTTTTGTCAGCAATAGTTTTTGCTAATCTAATCCCGAAAGAAGTATATGGAACGTATAAATATGTTCTATCTATGGCCGGTGTTTTGTCAATTTTAAGTTTGAGCGGAATGGATTCAGCCGTTATGCACGCAGTAGCCAGAGGATATGAAGGTTCTTTCCTGCCAGCCATTAAGTCAAAAATAAGCTGGGGGTTATTGTCTACTTTATCAAGTCTTGGCCTTGGTGGATATTACTATTTTAATAACAATCTCACTCTAGCATTTTCTTTTTTTCTTATTGCTACCTTTTTGCCATTTTTTAACACTCTTGTTATTTATAATTCTTTTTTGCAAGGAAAGAAACGTTTTGACCTTTTGTCAAAATACAAAATGATCAGCCAGATAATTGCCGTTTCACTTTTAATCCTTGTTTTATTTTTGACAAAAAATTTATTTTTAATACTATTTGTATATTTTGCTTCTTGGACAATCCTTCGTTTTGTTTTTTTAAAGAAAACTATTAAAAAATTCCCTCCAAATAAAGAAATTGACCCAGAAACAATTTCTTATGGGAAACATTCAAGTCTTATTGACATTATAGCAACTATTACGACATCTCTTGATGGTCTCTTAATATTCCACTATCTTGGACCTATTGAGCTCGCAATATACTCATTTGCACTAGCACCAATTCTGCAAATAAAAGGAGTGTTAAAAAATGTTCCCATGTTGGCCACACCGAAACTTGCACAAAAAACAACAAAAGAAATAAACACGCTATTAAAAAAAAGAATTATTGCTCTCTTTTTTGCTGGAGCTGTTATTGCTTTAGTATATACACTATTTGCTCCTTTGATATATAAAATATTTTTCCCAAAATATTTAGATTCAGTGTTTTTTACACAATTGTTTTCATTATCTGTGGCTCTTTCCCTTCCGATGAATATCTTCGGCCCAGCATTAACATCAAAACTAACTCTTACACCAAAAAAATCACTTTATTGGTGGACCATACCAAGCTTTGTTTTTATTATCTTCGGCTTTTTGCTAGTTAAAAACCTTGGAGTGTCTGGAATTATAATTGCAAAGCTATTGTCATCGCTGTCTGTTCTTTTGGTAAGTTTTTTTATCTGGAATTCTATAAAAAGAGAGGAGTTAAGAAGAGAAACTATAACCCAAACTTAAACTTTTTAATTCACAACTTTGTTATACCAATCAAGTGTTTTTGATACTTGCAAGCTCATATTAAATTTCTCTATGGCTCTTTTTCTCCCGTTTTCTCCAAATTTATTGGCTTTGTTTTCGTCCTGCAAAAGACCAATTATTTTATCCCCCATCATATTTATGTTAAACGGGTTCACAACATATCCTGTTGCACCATCTTCAATAACTTCTGGTGTGCCACCAAAACAAGTGCCAACAATGGGTTTCCCGGTAGCCATTGCCTCAAGATTAAAGAGATTAAAAGCATCAAAATAAAGTGAAGGAGTAATACAAACATCACAGCTAGCATATGCCACACTCATTTCTGTCCTATTGATCCACCCTGTAAAAATAAGGTGATTTTCTATACCAAGATCTTTGGCTATGTGTTTCATATACTCTCCATAGTCACTTCCCGTCCCAGCAATTAAAATAATCGCATTGGGTACTTTTGTGACAATGTATTTTAATATCCTTACTGCCATTGCCCCACCCTTAAGTTCTCCTAATCTTCCGCCAAAAAATATTATTTTCTTGTTTTCGAGATTATACTTATTTTTGAATTTTTCAATATCTTCCATGACAACAAATGGCTTCATATCCGTGCCATAATGGATTGTCTCAACATTAGTTATTTTGTTATCCGCTAAAGCTTTTTTAAGAACATTGGTTATGGTAAAAATTTTATCTACATATTTTAGATAATGCCTTATCATTATATTTTTAAACGGGTTGTATCTTTTACCAGCAATCTTAAACTGCTTCCACATGTTAACTTTATAATTAAAATTACACTGAACAGAAAGGTCCTTTTTGTCTATAAAACCATCGTATTTACCATACGAAAAAAGCATAGTATCATTGGCTGTAAGAAAAACACCTTTCGAATGTTTTTTGGCCATCTTAAGAGAGTAGAAAGAAATGTCGTGATGAATATTTTGCGCGTGAACGATATCTGGTGAAATTTTCTTAATAATCTTTTTAATTTTACCTACAGTCTGTGGGTTATACAAACTAAAATACGAAGAGAAAAACGGATGGTACTTTGAATAGAGTGTAAAAAGTTTAAGACCTTTGTATTCTGACTCCCCGACTTTATCTTTATCTTCCGTGGCAGTTATAACAAAAACAGAATGGCCTTTTTCTCTAAGGCCTTGCGCTAAATTAAAAGAGGCAACTTCAGCTCCGCCACGAATATGCGGAGGGAAACCATCTGATAAAAAAAGGATTTTCATTAATTATTTTATTTAAACTGAATCAAAATGCTTGCCCCTTATTTCTTTGACCTTGATAATCAACCCTGGAAACAAAAATTTTGCTATGAAATAAAGAAAAGTTAAGTTAAACTCCCTCTTCTTCCAATGACAATAAAGCATCCACCGCGCCAAACCTCTCTCTGCATCAGTCGGCTTCATTTTTGATAAAGTTAATTTTTGAGAAATTACCACAGCTTCACGATGGTCCACACCTGCCAAATATTCATCGTAATAAGGAGAGCCTACAAAAAAATTGATCTTGGCGGGCATGTTGTCCTCATCACCATACTTCTTTAGAAATTCTATACTTTCCCTAAAATCTTTTTTTGTTTCTTGGGGAAATCCATACAAAATATTAGTATGAGGGTAAATGCCAGATTCTCTAGTTAATTGAATTATTTCTCCTGCTTGATTCAAGTCTATTTGTTTATTGGCCAACTTGGAAATACGCTGACTTCCAGTCTCAATACCATAAGACATATAGCGACAACCAGCCTTATACATTATATCTAACATTTCCTTATCAATAAAATCTATTCGGCTCTGGCAACCCCACTTGATATCATATCCAGCATTAATAATCCTTTGGCATAGTTCAATAATCCGACCACGATCAAAAGTAAAAATTTCGTCGAAAAAAAATATTGATTTAATATTAAAACTGTTGACCAGTGTTTTAATTTCTTCCATGACTTGATCCACGCTTCGCATGCGCACCTTGTCTCCAATCATCCCTTTATAACAAAACCTGCAATGAAAGGGGCAACCTCGTGAGGCAATAATCACACTAAAAGTGCCTCCTGGGAAGTCCCACAGGCCCGTATAACGCTCCATTGGTAATAAATGGTAAGCTGGAACAGGCAAAAGATTTAAATCCATCAAGTGCTTTACTTTACCAGAAACGAAAGTGCCTCGATCATCAAAATAACTAATTCCCTCTCTAGTAGACTTCCCTTCTCTTAAAACATCAAGAGCAACTTCGGCTGTCAACAGAGGATTGTCACCTTTTATGGCAAAATCTATTTTAAGCTCGGTCATTAATTTTTTATCAAAAAGATTCATTTGTGGACCAAAAGACACAATTTTTGTGTCTGTTATTTTTTTGATCCCTGTTATTGTGTCTCTTAAAGTTTGCCAATTAGGATTAGGGCACTGATAAAAATCAAACGGATCGCTGGCAAATACCACTAAGTCCGGCTGAAAATTCTTAACTTCCCTAATTACATCATCAACGCTTAAATTCAAAACTCTTGCGTCAACTATTTTGCATTCTATATTTTCTTTTTCCAAAATAGCAGCGACGTACGCTAGTTCAAGTGGTTGCCATTTTCGCGATGGCACCTTTAATCCCCTAACTCTAACTAGGGGCCGATTTATTAGAATTATTTTTTTATTATTCATCATTCCATTTTCTATGCTTTGGATCTTCCCAATATTTATATCCTTCCCTTGGCTTTAACCCAACAAAAAATTGTGTCAAAAACATGTACATTCCCCTCATGAAAGCAAATTTGTAACCAATCCTTCCATTTTTCCGCACCCCTTCAGTAAAAAGGTCTTTTCTTGTTTTCCATTGCCATAGCCACAACCCCCTAAGAAGATGACCAAAGAAACTTCTCGTTTTCGGTGTGGAATAAATGTCTAAACTTAATTGCGACAACATGTATTGAGGCTTATGAATCCAGTGGTTCTGTCTCCGACAATGCCAAAGAACAGGATGGTATTTTTTTATTTCATATTCTGTTACAAGCTGATGATGTATTCTGTTGCTTTCATCTACTTCGTAAAAAATATTGTGTCCATTTTTAAATATTCTAACATCTTTTGTTGCAATTAAATTTGTTAACGGCTCATCAACACGCCTTACTGTCGCAACCATTGGTTTTTCTTTTTTGAGAAATTCTTGAAGGCTTTCTTTAAAATCGTCACTCATTCTTTCATCAGCGTCCAAAAATAATATGTAGCCCATTGCACCCTTACCAAGAGCATAATTTTTTGCTTTTACATAATGAAATGGCCCAGGCTGACTATAGTGAGATATTTTAATTGGAAGATTATACTTTTTTATCCCTATGTTTTCAACTATATCCAGACTCTTGTCAGTAGACCCCGTATCAACAATAACAACCTCATCAGCGAGACCGACGATATTCTTAAGGAAACCAGGAAGCGCGTCTTCCTCGTTTTTAATTATCATACAAATAGAAATACTTATTTTTTTGTTGTCTTCCATAGCAATATTGTAATAATTTATCATAAAAAGAGGTAAATGTCTAACGAAATGAACGGCTAAACGCTTTGAGCGCTTAGCCGTTCAAGAAGACTATAAATGTAGATTAAATTTAAATTACCAAAATACTACCTGATCATTGATATTCTCTAGAATATCTTTTTTGATTTCTTCGTTATGTACACCTGCTTTGAGAATTACGTTTACGATACTCTTGTCAGCTAATATTTTTGGTGATTCTGTTATAAGATTCGTTCCGTAAAGACGCTTCCCTTGTTTAGTTGGACTATTATCCAATATACTAACAACTTTATCTATCTTCAAACCACAGCTAATCAAGTGCTGCGAAAAGATGTGAGCGCCAAAAAGATATACTGGAGTATCTGCCTTTTCAACCTTATCATTTATCTCTGCGATCATTTTTTCGTGATATTCAACATAGTCCATGAATATTTTTTTGTATTCTTCATATTTATTTTCTATAGGAGCATCGTCTAATTTTTCATCAACCTTCTCTGCGGTATAGAAAAAGCTATTGTCTTCATATGGTCTTTTATCAACAAGGCGAAAACCATATTGTCTTAATAAATACTCAACATGATGATCCGTCAAAAGCATTGTGTGTTCAAAATTGATTGCATTTGTATATTTCTTCTCAAGCCATAACTTCAAATCAGGATAAGCAAAAATTAATTTCCCTCCCGGCTTTAAAAAACTGGCGATATGTTCAATAAAAAGACGCGGATCATAAGCATGTTCCCAGACATGAGAAAAAACAACTATATTAATCTCCTTGTCATATTTGAAGTTCTCATCAAAAAACCCTTTAATAATTTTTATTTGATCGCTTCCCTTGTGTGTCGGGTTCGGTTCAATTATTGCCCATTCCGCATTTGGAAGTTTCTGAGTTACGAGTTCTGCCAAAGTTCCCTGTCCTCCGCCAATTTCCAAAACAGAGTTTGGGTTTTTTTCGGCAATATACGAAGCAAAGCTTTCATATTGCTTCATCCATGTTGCCCCACACCCATCAACGTGCTGTTCTTTGTAAAGAATTTCTAAGGGAATTAGTTCTGTAAGCTGGATAACGCCTGTCTCAGGGTCAATCGCCCATTTCATGTCAGCAAAAATGTCATCTTCAGCTGGTTCATCAGTACAACCAAAAAAAACAGGGAAATTTTTAAGAGTCTGCAAGTGCTCAAGATTTTCTTTTCCAGTAATTACACTTTTGTCTCGTTTTATAATTTCCATGTTTTTATTTCTTTATTAATTATTAGCCAAATAATCCCCTGCCTTTTTTAGAGCTTCCATATTGCCTGTATCAAGCCAGACTTTGTACGGAATCCATTCAAATTTGTTGCCATTTTGTATCATTGTATTAACAACATGAACATCAGACCAGCCAGAGCTACTAGGATCACTGTTATATAAGCTCTCAAGAGTGCTCCAGAAATCCGCGTAGTCCTTAACTCCCGTAAGCCCTATATGTATAGACTCAAAATCTGGATCTCCTTTGTCGTTAAGACGCAAAACTTTCCCTTCTTCTACTTTATGAGTTCTGTATTGCTCCCATTGTAAATCAGTAGTATCCTTATCTGCTACATACCCAGCTATCCAGTTTTGGTCAGGCGCTGGAATTTTTTCTACAACTATTGTGTCGCATGCATGAAAAACAAATGGGCACTGTAAATTATCTTTTGTCTGCAACATTGAGTATCCCAAACTACTTCCTTCCCCTGCATAATTGTCAATTGTTACAAATTCAAATTTTCTGTCTGGATAGTTTTCTTCAAGAAATTTTTGAACATGATCTCCATAATATCCTAATGTAACAACAATCGGCACCTCTTTTGGGTAAGCCCCTATTACATAAGAAAGAGTCGCCTTGCCGTTTATTTCAACCAAGGCTTTGTTGGTATCTTTTGTAAGTTCTTTCAAACGAGAACCAATACCAGAAGTTGTAATTAATACTTTATAATTCATAAATAATTTATTGTCCCCAAACTCCCTG
>JAAOYK010000013.1 GCA_018221305.1 Candidatus Pacearchaeota archaeon
TCTTAATGCTTCCTTGGTACGCCATAAAATGGCTAACAATAATGACTGGAAAAATTTGGTCCCAGAACAAATCGCAGATTATTTAGAAAAAAATAAATTAGTTGACCGTTTTAGGTCTGAGTTTGGTCAGCAGACAAGAGAGCTAGGATTAAAAAGTGACCCGCACTACACCCCAACAACACAAGAAGAAAGGGGCCATATGGGAGAAGAATAAAAAAATGCAAACTAAAAATTTAATAATTGATACAGACATTGGGACAGATGTTGATGATTTAATAGCCTTAGCTTATGCAATAAAACAAGGCGCACCAATAAAAGCAATAACAACAGTTCAAGGAGACACAAAAGTGCGCGCAAAGATTGCAAAAAAGCTAACAGACATACTAGGTGTTAATATTCCAATAATTTCAGGGCTTGAATCATTACAAGCAACAAAATACTGGACAGGAATAGAAGAGTTAGCATTAACAATGCAAGAAAAAGAAATGAAAATTCGAGATGCAAGCTGGCCAATGTATGAACAAGGCGACATTTTAGTTTGTCTTGGCCCGCTAACAAACATTGCAGAACAAATAAAAAATAATCCAACAATTAAAAACATAAAAACACTTTACATCATGGGCCATGAAGATTCACATAATCTAAAAGTTGATCCAGATGCAGCCAAGCTGGTATTATCGCAAGACTGGACAATTTATCAAATAACAAAACAAACCTCAAAACAAGTAATAATTACAAAGCAAGATTTAGAAAAGATAAAAGGAAGTAGATTAGGAGATTTTGTTTATGAATCTGCAAAAAGATGGTTAAATTATGCACAAAAAGAAAATTTACCAATGTATGATCCTTTAACAATCTCAGCCGCCCTAAATGAAGAATATGTAAACTTTAAAAAGACAGAAAAGAATAGATATGTATCTGAAGGGGTTGATTCTGAGGTGAAAGATAAAATTTTAAACGCAATCAAATAATGAAAATAAAATTACCAAACATGGACCATGAAACTGTAGCAAATGAAATCGGAGATTTTATTGTAAAAACAATTTTAGAATTTAACATGACTGGGGGCGTAATGGGGCTTTCAGGCGGAGTTGATTCGACAACTGTTGCAGCAATAACAAAAAAAGCCTTTGATAAACATAATAAAGACAATGACATCAAATTAGAATTAGTAGGTTACATCCTGCCTTCAAAAGCTAATAGTCCAAAAGATGCTGAGGATGGAATAAAAGTTGCAGAAAAACTAGGCATAAGATATGAAACACAAGAAATTGAACCAATAATTAGTGCATACAAACAATCTAATCCAGAAGCAGTAGAAGTCCCATATCATAAAGGAAACATTATGGCACGAATCAGGGCAAACATTTTATCAACAAAATCTGCAACAGAGAAAAAAACTCTTATTGGTACAGGCAACAAAGATGAAGATTTCGGAGTAGGTTACTATACACTATTTGGAGATGGCGCAGTTCACCTATCACCTATAGGAAATTTATCAAAACGTCTGGTAAGACAAATGGCAGCACATTTAGGGTTTCCAGAAATAGCAAAACGTGTCGCTACAGCCGGCCTAGAACCAGATCAGACAGATCTAAGCGACCTTGGATACAGTTATAAAACAGTAGAATTAGTAATGCTAGGATTAGAGCAAGGATTAAACTTTCAAGAATTAATCAAAAACGAACAAATAGTACAAGAAATTAAACCAAACCTAAAACCAGTAGGCAAATTCGACGATGTTGAACAAACAATAAAAGACATTTTAGAAAGACACAGAATAGCTTTAGGCAAAATGAGGATTATTCACCCACCAGCTCCAGAAATTACACTAAACTACGAATAAAATAAAAATGGCAAGCAAATACGGATCATTTAAAGAATATATAGACAAAGAATACGACGGCCCGTTCATGGCAACAGATGTCATAATCAGACATGATACTGGTAAGAAAGAAGGAGTTGTTTTAATTGACCGAAAATACGAACCATTAGGCCTAGCAATAGTTGGAGGGATTGCAGAACGTATGCCTTTTTATCAAAATGCTGGAAAAGAAGGTCTTGAAGAAACAGGCCTTGTTGTGAAAATCGATAACCCTGAACAACCATTATGTGTATTATCAGAAGTTGATCAAGACCCACGAGCCCATATAGCAACAGTAGTATACACAGGCGTCGGAACAGGAACTCTACAACCAGATCCAGACGAAGATGCAAAATCTGCAGCAGTTTACACAAATGAAGAATTAAAAGAATTAGTAGAAACAGGTACTTGGGCATTTGAGCATCATAGAAAAGCAGCAAGATATTATTTAGAAAGCCTGGAGAAAAATGGAAAACAATGAATTCAATAAAATCCTTATTGTTTATAGTGAAAAACAAACAGAAACACACAAAAAAACAATAGAAGATACAAAAAAATATTTAACAAGCTTAGAAAAAGATTTCAAGACAATTGCTTTTAATGAACTTCATGATGATCATTTTCAGGATATTGATTTGGTAGTAACTATTGGAGGCGATGGGACATTTATCAGGACAACTCACTTCATGCGTGGTGATACACCAATTTTAGGTATTAATTCTGAGCCAGAGTTTAGTGAAGGAGCATTAACCAGCATTAAAAATGATCAAGTGCACGAACTAGGAAACTTTTTAACAGGAAATTATAAAGTACTAAAACGTCCACGTGCACGTGTTTTACATAATGGCAAAATTATACAAGAATTAGCATTAAATGAGGTCTATGTAGGAACTAAAGATCAGTTTCATACATCTCGTTATATATTAGAACATAACGGCAAAGAAGAAGAACACAGAAGCTCAGGAGCTTTGGTTGTCACAGGTTCTGGAAGTTCTGCATGGTACAAGTCTGCTGGAGGCACACCTTTTCCTGCACACGAAAAAAAATTAAAGCTGCTTGTGCGTGAACCATTCCAAAGCAGAATATTCAATCCAGAAATGATTGAAAGTGAAATTGAAGAAGGTAAAAAAATAAAATTTACATCTAAACGAAGTTATGGAGGAGTTGTAGCAATAGATTCTTATGCAACTTATGATTTTAATAATGGAGACATTATCGAGATCAGAATTTCATCTCAACCATTATGCGTCATCATTAGAAATGGAGACAAAGACGAAAATATTGAAATAACACAAAATAACACAAAAAATGAGGACGAATAATATATCTGCAGCATTAATTGGATTAAGTGTTGGAGATGCTCTGGGCGTTCCAGTAGAATTTATGACAAGAGAAGAATTAGAAGAAAATCCAGTTACAGGAATGATTGGTAACGGCACTCATAGCCAACCAAAAGGAACATGGTCAGATGACAGCTCTTTAGCATTTTGTTTAACAGAAAGTTTATGTCAAAATTTTAATTTAAACTCTATTGGCCAAAAATTCTACGGTTGGGCATGCAATGCATATTGGACAGCTCATGATGAAGTTTTTGATATTGGAAATGTAACAATTAGGGCAATGACAAAACTAGAAAAAGGCAGGGATTCAAAACTTTCAGGATCAACAGAGGAAAGGAGTAATGGAAATGGTTCTTTAATGCGAGCCCTGCCATTAGCATTTTATACTCAAGACATGGATGAAAAACGCTTTGAATTAGCAGAACAAGTCTCAGCAATAACTCATGCACACCCGATTTCAAAGATAGCCTGTGCATTTTATAATGATTTAGCAATTAATCTAATAAAAGATCAAAAACCATTACAAGCATATGAAAATGCAATAAAATCAACTAAAAATTATTACAAAAATAAATCAGAAAAAGAATTTCTTTCTTCATTCCAAAGAACATTTAATAAAGAAATACCAACACTTAGTAGAAAAGAGATTAACTCTGGCGGATATGTAGTAGACACACTTGAAGCATCTATCTGGTGCTTACTAAATAGCAAGAATTACAAAGATGCAGTACTAAAAGCAGTAAATTTGGGGTCTGACACAGACACAACAGCAACAGTTACAGGCGGCCTTGCAGGGATTGTGTTTGGTTATGATAACATTCCAAAAGAATGGATAAACACCCTTGCACGAAAAGAGGACATATTAGCACTTGCCAAAAAATATAAACAATCTTTAGACAGAAAATGAAAACAAATAAGAAAATAGCATTATTTGGTGGAAGTTTCAACCCAATACATAGCCAACACATAAAAATTATAGAAAAAGTAATACAATCAAAAGTTGTTGACGAATTCTGGGTAATACCCTGCAAAAAGCATGCATTTAACAAAGATTTTGCTCCAGCAAAAAATAGAGTAGACATGATCAATTTAGCACTAAAAAATATCAAACAAGCAAAAGTATGCACAGTTGAGTTAGATTCAAGCAAAACCAGCTATACAATAGATACAATAAAAATATTACAAAAAAAGTATCCAAACAATGAATTTTTCTGGGTGATTGGTTCAGACATTTTGCATGAAATACATAAATGGCAAGGTTATAAAAAACTCCTAAAAATAATTTCGTTTATAATCCTTAAACGTGATACATACCCCATAATTTCAATTAATAGTATGAATGTAGAAAGTATAATAAAGATTAAAACAAATAATTTTTCTTCAACAGAAGTCAGAGAAAATGTCAAAAAAGGGCAGAGTTTAAAAAAGCTCTTACCCAATAGTATAATAGATTATATTCAAAAAAATAACTTATACAAAAAAGAGGACAAACCATGAAAATTCAAACATTTACAGTTATTGTTGGTTCTGCAGCATGTAATGCAAGATGCCCATACTGCATTTCAAAAATGACTGGAATCAAAGAAATGGGATATAAGCTACCAGAAGTTAATTGGCACAATTTTGATAAAGCTTGCCGGTTATCAAAAGAAAATCATGTTTCAACAGTTTTATTGACTGGCAAAGGCGAACCAACCCTTTTCCCAGACCAATTCACAGAATTTTTAGAACATTTAAAACCTTACAATTTCCCATTAATTGAAGTACAAACAAACGCATTAGTGTTTGGAAGAGAGTTTAAAAAATATAAAAAATACTTAAAAAAATGGCACGAATTAGGACTAAACACTATAGCCATATCTGTAGCACATTACCAAAAAGAAAAAAATAAAGAAATCTATGCACCAGACTCAGAATATATTGAATTAGAAAACGTTATCAAGGATTTACATGAAATGGGTTTTTCAATACGCCTTTGTTGCATGTTGATAAAAGATTACGTAGACACCCTTGGCGAAGTAAAAAACTTGATTGAATTTTGTAAAACAAACGAGGTTGAACAGTTAACAATTAGAAGCATAGTAGCTCCTAACAGTTCTGAAAATAGTGATGTAGCAAACTGGACACGCACACATATCCCAAACAAGAAGTTTATCACAGAAGTAAGTAATTTTCTAAAAAAGCAAGGAAATAAGTTAATGACCTTAGACCATGGGGCAATAGTGTACGACCTTGAAGGACAAAACATATGCCTTTCAGATTGCCTTACAATAAAAGCAAACACTAATGAACTACGTCAACTAATATTTTTCCCAGATGGCCACTTGAGATATGATTGGCAGCATAAAGGGGCAATCCTAATTTAAGAAAATGGCATTAGAAGATTATGAGCGACCAAGCGTTGCAGCAGATATTGTAATATTTACAATAAAAAATGAAAAGTTAAAAATTCTTTTGATTAAGCGTGGTGTCGAACCATTTATTGATTCTTGGGCACTTCCGGGTGGTTTTATTAAAATGGATGAAGATTTAGACGATTCTGCAAAAAGAGAATTAAAAGAAGAAACAGGAGTCACACCAAAATATCTAGAACAATTGTACACTTTTGGGGATGTGAAAAGGGATCCAAGAGGCCGGGTAATATCAATTACATATTTTGCTTTAATTGACTATGAAAAATCTCAACCAAAATTAAACGCTAAAACTGATGCAAAAGAAGCCAAATGGTTCAGTATTAATGACCTCCCAGAACTTGCTTTTGATCATAAAAAAATTTTAAGTTATGCGCTAAAAAGATTAAAATGGAAATTTGAATATACAGCTATTGCGTTTACTTTTCTTCCAGAAAAATTCACCTTCCCACAACTACGCATGTTATATGAAATAGTTTTTAGCAAAAAGTTTGATAAACGAAATTTTAGGAAAAAAATTCTAGCACTTAACATTTTGCAGGAAACCAATGAAAAAATAACAAAGGTTTCATATCGGCCCCCACAACTTTACAAATTAAAAGAAAACATCTCCGAAATTATCGAACTGATTTAAACCAAATTCTAAAACTTATGCAAAACCTGCATAGTATGTATTGTAATTATTGCCAAACCAATACCCACCCGTATAACTCGGGAAACTTGCCTAGTAATTGAAACATTTTTATGTTTTGCAATTCTATAAACACCCTCAAGAACCAAAAATATTGCAACAGAAAATGCCAAGGCATCAACAATCCAAGGATCAAGATAACTACATGCAGAATCAACCCCGCCTTGCTGATATGACTGCATAAAAAAGGTAAAAACAATAACACAAAGCGAAACAGTTATTAAAACAATACGCGACTTTTCCCAATGTTTCATTTTTTTGGTTTAGTCTTTTTATACTCAACATATAAATTTTTAAAGAAAATATAACCAGCAGGCATTATAAAAAGATTAGCCACATAACTCAAAACTTCTTCAATAAAAGCAAATATGAGACTTAAAGTCATTGTAATTTGAGCCCCAAGCGCGTCTGGTAAAGCAGTAAGCACGCCAATAATAAATGTAGGAATCATAAAGATTATAAAAAACACAATAATAATCCCAACAAACAATAGGAAATATGAAAGAGTTAACCACCATCTTTTTTTGACCAGCCTATAACTTTCACTAAACGATTTTAAAATTCCAGTATTCTTATCAATTAAAAAATAATTATTAAACATCCAATAAATAGTTGCAGCAGCACCAAATATAAGACTTACAATAGAAATAATCAAAAATAGGATTAAAAAGATAATAGAAGTTGCATTAATAGCAGGGTTTGCAAGCAAGCTCGAAAGATATCCAAAAAAACTAAAAGCACCAATAGCAAAAAGTCCAAGCACCAAAAATTGTAAAACAAGCATCCAAAAATATGCGCCAGCATATTTCATTCCGTTTTTCAAACTTTCTTTTGACTTTTTCTTTGGATTCAAGGATTTATAGGTTAAAGTTGCAAACAAGATGATTGACAAAATAAGACCCAAGATTGCTAGCACAATCAAAGCAACTGTAAAGTTTATTGCGCCAGGCTGAAAATAACCACTAAAAGATTCTTCAAAAGTAATCCCCGAAGACTCATTAAACTCAGTAAAAACAGTAGGGTATTGATTCTGCGCTACAATATTTACAAAAGCGAATATGATCGCAGGAACAAAACTAAGAAGAAAGATTATTTTAGCATAATCCCAAAACCCAAGCTTATACTCCTTAAAACTATCTGCAAAAATTTTACTCAAGCCCTGCTTTTTCATAACAATAATTAGCAAGTTTTCTTTTTAAAGCTATCTAAATAACTTTGGCACGTTTCAATCCAATTATTGCTATAACCCAAATCATTAAAACAATACCCCCAAGAATCCAGAATGCACTTTTAACATTTTGTAATGGAAGTTTTATGTTCATACCATAAATTCCAGAAATAACTGCAGGAATTGTTAAAAAAACTGTAAAGATTGTCAAAACCCCTAAAATCTTATTAAGATTATGAGACAAAGTTGTTGAATAATAATCACGCATATTACTAATTGTTTTCAGTGCAGACTTACACGAACTTAATGTTTGGTTAAGATCAACAATTAAATCTTCAATAAACTCTTTTTCATCTTCCTTAAAACTTACACTTTTCAATTTTAACATCGTAGCGTGAAGATTAATCAAAGGACTAAAACTTGACAAATATTCATTCAATCGATCTTCTTGCAAAACTAAATCAAGAATATCCTTATCATTTAATTTCTTAATATTTCTCCGATCTTTTTTCACCTCTTTCATAATCTTTCGTATATCTGCAGCATAACTATTAGATAAAAATAATAAAATTTGTAGTAAGCTTCTTGTTTGATTATTTGTCAAAAAGTCCTTACGAGTACTAACGATTTTATCAAAAAGTTCTAAGTTTGATTTGCTAACAGTTATTAACAAATTCTTTGAAACAATTATCAAAAACGAACTAGTGTATTCATTAGGTATTTTTGAAGTGGGCATTGTTAGATAGATATACGCCTTTGATCCTTCTTCCTCAATTCGGGGGATCTCATAAACATCTAAACCGTCAAACAATAAATCCTTATCAAGTTTAAATTTATCAACCAAAAAATCAATCTCAGTTGAATTTGGATTAATAACCTTTACCCAGCAACCACGCGTATAATCTTCTACCCGTTCTAATTTTTTTTGCCTAACAGTTTTTTTATAATATTCAATCATTTTCTCAAACATACCTCAGATAAATCATAAAAATAATTTAACTAATTTCTAGAAATAATATACTTTTATAAATTGTTTGCTTAAGAACATTGTCTAAAAAATCCTGAATTTACCTTTTTCTCTTATAAATTCTGGACAAATCTGAGTCATAGACAGAGACCGCATACTCTAAATCATATTCAGATAAATTAACATAATCATAGTTTCCTTCATAAGCAGTAAGAAGCATGAGATAGTCAGGATTATTACAACTCCTAACAATTTTAGGACTTAAATCATAATTCTTAAAAAGATTAGAAAAAGTTAGAAGACAAACTCTTGACATTTCATCCACATTATTATTTAACCATTCAACACCAAAAATATACGACTGACCCCAATAATCTAAATGAAAATTCTCACCCAGATCACCTGGCGTTAAAAGCCTGGTCGGCTCATTAAAATAAGACCCCTGATGAGGATGAATCATTAAAGATTCTAAAACTAACCAAAATACAAGTAGTGCAAAAACTACATAAAAGATTTTTTTGCTATATTTAAAAAATTTATTTTTTATAAAATATAAAAAGAAATTAAAACCAAGCGCAGAAAAGATTATTAAAGAAGGAATAATAAAAAAGATGTGCCGAATCCCATTATAAGAATTCACATTAAAAATAACACGAACCAAAAGGGGGATAAAAAGCCATCCAGACAACAAAATTATTTCAAAAAGTTTAGCTTTTAAAAACTTCTTCTTAAAACTTGTAAAAATTCCTGTTAAGAAAAATAAAAAAGTAAGAATAGGTGTAACTAAAAAAATATAAACAGGATAATAATACCAAACCATATGATTCGATCCATGAATCTTGCCAAAAAAGAGAACCGCAACATTAATAAAATCTCCAAGAAAAAAACCTATTGACTTAAAAATCCAAAAAGGGTTTTTCCATAACAAAACCCAAAAAGCATACACAAAAATAAGAAAACTAGCCGCAAAAACCAAAAGCATTAAAAAATGTTTTTTAAGGACTTTCTTATCCTTATACTGTTTAGTCAACAAAACAAATAAAATCCAGCTAAACAAAAAAACTAAAATTAAATTTAATGCATCAAGCTTGGTAGATACAGATATTGCAAAAAGTAATCCCGCAAAAAAAGTAGATTTCAAAGACTTATACTTAACTGCATGATATGCAAAATACATAGAAATTATTAAAAACGACATTAAAGGAACATCCTTAGAATTAAAATGCGCATGTGCAATAAATCTCGGAAAAAGAGTCATAAAGATTAAAGCATAAACTCCAATTTTTTTACTAAACATTTCTGACACGAGCTTAAACAAGAAAATAAGTCCAAGCGTAAAAACTAAAAGATTTAAGAGATGATAAGACTCAATATAATTCAAACCAAAACGTTCCTGAAAAATTGTAGAAGATGTAACAAGTAACATTGGATAAAAAGTAGGATGTTCTAATACTCCCCCAGAATTACGAGTTAGATGAAAAATTCCAGAATCATGCTCAAAGAAAAATTCTTCAAGGTAAGCAAAAGCTATAAGACCCCGATAAACAGAAAAGTGTTCATCAGTAGTTTCACCATATTTATTTAAATTAATCAGACTAAAAACTAAGAATATCAAAACGATAATAACAGCAATCTGAGTCTTGCTTAAAAAAAGATGTTGATTTTTACGGTTTATTTTTTGTTTCATTTTTCTCCCTATAAATTAAGATTAAGTTTCTAAGATAGATAAAAACTGCAAGACCCTGGCCAGACATAAAAACAATATCCCGAATATTTACCGCATAAATAAAAATTCCAATACCACCAAGTAAGCTCAAATACCAGAATGCAATGGGAATAACAGATTTTTTTGATTTTTCTGAAGCAATCCACTGAACCAAAAAACGTGAAAAAAAACAAGCTTGTGCTGCAAATCCAAAAACTAACCAAAAACTTATCCCCATTTTCTAATTATAAGGATCTTACCTTTAATACTCTTTCGGGGAAAAATCTAAGAAAAAGCAAAAAACCCAAACCACCAAGGATCCGATTATGTACCCCATATTTAGATTTCCCATATTTCCTTTGATAATCATTAACCTTTATCTCACAAATTTTATACCCTTGCATTTTTGCAAGGAACGGGAAAAATCTATGCGTATTTTTAGAAAATAAAACATTTTCGAAACATTTTTTCTTAAAAACTTTTAAAGGAGAATTATTATCATGCAATCTCGTGCACAATAATAGATTACTAGAAAAATTAAAAATTAAAGAAGAAACCTTTTTTACAATAGTATCATTACGGACATACCTCCATCCACAAACAAGGTCATAACCTTGATCAAATCTTTCAAGCATTCGAATTATATCTTGGGGATGATTTTGCAGGTCTGCATCCATAGTTGCAATAATTTCAGAACTTGCGGCATTAAGACCACGGTATAATGCAAAAGACTTACCATGCCTTTTTTTAAGATTTACAATTTTCAAAGTTTTATCATTAATCTTTTGCATTTCTACCAAAGTATTATCCTTAGAACCATCATTTACAAAAATTATTTCATACTCAAAATCTTTTAAAGAATTCTTAATTGATTTCCATAAATAAGCAATATTTTGCTCCTCATTATACGCGGTAATAATAATTGAAAATTTCACTTTGTAAGTTTCTTAATAAAAATTTAATTTCATAAGATTGCATTTACAAAGACTTTTATATAGATTTTGCTAGCCCATTATATGAAATATGAACCAAAGCCAAAATTTCTTGAGCATATGAAAAAACTCCTAGATAACAAGGAAGATCTACAAAAATACTTAGAAGTCATAAAAACTAAACAAAAAAAGTCTATTCGTGTAAACACATTAAAAATAGATCCAGAAACTCTTAAAAAAACATTGCAAACAAGAGGATGGGACATTTCCCAACCATGTGACAGCTATCCAGAAATAATCAGAATAGAAAGCAATCTAGAGCCTGGAGAAATCGGAAAAACAAAAGAACATCTTTTAGGATACTATTATTCTCAAGAAATCACAAGCATGATGCCAATACTTGCCTTAAACCCTCAACCAAACGATATACTTTTTGATTGTTGTGCAGCGCCAGGAAGCAAAACAACACAAGCTGCAGCAATTATGGAAAATAAAGGTACAATAATTGCAAACGATGTAACTATTGGTAGAATAATAATTCTTTCATCAAACCTAGAACGTTGCGGAGTAACTAATACAATGATAACACGTCATGATGCAATAGCACTTTCAAACAGATTACAGAAAGTAAATATGCTCTTTGATAAAATATTAGTAGATGCGCCATGCAGTGGGGAAGGAAACATAAGAGTTAGCCCACGAACACTTCTGGAATGGTCAGAAGGTTTAATTAAAGGCCTTTCAAAAAAACAAAAAAAGATTGCTCAAGCAGCCTTAAACTTACTCAAGCCGGGCGGGGAAATGATTTATTCAACATGCACCCATGCCCCTGAAGAAAATGAGTCGGTTGTTCAGCATTTGCTTGATAATAATAAAGATCTTGAAATAATTAAAGTAGACCTCCCAATAAAATCTCGGCCAGGACTAACACAATGGAACAAAGAGAAATTCTCAAATAAACTAAGACTTGCTCATCGCATTTATCCGCATGATAATGACATGGAAGGATTTTTTTTGTGCAAATTAAGGAAAAAAGAAAATTAAAATGATACACAAATTGTTTTCAAAAAAAGAACTAAAATTATTATGGCCGTTTTATACAAATTCATTTATGATGATTTTATTTTTTGTCATACCATTTATGGTTGTTCATTTTTCTTCCCTAGGATTTAGTGCGACACAAATCGGACTTTTGTTTGCAGTCTGGCCTTTAGGATCATTATTGTTTGAAATCCCAACAGGTGCTATTGCTGACATTTACGGAAGAAAATTCTCAGTAATTTCAGGGGGATTGTTAATGGGAATCTTTTTGACGCTAATTTATTTTTTCCAAAGTTACTGGATAATAATGATTTTGCTAGCATTAGTGGGAATATCTCAGACACTAACAACAGGGAGCAGGGAAGCATGGGTTGTAGATTTACTAAACGCAAACAAAATGGAAAAGTTCCAAAAATCATTTTTTGCGAAAAGTTATAGTATTGCAAACATCGGGGTAGTTATTTCAGGACTTTTAGGAGCGTTTCTAGTTAGCAATTTTGGATTAAAAATCATCTGGTTCGCAGGAGGATTAAGTTTTTTTATCTCTTCATTCTTTCTAAGCTTTGCACAAGAAAAGTACAAAAAACAGAAAACAAATCTTAAAGACTCAATGAAAGAGGTAGTCAAACAAAGCAAAACATCTATTAAATTCGGCTATCGCCACCCAGTATTATTTTACTTATTCATAATTACATTCTTATTTGCAATATCTTTTTCAATACGCGGCTTTGTTGCATGGACACCATTTTTAACAAGCTTAAATTTTCCAAAAATCGGATTTGGATATTTATGGTCAGCATTAGGCATAATGGGGATAATTGCTCCACTTTTGTCAAATAAATTTTCAAAAGAAAATAAAGAAAAAAAGACCCTCATAACTATCAGCTTTATTTTTATTTTTCTGGGCATAATAATCTTTTTCTCAAACAATCTAATAATCTTACTAGCAAGCTTTTTATGTCTTAGTTTCACAAACGGATTTAGAGTACCAATAAGAGAAGTTTATTTCCAACGCTTCATCCCTTCAAAACTACGCGCAACAGTAGGATCAATTAGAAGTTTAATCATAGGCATCTCAAGCATTATCGGACTAACGGTTTCAGGACTAATTGTTGACGCAATTGGAGGACGATACGCAATTATCATAGCATTATCTTTAATGATTCCAGTAATAATACTTTATTTAATGATTAAAGAAGATAAAATTAAAACAAAAATAAGAAAATGAGATCAATAAAATCCTCAGAAAAGAAAAGAATTTTAAAACAATTAAATGAACAGTTTGGGATAAAAAATTTACCATATCTTTTGATAAGGTTTGGTAAAGATAAGATTAGAGCATATTCTGGGAATTTATGTCGAGAAGAAATTCAGCATTTAAACAAAACAATTCGAATTGAAAACTTAGGCTTATATTTTCTAAACATGCAAAAAGATGAAGCACGCCCAACTTTAGATGGTGTACAATTATTAAGAAATCAAATAACAAAAAACATAATTGAACTAACAGACCTGCAAGCAAAACAGTGGTTACAGGGTATGGATTTAGATATTCAAACCACCAGAGGGTATAAAATCTTAAAACACGCTCAGCACCTAATCGGTTGTGGCAAATCTACAACAGAACGTATTACAAACTTTGTACCAAAAGAAAGACGGATTAAATAAAAATTAAATGTTATAACTAACTTTTCCTTCAATGCCTGGGATAACACTTCCCAAAAGTTCTTCAGTATCTTTTTTAATAGACTCAAAAACTTTTCCAAGTTTTTTAACAAAATACCAATTCTTAACAGAAACTTTTGGATCATCAAGCAAAATCCCAACCCCTAAATATTTCTCAGTTTTATTAATAGGATCAAAATAACTAATCGGATAAGTTGATACTTGCAGTTCACGGCCATCAGTGGTTTTCACTTCGTAATGCTCTAATGATCGAGGTGATTTAATTATACTTAAAATTCCAGGTTTTCCTTCCCGACCTCTTAAATCCTCACGATCAATATTAAACAATAATTTACTCAAAGTGTATCCTTCAGCTTCATCAGCATTCATGCCAAAAAGCTTCAAAGTAGCAGGAGTATACATTAATTTTTTATTTTCAAGATCATAAAAAATAAAAGGAACCTTTTTAGCAGAATTACTTGTCTCAACAAAACCATAAATCCCCATTCGAAAAGCATTAGCAAGAAGCAATTCTGCTTTTGCTTCAGCCACCTCTTTTTTCGATCTTAGTGAATGCTCTACATTATGTCTCCACTCATGGAACGCGTCAAAAGTAGCAGCCTTGGCTATAGCATCTTCTTCTAACAAATCTCTACGGGTATGTACATCAATACAAGTTTTTCGTGCTTGCGTAACCAAATCTTTTGCTTGCTCAATTTCAGTATAAATACTACCTTGCCTAGATCTTAACTCGGTATTGGATTGGAGCAAAGACTTATTACTTTTTGTCAGCCATTCATTTGTATGTTCTAGATTATTTACTTTTTCAGCCAAACTCTTTTTCTCACTATCCAAATTTTCAAAAGAACTTATTTGTGAAGAAATTTGCGAATAGTTTGTAAAAAAGTTCCACCAATCTTTTAAAAACTGAGCAATACCCATAAAAAGAGTACTAAAGAATTATATTTAAACCTTTATATAGTCCTATTTTTTAGTAAAAATATGGATGAACAAGAGCTAAATGATTACAAAAAGGCAGGAAGTATAGCAAAACAAGTAGTAGCTTATGCTAAATCAATCATCAAGAAAGACATGCCACTTGTAGAGATTGCTCAAAAGATTCATAAAAAAATTGAAGATCTTGATGCATTACCAGCTTTTCCTGTAAATTTATCAATTGATGATGTTGCAGCACATTATCACCCAACAATAGAAGATAAAACTCTTGCAACAGGCTTACTTAAAATAGATATAGGCGTCCATATTAATGGTTTTATTGCAGACACTGCATTTTCACTTGACCTTACAGAAGATAATCAACACAAAGATCTAATACAAGCAAGCCAAGATGCATTAGAAGCAGCACTAGATCTACAAAATGAAAATCCAACACTTCATCAGATAGGATCAACTATCCAAGAGACAATAACAAAACAAGGCTTTTCTCCAATTGTTAATCTTTCAGGCCATGGCCTTGCACAATATCAAGTCCATGCAGGCCTTACAATCCCAAACTATGGCAGTTCAAACAATCATAAACTTGACACTGGAGCGTACGCTATTGAACCATTCGCAACCACAGGCGTTGGTAAAATTCATGAAGGTCCAAGCAGTAACATCTTTGCAATCACAAACCCGAAAAATACGAGAGGGGTGACAGCAAGAAAAATTTTAGAATTTTTCTCAGAAAAATATCAATCCTTACCATTTTCCTTACGTGAAGCCCAAGAAAAGTTTGGCCCAATGGCTCGCCTTGCCGTGCGTCAATTAGAGCAAGAAGGGGTCCTGCATCATTTTGCACAATTAGTAGAAAACAGCCATAAACCAGTTTCGCAAGCAGAACACACATTCCTAAAAACAAAGGAAGGAAAAATTATCATAACAACGAAATAAGGGATAGATTCAAGCAAAATTAGAGCTATAAAAACATTAATAAACCCAAAATAATATCTGATTTTAGAATAAAACAAACAAATAAAACAAGATGAAATCTGTAGATTTAAACCTAGAAAAGTTAAGGCAAAGATTACTCACAATTTTTGGTGAACACCCAAAAGCAACTTGCACGCCAAAAATGAAAGAAGTTGTTAAAGAATATGACGAATTTAGAGAACTACTAGACGAAACATTAAACATCGCATTAGGCATAATGGATGCAATATGCAAGAACGAAATTAAAGATAAAAAAGAAGAAGAAAGCTATGTTAAAAATGTTATTAAAGAGCTTGAAAATAAAAGCTATGTTTCAGGCGCAACAGAATAAAAAACAGTTTTCTTAAACCATGTTAGTAATGATTTATCAACAAAAACCAAAAAACATATATAATTCGAAAACATTAATAAACAATATAAAAATGAGTCCAACAATACACTACCCAACATTTACAAATGCAAACAACATCCCCAGAGGATTATCAAAAGTAGTTACAAGTTCAGATGTAAGAGCCCCACCAACCCCAGTTGATGAAATAGTTCCAGTAAGAAACGCATACGAAGGCGAAGGTAAAAGTATGGACAAAGTTCGTTTTGAAGCACAAGACAAATACAAACACCCATATACAGAGAACTGATCAATAAAAAAATTCTTTTAAAAAAATAAAAACTAACTAACCTAAATATTCATTAGGCTTTTCAAGTGCTGCTTTTGCACTTCTTAAATATTCAGTTTCAATCTTTCGATACCGGTCAACATCACTTTTACTAACACTTGCTCCAACTTTTTTAAGCGCACCTTCAAAATGTTTCATTTCAACTTTTTCACTGTTGATATCAGCGCGAAGCGCAAGCATTGCTGCTTCACGAACCAGAGATTCAATATCAGCCCCTACATAACCTTCTGTGGCATCCAAGATTTTTTCAACATTAACATTTTTTGCCAAAGGCATATTTTTTGTATGAATATTAAAAATTTGTTTTCTCCCTTCTTTTGTAGGAGCACTTGCAAGCAAGATCCGATCAAATCTACCTGGTCGCAATAATGCCGCATCAAGCATATCAGGTCTGTTGGTTGCACCAATAACAATGACATTACTTAAATCCTCAATCCCATCCATTTCAGATAACAATTGATTAAGTACACGTTCAGTAACTTTTTGTCCATGCTCCATTCCACGTTTCCCAGCTAAAGAATCAATTTCATCAAAAAAGATTATACACGGACTAACTTGTCTAGCTCTTTCAAAAATCTTACGCACGCCTTCTTCACTTTTTCCAACCCACATTGAAAGTAAGCTTGGACCTTTAACCTGTATAAAATTTGCTTCACTCTCTTTAGCAACAGCTTTTGCTAAAAGGGTTTTACCAGTCCCAGGAGGACCATAAATCAAAACCCCTTTCGGAGGACGTATACCAAGACGCGTAAATGACTCTGGAAATTTTAACGGCCATTCAACAGCTTCCTTTAATTCTTCTTTAATCTTTGTAAGGCCCCCAACATCATTCCAAGAAATATTTGGAGTTTCAACCAATACCTCACGCATAGCGCTTGGCCGAACAACCTTTAATGCATCATCAAAATCTTTCTTATGAATTATTAATTCTTTTAAATATTCTTCAGGAATTGGCTCATCTTCTTTTAATTCAAGTTTTGGCAATAATCTACGCAATACAACCATTGCAGCTTCTTTTGCTAAAGCATTAATATCTGCACCCACAAACCCGTGCGTAACACTAGCTAAATCATTCATCATACCTTCCTTAAATATTGAATCTAACAAAGTAAATTCATCATTACTAAGGGTTTTCATTACTTCCATATTCTTTTTTTCATCATCAAAAAGTTTTTTTGATAACTCAATCAATTTATTTAATAATTCTTTTTTAGAATTAATCTCTTCAAACCTTAGTTCCAATAATTTTTTATCTTTAGTATTTCTTTGATTCTCTTTTAATTCTTTAATAGATTTCTCTAAATCTAAAAGTTTATTATTAACATGAGACAATCTTAGTGCACTCATCAAGGGCATATTTCTTGTATGAATTTTTAAAATTTGTAATCTTCCCTTCTTATCTGGTGCCCTTAGTTCTACTTCTCGATCAAACCTTCCAGGCCTACGCAATGCAGGATCAATAGAATTTAGACGATTAGTTGCACCAATAACAACAACCTTACCACGATTTTGAAGACCATCCATCATTGTTAATAACTGACTAACAACACGTCGTTCAACTTCTCCAGTTGCATCTTCTCGTTTTGGTGCTATTGCATCAATCTCATCAATAAAAACAATAGAAGGCGCATTTTTTTCTGCTTCTTCAAAAATTGCTCTTACTTTTTTTTCACTTTCACCATAAAACTTACTCATAATTTCAGGGCCATTTAATAAAATAAAATTTGCCTCACTCTCATTAGCTACAGCCTTTGCCAAAAGCGTTTTACCGGTTCCAGGAGGACCATGCAAAAGTACACCTTTTGGAGGATCAATACCTAAACGTTCAAAAATTTCTGGATGTTTTAAAGGAACTTCAACCATCTCTCGTATTTTTTTAACTTCATCTGTTAATCCACCAATATCCTCATAAGTAATATCAGGTACTGATTCATCAGAGATCTCTATAGCCTTATTGCTTAAAACAACTTCAGTATTTTCAGTTATAATACACGGAATTGAAGGATTCGTATTAGTTATAAGAAACCTTACTTGTTGCATTCCTCCACCAAAAGACCCAATCCCCATACCACCGAACATTTCGTTTAGATTACCAAAAATTTCATCCATACCAAAATCATCACCCATTAAATCTTTTCTTCGTTTTACCCCGCCCAGAACAACAATGTCACCCTTAACAACAGACCGACCTAAAAGTCCTGGTTTTAAATCTCCTTGCACCATTACGCCTCTTTGCGCAGGCGCAATAACAACTTTTTTTGCTTCTTTAATATCAGCCCTTTCTACAGTGACATTTTCGCTTACACCAGTACGTGCATTCTTTCTAATAATACCATCAATACGTATAATACCTTCACCAACATCTGCAGGATACGCTTTATCTGCAATCGCAACAGTTTCTCTACCACCGTTAATTTTTACAATATCTCCGCGCCGAATTCCAAGGTCCCTCATGATTTCAAAATCAATACGAGCTATACCCTTATATGCATCATCCTGTAATGCTTCTGCGACACGTAATTTAATTACCTTAGATTTATCCTTGTTTATTGTCATTTTTATATATCCTTAGCTTAATTATGGTCTTTATTAAACTTACTATTTACTAAAGAAAGGTCAGGAGCACTTCCAAAACGCAGACTAATACGACCAAAGTCTTCAAAACATAACCTAACCATGTCATCCATTAATTTTTCTTGCTCCTTCATAAAATTAACTATTTCCTTTGGAATTGACACTGCATAAGAATTTCCAACAAATCTCATCTTAACATTATATTGTTTTTTCTTTAAATCAATAAAATGATTATATTCTTGTTCATCTTTAGGATGAAAAATTCTATTCGAACAATTAGAACATTTTACAGCCCTTAAAACAAAGCCATTCTTGTGAAGATTTATAGGTTGCATCTCAACGCTACATTTTCCGCATAATATTTTGTTACTGAATATATCTGTCATTTTTTTACTAATTCACTCTCTTAATTTTTAAACCCAAAAAGAGCCAGTGTCAATCAAAAAGCTGACGTCTTTGCTCTTCTAGGGGAAAAGAGGTGTGTGTGAAAAGTATACAACAAGTGTATACCTCATGTATATACATGGCAATAGATACTATTTAAACTTATCTATTTTCAAGCATATAGATAACCCTTAGTTACAAACATTTTAAAAAGCAAGAATCTTATCATGTATTATGAATCAAAAAAAGGTCAAAAAAAAGGTGCAAAAGGCTTGGCATTGGATCTGGCACTCAGACTCTCCAATAAGTTGGGTGGTTGCATTGCTTGTAATTTTTATAATTGTAAAATATTTATTTTTTCCAGGATTATCTCTTTTAATGGGAACATCACTTCCAGTAGCAGGCGTTGAATCTTCTAGCATGGACCACAATCCTACAAAATACTGCGAAATTGCTGCAACTTTTGGGGGTTGTGCTCAAATGAGTAGTAACTACAGGTTATGCGATAGAGATTTTGCCAAAAAAGAAAAGATGAGTTTTAACAACTATTGGGCAGTCTGCGGTGACTGGTACGAGAAAAAAGAGATTACAAAAGATAACTTTTCAAAATTTCCAATGAAAAGCGGGTTTAAAAAAGGAGACATTATAATTGTTTGGGGAAGATTTAAACCAAAAGTCGGAGATATAATAATATTCAATGCAAATCCAGAATCTTTAGCACCACGCCCAATAATCCACAGAATCATAGAAATAACTGACGAAGGAGTAATAAAAACAAAAGGGGACCATAATAAGGATTATTTGACAAAAGACAATAATGATTATAAAACTGATGAAACAGAGATTTATCCAGAACAAATAATTGGTAAAGCTGTGTTTAAAATACCTTACCTTGGATGGTTCAAAATATGGTTTGTTGAGCTAATAAGTAAGGTGTTTGATGTCTTTTTTTAGACACCGTCACAATTTTATAATTACAAAAGCAAATGCAAAAGTTTTTAAACAGGAATTGGTAAAAAAAGTAATAATGGAATTTTGTCCAAAGTGTGGTTGTGTATTAGTTGCGAAAAAAAAGAACTACGGTTGCCCTAGATGCAATTATAGTGCTAAATCTAAAATAAAAATTGAAGCTTCTGAAAAAATTAATGTAAAGCCAGACATAGGAATCATCGACGATAAACAGACAGACATTTTCCCAAAGGTTAATGCCACATGCCCAAACTGTGACAATAAAGAAGCATATTTCTGGACCTCACAGACTCGTGCAGGAGACGAAGCAGAGACTCGTTTTTATAAATGTACAAAATGTAAGCGTACATGGCGTGAATACCATTAAGTAAAAATAATTCTTAAAAAAGCTGAAAAATTCGCCAAAAAATCACATTAATTATTAGTACAAATAAACAAAGAGTACTAACTAAGATTTAAAGTACAATAATAAAATAGAAATTCATAAATAATTTATTTATATCTCAGCTTCATGCTAGAAACCCATTTTCGGTTTTTTCGCTCAGCTAAACATCTATCACAGTATCTTGAGTACTTTCCGTAGGGATGAAACATGTCGTCGCATCCTCTGCACATTCTTCGTAATTTGGTTCTTCTTACTGGCATTTTAATTCATCAAACACACCTAATTTATGTGAGAAGTGATTGTAGAACGTAAAAAAGGGTATTTAAACCTACCGGTTTTTAAAGCTTTGGGTAAGTTCAAGGTTTTTTGAAGTAATTAACAAAATTAGCAAAAATAGATGAGATTTAGGACATAGATAGATTTTTAAAATAAATATCAATTAAGTAACTATTATGGCTTGCTAGCTCAGCCAGGTTAGAGCACCGGACTCTTAATCCGGGTGTCGGGGGTTCAAATCCCCCGCAGGCCATTTATCACCCCTTAAATGTCATAATCACCCATGATGTATATCCAAAAACACTGATCACAGACCCTATAAGTACACCAAAAGTTGTGTGAGTAATAACTAAGTATAGAAAAGCTAAGAATAACAAAAGTAAAGTCACTGTTTTAATCATCTCTTTAAATTTTAATATTTATTACAAAGATATAGAATTCTAGCTTTAAAAACTTTCAGGCTTCTTAAACCATTATAGGCCACTTTTTATCTATTTCCTCCATCAGAACAAAGCTTATAACTAGAAAAAGCTTCATAAATCTCGCATGACAGAGATGGACTTGCCACAAACCGATCTTGGATTTTGTGACATAACAGAAACACTAAAAGAAAGAAAGAGAATAGACATTCAGAAACAGGATGTCATTAGAAACATTTATGTTGAAAGAACTGAAACACAAGATCATGGTTCTAATCAAGGAAAAATTCAAGTAAAAGTCGGATTTTTTTATTCACCAGACCTAGACATTACAGGACGAATATTTCCATTAGATGAAATTATAAAGCCAGACAGACATTATGACTTAATAGTACAAAAGATTAAGAAACAAGCACGTCCAAAGTGGAGCCTTGATACTCAAATATATCATGACCTGTATGAAGGTGAAGACCTCCGAGTAAAAATTTCAAGGAAAACACAGGGTTATGACCCAACCTTTAAGATATTCAACAGAATAATGGGTTTTGTACAAGACAAAGGAAATCATAACACCTACCAAGAATTAGAGGTCGGAAGTGAAGTATCAGTACAAGTCATGAGATATACAGAAAAGAACGGCAAAATTCTTTTATTTACAAAGCCGTACTAAAAAGCTTTTAATACACAATATTTCTTATTTATTCAAAAGATGCAGCACACAAAAAATATTTCAGAAGTCATGAACCTTTTAGCAAAACATTTTGAATATAAAGACAGAACAACACTTAATAGTATGCGGCTTAAACCAAATCCGTTCAAGATACTAATAGCCTGCTTACTCTCATTACGAACAAAAGATGAAACAACAAACCGCATTTCAGAAGAATTATTTAAAGTCGCAGACACCCCTGAAAAACTAATAAAAGTCCCAATAAACAAACTTGAAAAAATTATTTTTTCAACAGGACATTATAGGAAAAAAGCGCAGTCATTAAACCATGTATCAAACGAACTAATAGTAAGGTTTAAATCTAGAGTTCCCGATACAAAAGAAGAGCTGTTGTCCATAAAAGGTATTGGCCCAAAAACTGCAAACATTGTTTTAAATTTTGCTTTTGATAAGGCAGCATTACCAATAGACACCCATTGTCACAGAATACCAAACCGACTTGGATGGATAAAAACAAAAGCACCAGAAAAAACAGAAATTGAACTTGAAAAAATTCTTCCAAAAAAATATTGGATGGAATTTAATGCAATTTTTGTTTTGTTTGGCAAAACCATTTGCCAACCAATAAGCCCATGGTGCAGCAAATGTCCAATTAACAAATATTGCCCAAAAATTGAAGTAAACAAATCAAGATAACAAAAATGACATACATAACAGCAGTAATTCCGATGTATAATGAAGAAGAAAACATTTCTCCACTTTATAAGCAATTAACAAAAGTTCTTAAAAAAATGAAAAAGCCGTATGAATTACTTTTTATTGATGACGGTAGTGATGATAAAACTCCAAAATATTTTAAGGAATTAAAGAAAGCTGACAAACATGTCAGAGTGATCACGTTTAAACAAAACAAAGGACAAAGTGCTGCAATGAGTAAAGGATTTTCATCTGCAAAAGGAAAAATTATTATAACTTTAGACGGCGACTTACAAAACGATCCAAGTGATATACCAAGACTAATCAAAAAACTTGAAACTGGATTTGATGTGGTCTGTGGCTGGCGTTATAACCGTAAAGATTCAAAACTTGTGAAAAAAATACCTTCAAAACTTGCCAACTATATTAGCAGAAAAGCAACAAAAGCTCCAGTCCATGATTTAGGATGCACCTTACGTGCCTATAAAACCGAATGTGTCAAAGATTTAAAGTTATTTAAAGGAGGACACAGACATATTTCAACGATTCTGCACAAAAAAGGATGCAAACTAGCAGAAGTAAAGGTTAAACATAATCCAAGATTTGCAGGGAAGGCAAAATATAATTCCCCATTCAGAGTGATTGAATGCATCAAAGGATTACGAAAGGTGGTAAAAAATGAGCATTAACTTTTGGCTAATCCTGGGTTTTGGCGCGCAACTATTATTTTTTCTTAGATTCTTTTTGCAATGGATTGCTTCAGAAAAACGTAAAGAAAGTTACATTCCAGGATATTTTTGGTACTTAAGCCTTTTTGGAGGGTTAGGTCTTTTAATTTATTCAATACATATCAAAGATGTAGTCTTTATAATCGGCCAAAGTAGTGGTGTCCTTATTTATGCACGGAACATAATTTTAATCAAAAAAACCAAAAAAAGGAAAAAGAAAAGAAAAAAGAAAAAATGAAGTACAAAGTAAAACAAAGTCATGTTTTCTTAGTAATAATTATTTGTCTATCATTTTTTATTATTTTTAACAATCTATCAAAATCAACAATTGTTGATTGGGATGAAGCACGACGTGCTCAAAACGCAATAGAGCTTTTACGTACAAACGATTTCATTGTTTTGAAATATGGGGGAGAACCAGACCTTTGGAATTTAAAACCACCCCTTGCAACCTGGTTGATCGCGTTAAGTTTTAAAATATTTGGGATCAGTGAATTCTCGCTTAGATTTTTTTCTGCAATTATGGGAATAGGAACAGTTATCTTAATATTTTTCCTTGGACGCGAAATAAAAAATAACTACACAGGCCTTTTTGCTGCAACAATTGTGTTAACAATAAAAACATTTATTGGTTTTCACGGGGCAAGAACTGGAGATTTAGACATCATGCTCACGTTCTTCATGACACTTTCTATTTTTTTGTTTTATCTAAGCCAAAAAAGAAAAAAACCAAAACTATTAATTGTATCATTTATAGCCCTTGCCCTAGGCTTTCTAGTCAAAATGGCAGCCATACTTGTCTTACCTATAATGTTACTTTACCTTCTTTACACAAAAAAATTCAAAAAAGTATTAAAAAGAAAAGAAACAAAAAAAGCAAGCATAATCTTTTTAATAATAACACTACCGTGGTTTATTTTACGATACTTGCGCGGGAAATCATTTTTTATAACAAAAATAAAGTTTGACATAATACAACGTTTTGGTCAACAACTTGAAGGACACACCGGTGACTGGACATACTATTTTAAAGAAATCCTTAAGGTCCTTGGCCGACCCTTAACAGCACTCTTAGTTATCGCAATAATATATACATTATACCAAATAATCAAAAAGAAGGATAAGCAAATATCTCTAATCACAATCTGGGCATTAATCATTTTTACCACAATGACTTTAATACAAACAAAAATATTTTGGTACATGTTACCACTTTACCCAGCCTTAGCAATTTTAATTGCCTATTTTATCTCACCAGACAAAAACCAGAACAAAATAACAAAGATCACCATGGTAATTATATTTATCATGATAATAATCTCGCCCCTTATAAGCATCATCAAGCATACAAATGAGATTTACATTAATCCAAATGAACAAGCAATTAAAGAATTAAAAAAAGATTTACAAAATTATGATACAATACATATTTATGAAGAACATGCAACTCAATCAATCTATTTTTATATAAATTGGTATTCAAACACTTTCCCACAAAAATATCCAAACCAAGATAAATTAATAATAAACAAAGGAGAAGCACTGTTAATTTTTGGTGAAGAAAACATAAAAAATATGCAAGAACATCCAGAGTTTACACTAATAAACATTAAAGGCGTTGCCGGATTATTTGAAAAAAAATAAAAAAAAAAGGCCCAAAGGGCAAAAACACCACTTCTTGAAAAAAAAAAACCTAATGCTATTTACATTAGTTGTCTTCGTATCGAATCAATATGTTCTGCTATTTCTTGACCTTTCTTTGTCAACTGGATCAGCTTAATTCTTCCCTTCTTTTCAAAGCTAACTAATCCAAGATCTTCTAAAGTCTGTAGAATCTTAACTGCATGCGAATAAGTGCAATCAACCTCCTTAGCCAAAACAGATCCATATCGAGCCTTAGACATTTTTTTCAATGCAACCAACATTAATGCTGGCTTTCTTCTGAAAAATATATCAAAATTGTCTTTCATTATCCATTCTCTTGAGGTTTAATTAATAGTTTTTTAATGTACTAATATAGATAGTACCTTTCAAAAACTATATACTTAAACCTATATATTAGCTTATAAAGCTTTCGACGCTAAAAGTTAACCATGTAGTAACAAATTTAAATAACATTTCAAAAATAGTAACGGCGTGTCACTCAACACATTTAGACAGAATCAATATCAACTTCGTCACCAGTCAATGCAGTATACATTTCAAGATAACCTTTAGCAAAAAGTGTTACTTTCCCTGCGACCAACTCAATTTCGGTCCGGCCATTTGAAACAGAGTCTTTCATATACTCTCCAGGTTCTTTTGACAAGATGATTCGCACAGCTTCTTCCTTGCTCAAAAGAATTTGTAAATCTTCATCACTAATTTCCCCTTTACCAGTATTTGGTGTACCTTTTTTAATAACAGAACCCCAAACCTCACCATCAAGCACGACCTCAATCTTTGGATTTTCAAATGTTAAAGGTGATTTTCGCAAATGCCCGCTACCAAGTGCAATCAAAATATAATCAATATAGCTTGCATTAAAGTTAATAACTCCCAGTTCAACAACCCTAGCTTCATTAACAGTCCCACTACTATCTGTATTTTCAAGGATCAAATCACTCATAGGATTAAGAATAAGAATCTCAGTAGGACCCGCCTCTTTTAAAAAAAATCCAACCAAAAATGCCGCGATTAAAATAATTAAAACCAGTAAGACTATAATAAAAATTTTCAAGACTTTCTTAAAAACTCTCCATTTATTTTTAATTAAAACCGGTTCATTTACCATTTTTATTCATATCTCTTTTTTGTAACATTAATAGTAAATGACAATATTTAAATATTCCTCTCAGTTTCATACAATTATGATAGATATTAAACTAATTCGTGAAAATGAAAAACTTGTAAAAGATAACATTAAAAAGAAATTCCAAGATGAGAAACTCCCATTAGTTGACAAAATTAAAAAATTAGATGAGAGATGGAGAAAAGAAAAATATAAAGCAGACAAACTAAGAAGTAGAAGAAACACAA
>JAAOYK010000014.1 GCA_018221305.1 Candidatus Pacearchaeota archaeon
ATATTATATAGACCAATTAAAAATGGCTTTTGCGAATTACTTTTTTCTCGTTGTTTGAGATAAGTGATGAAAGCTTCAAAAAAGCTTTCATCCGTAAGTATATCATCTTTGACAAACCTTTCCCGTCCATGTAAGAGTTCTTTGATTATTTTTTGGGCGTTATAGATTGTCTTAAATTTCAGCATCTTAAACAGTTGCGTAATTGGCTTGTTTTCAGCACAAAAAAACAGGGTATCATAGCCAACATTATTTAATATAGAAGCTATTGACGAGTAGTTGGTTTTTTCTAATTCTTTATTATTCGCCGCAGTCCACGCTCCGTATCCATGAAAAGGATAGCTTGAAGTTAATTGCCCCTGCAATCCACGACAACTGGCGGCGGTATGATTGTAATAATTATCGACCTTCATCGTAGTCTTTGCAAACTCATCAATATTGGGGGTTAGACCTTTAAATGTAGAACCATAACAATTAATAGACCTTGCTGATATTCCCTCCAGAAAAAAAACTATGATATTCGGTTTTTTTTCAATTTTCTTCACCGGATATTTGAGTGTGGCGGCATATATTGTTTTTTTAATAAAAGGATATTTAGACTTTTCATTGTAATTCAAGCCAAGTTTATGGAATTCTTTGACGTCAATCACAGAATCACTTAGGTTTGCATTGAGCTTTAGCGTATTACATATTAATCCAATTATAGGGGTTTGACGATTAGGGAAAAAACTAAATATTTTATCTGTCGGGGATAATAATACAAAATTATAAACAATTAAATACACAAACAAAATTATATTGATACTAATAATGCTTATAAAAAGCTTTTTGCTTAATTTAATATGTTTATCCGTAAATAATTCCATCACGGTAATAAACACTATGACTCCCAAAATAAAAGCCGCCGCGCATAACCAAAGTGCTTTTTTGTGCACTATTAGGCCTATAAAATGTATGTTTTCCAAGGCCAAAACTGAGATTAAATCATTTGTCATGTGTATGGAAACTATTTGTGATAAATATATGAGCAGAAAATAGATAAATCCCAGATAAAAAATACTTCTAATTAGTTTATTTTGATTACAAAACAACAATCCCAGGCAGTAAAATAATAAAAATTCAGGAAGAAACCATATAATAAAATTAGTAAGTTCGGAAACACTCATCATAGTCTGATGAAATTTATAATAACTTAGCGCAATAACTCCGCAATAGGCAATTATAATCATCACAAAAAAACTTGTGAAAATTACAAAGGGCGATTTTAATAATTGAACTATCTTCTTTTTTCCCAAAATATTACCTGTTTGGAAATTAATTTTTAATTAAAACCCAATTTTTATTAAAACCAATTTGCTCCATTGTTTGTTCAAAATCCAAAATCGGAGGTCTTTTTATTTGAAAACGTACTGCTGAAGATGGCACAGTATACTTAATAGTAAATTGAGCACCATGTGGTTGCCATGTGAATTTATGTTTGCCTGTTGTTTTATCAAAACCTTCAAAGTTTTCACGCGCATTCAATTTCCATTCATATTCATTCGTTACATATTGACGAGTGTCTTCTTCAAAAAGTGTAAACTCTAAGGTATTAACATTTCTAACAAGGATTGCGGTGCGCAAAAAATCAAATTGGTCTAATGCTATATTTACGCGTTCGTTCCATATGTTAATAATAGCTTTTCCTGTTTTTTGTATATCTGTATGTGGATTTTGGATTCCATATGAATAATCAGGAGAGTTTCTACCAGAAATCACACGCAATTCTTGACATGTATGTGGTTTTTTACTTTGCACGCTTTTGACTGACCAACACTGCCCTTCAAAGACAACATCTGCTAGCCCTGTAGGGCTAGATAAATGACCGCCATCAATTGATTTTGCAAAAATATCTCCCCAGTCCTCTCCGCTAATATTTGCTTTTCCAACAGCAAAATTATATATAAGCCACCGGCTGATCTCGTAAATTACTTTCTCTGGAAAATCCCCTAGCGGATATAACTCTATGGTTTTCCTTTTCTTTCCGTCGCGCAACCTCGGTGAACGCATTAACTACCTCCTTTATTACAGCTCTTATCATTAAAACAGGAACTGCATTACCAGCCTGTTTTCTTGTTTGAGAATCAGAACACACTATTTTAAATTCATCTGGAAATCCCTGAAGTCTTAACATCTCCCTGGGAGTTAATCTTCTTTCTCCATTAACAAGCAAATAGTTATAAGACGCACCTGCTCTTAAAGCACAAGAAAATGGATAACTAGAAACATTACCACTTTTATTTTCATGCCAAATAGCTGGATAATGCGCACTTGTATGTTTTTCCTGCCTCTTGTTATAAATACGATCACTTGCATAATGCTTTTCGTCAACATCTGCCTCTAAAATATCACCAAGTGGTTTATAATGTGATTTTTTATTTGGCCAGCTAAAAATTGTACTGTGATCTAAAAATCCCACAATTAATATTCTTTCTCGCTTCTGAGGTAATCCATAATCAAGTGCGTTAAGAATTTTCCAATATGTTTTATAACCTAAATCATCTAAGGTTTTTAATATTCGTGTAAGGGTTCTTTTATTATCATGTGTCGCTAATTGTTTCACGTTTTCAAGAACAATCATTGGTGTTTTTTTATACTTAAGGATTTTTGCAATTTCAAAAAACAAAGTACCTCTTATATCATCAAATCCGTTTTTATTTCCAATAATACTAAAGGGTTGACATGGAAATCCTGCACAAAGTAAGTCGTGTGTTGGAATTTTATTGATATCAACCTTCGTAATATCTCCATGTGTTTCTATATTATAATTAGCCTCATACGCTTTTGCTGCCTCTTTATCAATTTCACTAACAAAAAGACATTTTCCGCCAGATGTTTTCGCAGCTTGATGAAACCCGCCAATGCCAGCAAACAAATCAATAAAAGTAAATTTTTCCATAGTCAAAAACCTGTCATATTTCTCATTTTAAACGAACTTTTATCTTGCGTATAGACAAAGATAATAATAATTTTCTATTCCTTACCATTACTATATATGATACTGGCTAATATATAATTTACAAATACAAATTATATACTTTGTGTCTTTTAGTCTTCTATTTTTTTGTTTTCTCATGCGAATGGTGAAATTCTTAACATTGCTTCTGGTATTAAGGCTTGAATATCATCTGCAATAAAACCTCTATTGCCAAATGGGCTTATTTCTCCGGTCATGCCGTGAATAAATACTGCCGCAGCAGTGGCGTGATAATAGTCTTCGTGTGCGGTTGCGTTTAGGGCGGCAATTATGCCAGTCAAGCTATCGCCGCTGCCAGCGGTTGCCAGGGCTGGGCATCCTGATGAATTTACCGTGATCTGTCCATCTGGTGAGGCTATAATGGTTCTGGATCCCTTAAAAACTATTGTCGCGTCCAGGCATCCAGCTAGAGCAGTGGCTTTTTCTTCTCTAGTTTTATCGTTAAAAGATTCAAGCTCAAAAGCTTCTAGTAATCTTTTCATTTCTCCAGGGTGAGGAGTTAGGATATTTGAATCATTTCGATGATAAATTTCTGGGGATTCCGCTATAATATTTAAAGCATCAGCATCAATAATGACCGGTTTGGGAGTTTTTAATATTTCTCTCACAAACAAAAAAGTATCCCTTTGTGTGCCTATTCCGGGTCCTAAAATAATAATATCACTTTTATCTATCAAAGGTTTTAAATCCTTTAATGATTCCATACAAAAATAGCCTTTGCCGGTGTCATTTATTTTAGCAACAATTAATGACAGAGCTGCATCTGGAATTATTTCAATAGATTCAGGGACTGCTACTCTCACTATTCCAGCACCACTACGCTGTGCGCTCAAAGCGGCCAAAAATGGAGCACCGTAATATTCTTTACTCCCACCAATAACCAACACCGATCCAAGGCTATTTTTATAAGATTTCATTGGCAGGCGAGATAAAGATTTTTTAGCGTCAGAGCTAAAATATATATCAAAATCACTTTCAGTTTCATCAATATATTCTTGTGGAATTCCAATATCAACACAGCGTAATCGACCACAATATTCCGGGCCCTGGTTTTCGACCAATCCGCGCTTTGGTAAAGCTATAGTAATAGTCATATCCGCCATTATGCAATCGTCTTTAAATGTTCCATTATCAGCATCCATACCGGATGGGACATCCAGTGAAATAACGGTTAAAAAAGTAGAATTAACGGTTTTAATCCATGAGTCATAAGGTTTTTTAAGAGAGCCACTTATACCTGTACCTAATAATCCATCAATAATTATATCGCCTTTAGAAAAATCATTTTCCGTTATTTTTTTCTTTATAGAATAGTCGACATCTTCGATAATTAAGCCGGCATGTTTCTGAGATTCTGGACTAAATTTTTCAATGTCACAAATTGAATAAATAATTATGTTAATATCGGTATTTTCATAAAGATATCTTGCCACCACATAGGCGTCTCCGCCATTATTTCCTTTTCCGGTAATAATCACAAATCTTTTAACATGATTTAAATGAATTCTATCTTCAATAAATTCAATAATTTTTTCTCCGCACGCAAATCCAGCACGCTCCATCAACACAAAACTTGGAATTTTAGCTTCTTTAATGCTACGTTGATCAAGCTCTTTCATTTGTTGAACACTAATTGCTTTCATCTGAATCCTCTATTTTATTGATTGATCCGTCAATAATATTATAATACTCACAGTTTTCGAAAAAATCAAAATTAGGTTTTTCTGTAAAGGTAAAAAATGCCTGTCCCGCCCGGCTTATCACCTTAAAAAACATGTCACGCATTACTTTGTCAAGCTCGCCAGTCACATCATCGACTAAAACTAAAACATTTTCCATATCAGCATTGTTATTTTCACACAAAATATTTAATTTAGCCATTTTTAAGCACAAAGAGATTAAACGGCATTGACCAGTTGAGGAAAAACTACGCATTAATTTATTATCAAAAAATAATTCAAATTCATCAGTTTGAGGACCAAACCCAGTGAATCCACGTTTTAAATCACGATTGCGCTCGTTGTAAAATTTATTTTTTATAAACTCTTTTGAAATATCTTTAATATCCGCACTATAATGAATATTAAATAGATTTTTATTTGATAAATTAGATAATAGTTGATTAACTTCTTGGATTAAAATTTTACTATATTTTTGACGCTCTATAATTATTTTAAAGCTATTCTCAGCCATTATATCCTCATAGGCGTCCATGGACTGTAAATCTACTTTAAGTGCTCTTAAAAGTGCGTTTCTGTTTTTAAGAGCCACACTATAATCTCTTAATGCATTTAGATAAAGTGGATTAATTACAGAAATAAGAATATCCATAAATCTTCTTCTTAATCCAGAGTTTGAAGTTACAATATTAACATCTTCTGGGGAAAAGATAACGGTTCTAATTTGATTTATAAATTCACTTGCTTTAAGTACGGGTAAATTATCAATAGTTAATTTTCTCTGTCTTTTTTCACCGTATTTAATTTCAATAAATTCATTCCATTTTTCTTTTTTAATTTCCGCGCCTAAATAGAATGAATTTTCACCAATTTTTTTAATATCACTGGTTTTAGAAGTTCGGAAAGAGCGTAAAACACTTAAAAAAAAAATAGCTTCGAGCAGATTAGTTTTACCTTGTCCACTTCGTCCGGTAAAAACTATATTTTGAGAATTAAAAGATATTTCAGTTTTTTTATAATTTCTAAAGTTGCTCAACACTAATTTTTTAATCATTGAGCAACTCCTTATTTATAAGGATCTTATCTTTAGCGATTACGCATAGGCATAATAACATAAAGGAATCCATCAGCAGCCTCGAGAGCGACCGGGCTGAATCCATCATTAAGTTTTATTTTAATTTTATCAGTATCACAATGTTTAAGAGGTTCAGCCAGGAAGCTTGGATTAAATGAAATATCAATTCTTGCATCATTATAATCAACATCTAAATAATCACTACCTTCTCCAATATTAGCACTTGATGCTTGTAAATTTAATTTACCTTCATTAAAAGTAAGAATAATATAACTTGAATCATCTGCTAGAGCTAATGAAACCAATTCAAGTTTAGCTAATAATATAGCTGCTGGAACTTCTAAATCTTTATTAAATCCAACTGGTATAACTTGACTATAGTTTGGATAATTACCTTCAATTAATTTTGTAGTTAAACAAACCTTATCTGTTCTGAAACATGCTTGTTTTTCACCAAATTCTAAATTAACTATACCATCTTTATTATCAAGGATTCTTTTTATTTCATTTGCCGCTTTTAGAGGAATAATTGTATCTCCTTCCTCGCCTTTAAATTCTTCAGGAACTTTTTCAACTAGTGCTAAACGTTTTCCATCAGTAGCTACCGCGGTAACAGTATTTTCTTTTACTGAACAAAGTATTCCATGTAAAACTTTTCTTGTATCATCAAGACTTACAGCATAAGAAATTCTATCAAGCATTTTCTTAAAATCATTTTCTTTAAATTTAATATGACTAGTTGCAGGAAATTCTGCAGCAGCTGGAAAATCTTCATCACTTAAACCTAATAATTTAAATTCAGAAGTTCCACATGTAATCTGTGTGTGATGTTTTTCATTACAATCTAAATTAACATCATCTGCTAAAAAACGAGATATTAAAGCAGCAAGTTTTTTAGCTGGAATAGTTGTTTTTCCTTCTCTTTCAACATTAGCTTCGATTGAATTAGTTATTCTAATTTCTAAATCAGTAGTTGTTAAAGTTAAAGTATTATCTTTTGCCTCTAAAAGAATATTAGCTAAAACAGGTAAAGTTGATCTGTTTCCAATTATATTGATTACTTTTTGAATAGCTTGTGTAAATTTTTCTCTTTTTACTGTTAATTTCATCTTTCTTCTCCTAAGTTATGAACAGCTTTTATATTTATATATTATATATTCTAAAGAATTAAAATTATTATTCTTATTATACCCTGTTAATTATGTTAATAAAACCAAAATTAAGTAGAAATTTTGATTTTTTTATTTATTTATAACTATGTTTAGAATTTTGTGCTTAAATTGCGTTTATTAACAAAGCAAAGTTATTAATATTTTATTGTTTTCTTATTAACATAGTTATAAACAAGCTTTTAAAATAGTTTTTTATTGGTAAAAATAGCTCTTAAAAGCTAAATTATATTAAATTTAAAAATAAACAATCTAAAAAGGTATATAAATAATGAAAAATTTAACAGATAATTTTATAGAAAGATTTCCAGAATTAGAAAATAT
>JAAOYK010000015.1 GCA_018221305.1 Candidatus Pacearchaeota archaeon
GCCGTCGCCCGGAATCGAACCGGGAAGCCCAAAAGGGCACTGGTCTCAAGCCAGTTGGAGTACCATTGTCCCACGACGGCATAGGATTATTAAAAAGAATTAGTTTAAAAAGTTATTTGTGACGCTTTTATTTAGTTTGTAGATTCTACTGATTCTGATTCACCATAAATTTCTTTAGGCCATGTCCTGTGCAGATGTTTGACCAGAATGTCTGAGTAAAGAAATAATTCGTATCCTTGATCTTTTGCATCTTTACAAAATAATAAATCATCAAATGCTTTTTCATTTTCTAAAAATTTAAACTTGATTTTTTCTAAAACTTGTTTATGAATTAAGACACAACCGATCCCAAAGCCCCCCACTTTCATGACACCTTTATTTCTTACTTCTTGAGGCACTGCATGCTTAATTTTTAGTGAATCTTCATCTAGTAACCATACTAATGTTATTTCAAGTATTGCATTTTTTACTTCGCCGGTTGTATTATTTTTTAGTCCTACAAGTGTAGGCTTTGAATAATATGCAGAAATTATTTTCTTGTCGGTTTTTAATAGTTTCTCTAATATGTCTTCTTCAGGCATAACGTCTTGATCTAATGAAAATAAATAGTCATATCCATCACTTAATACTTTATCTCGTAATATGTTACGCGAGTGAGCTATTCTGTCTTTAACATTTTGTAGATGAGGCGCTTTTATTATGTTTACATTTTTTTCTTTTAATTTGTTAAAAAATGTGTCTTCTTTAGAATTGTCAACCAATAAATAGTCTACTTCATGATCCTTACTGTGTTTTATTACTTTCTCTACTCGCTCTAGCCATTCATTAATACAATAATTATATCTATCACAAGTCGGGCATCCAATTAGTATCTTCATAATTTATCCTGGGATGTAGCGTATTTAAAAGTTATTATGCGCTTCTTTTCCTCTGTTTTTTTATACTTTTAATTCCGTTTATTAGGCCTACACCATTTATTGCTAATTCTCTTCCTCTGAGTCTTACTTTAACTTTTCTTTCTTGAGCTTCAACAAGCCATCCATCATATTTTGGATCGTTAGACACTTCTTTCATTTTAGCAGGCTTAAAAGGTCTTGTATAAATTATTGTACCTTTAGGTTCGTTTGGATATTCTAACACTCCAGATTCTCTCAAAATTTCTGCTTCTAGCCCTTTCTTTGTAAACCTCATTGATTTTAACACAAAATCTTCCATATAATCTTTTTTATACGTAACATAATCTTCACGTCCCTTAATAAATAGTGATTTTCCAACCTTTTTTCTTTTACATTTTCCAACCCTTTTTTTTCTGCCATTTTTTCCACTAATCTTTTGTGCTACAATATAAAATGTGTGACCATCAGCATTAAACTTTGGTTTTGCAATAATTGCTCCAATATATTTTCCAGAATCATCTGTGATTATGTCGCTAACCCGGTGTGGGTCATTTTTTATACTATATGTCATAAAAATTTTACTATTTTTACTTTTTTAAACTTATAGATTAGCCATTAACTACTTTATAATGATTCATATTTCTAAGACCCTGATAGAATCTCATTTCATAAACTATTTTAGTTTGTTTTAAGAATAAATTTAATCGAAGCATTCTTTTTTTTCCTAACTCACGCTAGGTTTGCTCTATTGGTTTTTAAAAATATAAAAACAAATATTTAACCGAATAGAGCGCTTAAACCTGCTGCCGATGCTTCTGCTTTTTCTTCCTTAGGTGCTTCTTTTTTTTCTTCCTTAGCTGAGGCTTCTCCTCCAGCTGCTGGAGCTGCTGCAACAACTGCGTTTGCTAGTTCTGCATCAATATCTACACCATTAAGGCTTGCAACAAGGCTTTTTATTTTTGCGTCATCAACAGTTGCTCCTGCTGCCTGTGCTACCTTTGTGATACCTTCTGTATCTACAGGTTTTCCAAGCTTGTGCAAAAGTAATGCCGCATAGACATATTCCATTATTTGCTTTCCTCCGATTTATTTACTTGATCATCATCTTCTTTTTTTTCTTCTGTACTTTCTTTTATTTCTTCTTTGCCCTCAGAGGGTACACTTTCAGGTGCTGGTTCTTCAGTTTTTGTACTTTCTTGTTTTTGTTCGTCCTTGTCTTTTGGTGATAGTTTACTTATTGCTTCTGCACCACTGTTAGCTTTAGCTAATAAGTATCCGATAGTATCCTTACAATAATAGAAAAGAGCTTGTGCAAAACCTAATGCTTTATTTGCAGCATTTACTAAGTTTGATATTGTTTCTTCTGTATTAATCTTAACTTCTGTGTACAATCTGTCATCTTTTATGTCGTAGAGTGCTACTGGCTCAAGACCTACTGTAAATGGTTGAATGTGAAGCTTTTGAAGGATTGATGCAACAGTTGGTGTTATTGCTTGACCTTCTTTTACAATAACTTTAGCAGCTTTTATTGACAATTTTCCTTCTTCTACTGCAATTTGTAAGCCTACGCTACCTAACTCTGAGATCGCTGGCCCTGGCGGAAGGTCTGTTGGCCCTTTTTTTACTTCAATGTCTAAAGAAGAAATTTGGCCTGCTTTTGCGTTTGCAGGAGTTTTTTTAGTATTTAATATTCCTGCTAATTCATATCCTTCAATGTCTGAGATTACAAATGCACAATTTTCATTAATATGCTCTTCTATAGGTTTTAAATTATCTTTACCCAGTTTTTCAATAGTACGCATCATAATATTTTTCTTTGCGACCTTAACCGACGCATGATCTCTTATAGCTTTTTTAATTTCTTGAAACTGTTTTGAAGGAAGACCTTTTATTGATACTAGCATCAATGTTCTAGATTTTGATATATTATCAACTAAGCTTGCTACTTGTTTTTCTTTTATTGGATGATTTTTTCTTGGTGTCATTTCTTACAATTTTACTGAAACTGGCTTATCCATTGAAAATTTAATTTTAATGCTTCTAACATTATCAATTTTTTTTGGCAATTTTTCTAAAATTTTTTGATAAACTGCTAAAGCATTTTCAGCTATATCTTTATCTTCTAGTGCTTCTTTGGCTATTGCAATTTTGATTGAAGGTTCTTTTACTCTTACTCTTACTGTAGAATTAATTTTTGTCATCATTGCTTGAATCATTTTTTCATCATCACTAGGCAATATTCCTAACTGAGGTGATGGCATTTTCCCGACAGGTCCTAAAACTCTACCAAAACTTGTAGCAATTGATGGCATTAACTTTGCGCTTGCAATGAATGCATCATATTTTCTTATTAATCTTTTCATTTCTTTTTTTTCTTTGTATTTTGAAAAATCATTTTTTATGATTGTATCAATAACTTTACTTTTCCGTTCAAAAAATCCTGCAATTTTTCTCTCTTTAACCTTATGCGGGACAGGAACAAAGATATTAAACGATTCACGTCTTACATCAAAATTCTTTAAATTTATGATTAGGTCTACTGTTTGATTAAAGTTTACTTTCTTCTCAGTTTTTCTGAGTTCTTGTACTGCTTTTAAAAATTTGTCTTCAGTTGTCATTTTAATATTTTTTTCAATTCATGCTTACTACCTATGCATTCAATCACTCAAGAATTGTGAGCGTGAATGATGTAGTCATTAGCAATATTTTATATGGGTTCTAGGGGTTTTTAAAGGTTATTATCATACCCTCTCTTCCAAACCTTCTTCTTTAGCTGCAATTTTGATACCTAGCTGAGTACAATATAAGTTAGAAAATTTATCCTTGAATCTTGGATCAATAATTCCATGTTTTTTAATATGTTTTTTCATTCTTTTATATGCCTTGAAAGTTTCAAGACCAAGATAAGTAGATCCAAGGGTCATGAAACCTGAATAGTACAATAAATTACCAACTATTGGGATTTGATTTCCAGTTGCGTGTTCAATGTATTTTGTTAAAACTGATAATCCAACTGCAATACCTCCGCTAATAACAAATTTGTTCCTAGCCACGCATTTCGCATAGTCTTTTATTCCTTGAAACATGTTATAACGTTTTATTTTTAGGTTTATAAATTTGATTATGTTCGCTCATGTTTTGTGATTGTCACTGGTTTTTCTTCTGAAGTATTTTTATCGTTAAGTTTAAATATCTGCATGCATTATCAGATTTAGGATCAGGATATAATTTTCGTTAAGAGTTAAAAGGAGGTACACGTAAAAAAAAGATGGCTGAAACAAAGAAGATGAATGAGTCTGCCTTTGCAAAAATCATTAAAGAAGCAAACGCTGTTGGTGAATTTATCCGTACAAAACAAGATGAAAAACAAGCAGTAATTAATGATTTTGAAAAAGAAAAGAAGAGATATAGGGCTGGAAGAATTTCTGAGAAAACATTGGCATCGTCTGTAACAAAGACAAACCGAGAACTTCAGAAAATTGATAAAGTTATAAGAATATCAATTCAAAAAGTTGCAAAGATAACTAAAAAAGCAAAAGAGTTTGCTGGAAACCAAAAACCTAAAAGGTTTAAAGCAACTGAGAGGGGCGTAAAAAATGCTGCTCCTAAGAAAAAGGCAAAAAAGAAAGCTTCGCGAAAGAAGAAGTAATAGGATCTGTTTTTTTATTTTTTTTATTTTTTTTATAATTTGTATTTTTTATTTTTCTAATTCTTTTAAATATTCTTTAACACGTCCAATTATTTGAGGAAGGACAAACTTTTCGATATGTTGTTCAAAAATTTCGTTCAAATTTCTGTTTTCTGAAAGACAATATTTATTTTCACTTTTTTCAATAATCATTGCGTCATGTAATCTTTTTAATTGACGTCTTATGTTTGATTCTGCTAATCCTTTTGTATCTAGGCTATACTTTTTCCGTAATAATTCTACATCTTGACGTATCTCTTCGCTTGTTATTTTTTGTTTTTCTTTTTGCGCATCAATTAGAACCATTAAAATATCAACAATGACGTCCCGAGAATCAGCAGTTTGTAATAAGCCTAACGAGAGACAAATTTTTCTTACTAGTTCTCTTTTTTCAAGATTGTTTGGCTTTTCATAACGTCTAAGCGTGATTTCTGCTAATGGGATGTCTTTTATATGTCGTGCCATCTTTTTATATCTAACAAACAACACATAAACTTATAAATTTAACCAAACAAATTTTATCATGGAACTATTAGCATTATTAAGTTCAGGAAAAGGAAGCTGGGGGCAAGTAGCTGGCGTAATTAATAGGGGCGAATGGGACAATATTATACTTTTAGGTGACGATTTTGCAAAACGGTTCACCAGTGAAAAAGATTTTGAATTTATTGAAATCAAAGGAGGATCACTTCTTGATTTAAAAGATGAAGTAATGAAGAAATTAAAAGGTAAAATTAAAGGTACTGAAGTGGCTTTATCAATTGCGTCAGGGGACGGTAAAGAACATATGGCAATAATTTCTGCACTGCTTAGCCTTCCGGTAGGGATCAGGTTTAGTGCATTAACCAAAGACGGGCTAGTATTTTTGTAAAAATGGATAATGTATTTTCTTGGATTTATTATCCTCCAATTTATAAGTGTATTTCTAAACATAAGGAAGATGCTTGCCCCCAATTTGTAAATGATTGCTGTAAAGCCGATTGTTTGGATTATGAAAAAAGAATCTATTTAATTCCACCAAAAGTTAAAAGTCCGCAAGGAAAAATGTTTAGTTTGGATGATCTTAGTAATGAATTAGAACCTTTAAAATTTGGAAATAGAAAACAAATAAAATTTTTAGCAGTTCTTAATTTTATACAACAAGCACTAAAAGAAGAAATTAAAGGACAGGCAGAATTTTATGTTTAGTAATTTTTCTTTTGTTATGGAAATTTTGTAGTGTACCATCCATATCTCTCTTCTTCAACCCCAGAATCAACCAAATGTTCAACATGACTCATCCCAGCTTCTGTGAACTGTCTTGTAGCGTCAACTGCATGCTCATAAATTTCTTTAGGACTTTTGCCTCCCTCTGATTCAGTTTCAAAGTCATAACCATAACCTATAGTGCTGTGGAACATGAATCTTACCTTATACGGTTTATCAACTTGTAAGTCTCCAAAACTCTCAATAACATTTTTTGTGCCTTCAAGATCACCATCTACCATCATTTTTAATTGTGGGTTATCTTTATGCATCTCAGCAAGTCTGGTAAGAACAACATCTTTTAATTTATCATTAAGCGCCATTTAAAGGTTGGATGATTATTATTAATAAAGATAGTTATTATTTAAACTATATAACAATCTTTAAAAACTAAAAAAGAGTTAATTAAAAATGAAAAGTATGACAAATAATAGGCAATCAATGTACAAAAATGCGTCTTTAGTTTGTACTTTGTCTATTCTTTGGCAAGCATAAATCTGCATTGTCTATTTTTTCTTAATATTTATATCTAAATTTTGTTTCTATTTCAATTTTTTAAAGATTCTTTTGAAAAATTTAAACTAGTTTTTAATCCAAGAAAATGCATCCAGAACCTACCCAGCACGAGAAAAACCCGAAAAAAGGGCTTAATTATATTTTGCAATCTGGTGACGTGGGTCCTTTAATTGAAGGAGAAATAAGACTTTTTGGAAAAACAGGGCCGTATGATTTTCCATTAGATTCTCCGATTTTCTTATTTGATTTTGACTTTAATGTTCAAGCAGCAGTAGAGGTTCAAGAATATATTCAGTCACAAAATTTTACTGGGGGTCATTATAAAGTTGTCAAGGTGTATAGCGGGATAGAAAAAGAAGTTTTGTCGCGGGTTTACCGTGAATTGTACGGTAAGATTTAGATCTCTGTCTTCTGAATTTTCATGCTATTTTTATCTTTGCCTAAAAGTATGACTCGTGAAAAAACATGCTCGTCTAATTGTTTATAATCAAGCTTTTTTGCAAGCTTTTTTGCAAATTCTTTTATTTCAGGATGTGTTGGCATGGTTTCATAGCCCATACCTTTTCTGTCCCGAGAAAATCCTACACTCATAAACCCTTTGACTTCGATAAAGTCAGGGTTTGCTTTTTTTATAAGATCTACATATTTTTCTATATACTTATCAAGCATATTATTGTTTTCCCCTTTAACAAGCGTCATTCTTACAACTTTTCTTGTTTTTATATTTTTGAAAATATTTAATGTTTGATTAAATGCGCGCCATGCATCTTTTGTAGTTGACCTGTGCCATTTGATAAATGAAGTTTCATCAGGACTATTCATTGAAATATAAAGTTGGGTCGGAAGCGAATCTTTCTCAATTAATTTTGTGATCATTTCAGGGTTTAGACCGTTTGTCACTATGAATGTTGTTTTTCCTTGTTGTCTTAGATTTGTTACTAATTCTGGAAGTTTCGGGTATAATGTGGGTTCACCTGTAAGTGAGATAGCAAAATGCATTGGTGTTTGTGCTTCTTGAAATTTTTTCTTGTTAACCTTTTTGTTCCCATTAAATCCAGTAATAAGTTTTTGTTGAGCAGTAATGCACTCTTTAATTATTGTTTCTGGATCATCTACTTTATCTTTATCCATTTTGTCATCAATTGTTAGTTCAATCGCACGCCAGCAGTGTAAGCATCTATTTTGACAAAATCCTACAGTAGGGCTCATTTGACAACATCTATGCGACTCAATCCCGTAAAATTTTTGTTTATAACATGCTCCTTCATCAACCAAACTTTTTTTGTTCCATCGACACACCTGTACTCCGCTATGCTTCCCAGCAAGGCCGTAATGTTGCTTCTTCAGCACATTAATAAGATCTTTAGATAACATGTTAAATTTTAGGATGAAGATGTTTTAAAACTTTAGATTTATTAGAAAAACCTAATGGCCCAGACAACCATCATTACGACAAAGGCCATATTAATTATAAAACTCAAGAGTTTAAATATGAATGTTGATAATCTTTTATTATTTTTTGTTAATATAAGCATTGTCTGATAAAAGAATAATCCTCCATCAACAGGTATGAAGAAAAATACTATTGCTGGTAACATGTTAAATAATGCAACTAGGAAATTGATTGAAAATGTCCAAAACATCATTCCATACAAAAATGCCAAAAACTCGCTTCTTTGAGTATAATGCGTGTTTGCTTTTTTCATGCCAATCCAATTGATTGATATAATTTCATCAATTCTTAACGTGAACTTATTATTCATGATCCCAATAATTGCTCTGTCTTCATCATAATCATCTTTTGCAAGCTCAATATCATAACTTTCGATCTCACCTTTAAAGTTTGTCTTAATGTTAATCTTTTGTCCAGGCTTTTTATCTTTCATTACATTAATTAACTCTTCATGATGCGATATCTTCTGACCGTCAACTTCGATAATTATGCCCCGTAGCTTATTATTAATTGCTGGAAGATCCATATGAAGTCCAATAATGCTTTGATTATTTCCTAGTTGTTCTGCTAAATACTGTTCTGTAACAAAATACGTATCATCTCCGGTTTTGACTTTTATGAATTCTAACTCTTCTTTTTCGTTTTCAATCGTTGTATATATGTCCAGATCGTTTTCATTAATTAAGTCCAGAAGTCCAACATTTGTTGGCGAAGATACATTTAATCCTGCAATACTTGTTATGTTTGTAACAACTACAGGACCTAATGAATACATGTTAAACGGAACTCCAGAAGGGATAAAGGTTACATAAAAAAGCCCAATCCAGATTAATAAAAATATTATTCCAAAAATTATGTTTGCAAAAACTCCTGCACCAAGTATTGACATGTGATCACTTCTCTTTAGTTTATTCATATCTTTATCGTTTTGTTCAACAAACGCGCCCATGAACGGACCAAAAAATGCAAACCCTGTACTTTTTATTCGAACCTTATTAAATACCATGTAGATCCCGTGAGAAAATTCGTGCACTATAGCAACAATTGCTAAAGCAAACAAAAAGTATGTAAACGGGAAAGCTGGCATAAATTCTTGCATTCCGAAAAGTTTTGGAAAATATGGTATTACTGGTGCTAAAGGTGGAGCTTTTATAATTTCTGTTATCCATGGATGCATAATGTAATCAAATGCAGAACGTAGGATAAAGTATACTATTGCAATCATCAAAAGATAACTCATTACGATAATTACCCATTTTAGGACCTTTAGTGTTTTTTTGTAATTAGTTCCAACATGTTTTATTAATCTAACGCCCCATTGTGCTCGATATAGAAAAATTAAGCCTTCACGCGTAACATTTTTTTTATACTTCATTAAGAGATATACACTTATTAGAATAAATAAGCCAAGAAATGTTAAATCGTAAATCTCAAATGTAGTAAAGCTCATTATTTGTACCTCTTTAATTTTCAATCATGTTTAGATTATTATTAGGATTATTTCTTTCTAATCGGTCTAAAATCCTTTTTCAAACACTTTCTGCATCTGACTTTTCCGTCTAATATTCGTCTTGCTTCAGCTCTTACTTTTGATTTACAATTTTTGCAGACAAAGATATTTTTAAACAATCTTGCCTGGGTTACTGGTAGTTTTGTTGCCATTTTTGTGTGTTGCGTTTAAAAATGGCAGCCTAAAAATTTTTAATTTTTTTTGTTGCCATATTTAAAAAAGTATCAATAAACAGTCTTTTAAATCTTTCTTTTAACGATTTTGTGTCCTTCTGATTCCCAATACTCTATATGATTTTCAGGATTTAAATCTTCCTTTAGTTCTTCTGGGATTGGAACTTCAAAATTTTCAAAAGTGTCAAGATCCATAACACTAGCCTTTTCATTTTCTATTGATAAGATCTGTGCTTTACTTTTTTTGATCATTGGAACTTCTAATCTTTCATGTCCGCCAGTAACAAAAACTTTTTTCTTACCGTCAAGAATACTTATTGCTTCTATACGACATTTTGCATGACCGTGCTTTCCGGTTTTACTGATATCATTACCTCTAACAATGCACGGAATACCGTCCACCAAGATAGCTGTACCAGATTTTGCGCCAACAGCATTTACTAATTTGTGAGCCATACCCAATAAACAAAAAGTTTGTTTATAAAACTTGTGCAAAAAGTGGGTTATTTACTCTTTCCATATTTTTTAATAATGCTTGCAAGATAATCTTGTCTTTCTTGAAATTTATGTTGTGGCATAATAACGCGTAATACTTCTTCTAGGCTTGTTTCTCCTTGTAATGCTTTCCTCATTCCATGGTATGCCATGTCCCTCATTCTTTTGTTTAATGCAACTTGCACATATTTTTCAGTATCTTCACATCCTTGAATAATAAGTTTTCTTTCTTCATTACCAATTACCCATAATTCTGGTACAACTGTTCGTCCAAAATAACCAGTACCTCCGCAAGAATTACATTTTCTTTTTCCAATTTCTCCTTTACTTTTATACATGATGATTTCTTTTTCAATAATATCGTTTTCATTTGTAGAATTTTCAAACCATTTATTCATTAATGGCGTAGCATTATAAGGCTCTTTACACTTGTTGCACAATTTTCGAACCAGCCTTTGAGAAAGAACCCCTAAAAGACATGATGCAAGGTCGCGCCTATTAATTCCCTGAAAGTCCTGAATTCTAAGAAGTGTGCTTGCTGCATCGTTTGTGTGCAAGGTTGAAAAGACTAAATGTCCTGTTTTTGCAGCACTAAGGGCAGTGTGCGCTGTTTCATTATCTCTTATCTCTCCTATTAATATTATGTCTGGGTCTTGTCTAAGTAACGTTTGCAAGCCTGTAGCGAAAGTGTAACCAATATCTTCATTAACTTGTGTTTGATTAATTCTTTCAATGTCCATTTCAACAGGATCTTCTACAGTACAAATATTAACTCCTTCTGTATTTCTTTCTTGTAAGGCTGCATAAAGTGTTGTAGTTTTGCCACTACCAGTAGGCCCTGTAACAAGAAAGATTCCATGCGGGCTTTGAATTAAATCTTGAATTCCTTTATAGGTGCTTCCTGGATGACCTAACTGTTCTAATGTCAAGAGTTTTGGCGAAGATCTTAAAACCCTTAACACGGCCTTTTCACCATGACTTGTGTTAAGTGTTGAAACTCTTAAACTATAATTTATATCTTTAGAGTCTCCTGGTAATTTACCAATATCTATTCTTCCATCTTGTGGTCGCCTTTTTTCACTAATGTCCATTTTTGCATTAACTTTAATAATTTGAACTAATGCTTTTCGTTTCTCATCAATAGTACAGTACTTATTCCTTAACACGCCATCAATTCTATACCTGATAAGAGCTTCTCCAGGATTATTTTTCCCAGCTTCCCTAACTGGTTCTATATGTATATCACTTGCTCGTTCTCTTATAGCATTTGCAATAACTGCATTATACATTGCTAGAGCCTGAGTATCTTTGTCTACTATACGTAAAAATCCGCGTTGCTTATCTTTATCACCTACAAGTCCTACTAATGTTTCAAATTGTTCTTTTTCAAGGACAAAAAATCTTTTTTTATACCCTTTTAATGCTTCATCATAACGTGGCAATAATTCGTTTTCAATATAATCAGTAAGTTGGTTTGGATTTTGAAACTTATCACTTTCTGCTTCTGTTGGCCTGATCCCAAAATAAACAATCTTTTTCTGATCTGACTTTACAGTACATAAAGGCATTACTCCTCTGCCTTGAAAGAATTTAACATTTCCAATATCAATAGGATTGTCATGTATTTGTTGTACCAAGTCTTCTAATGTTGCATAACCATCATCAGACATTAATCTTACATCAACCTTAGCAACTTCACTAAGATTATGAGCAAATGTCTCTAATGGGCTGTTGGTTTTGATTCCTTCAACAGGCATACCAGTTTGTATTGGAAAAATCCCTGACTGTCCAGAAATATCAGAAGCGTCTTTTGAGTTGCTATCAGTCATTGTATTAATTATATAGGCAATTAATCTTTATATATATTATTGTAATAACACAAATTTGCTTTTCGTGCTTTTCTCCAAAGTTTTTTAAACCCAAGGTTCGCTCATTTTATATTATGGCAGAAACAGTTTCAAAAAACGATTTTATAGAGCTTGTTTTTACTGGTAAGGCTAATGGCGAGATTTTTGATACTACAAAAAAACAAGAAGCAAAAGAAATGGGCCTTCAGGCAGATGTTAAACCAGTAATCGCGTCAGTAGGTAATGAGATGGTTTTAAAAGGTCTTGATGAACAACTTGCTGAGAAAGAGGTTGGAAAAATTTATACTATTAAGTTAACACCTGAAAAAGCTTTTGGGAAACGTGACCCTACAATGATAAGAACTATGCCTTTACGTGTTTTTCATGAAAAACAAATTAATCCAGTAGCAGGCATGTCTTTTCAAATGGATCAGTACGTGGTAAAGATTTTGTCTGTTAATGGCGGTCGTGTTATGACTGATTTTAATAATCCTATGGCAGGCAAAGATGTTGAGTATGAAATACAAATTAAAAGGAAAATAACTGATGATAAAGAAAAAGTTAATGCACTTCAGGATCATTTTTTTAGGCAACGTTTTGAGTTTGAGGTTAAGGATAAAAAGGTTATTTTTAAAGATTCAAAGATAAAGCCTATAATTACTATGCTTAATGATAAACTAAAAGCAATTTCAGGGCTTGATTTTGAAGTCAAGGAAGAAAAGCAAGAAGAGAAAAGACCCCAAACAGACAAAAAAGATGCAAAAAAGGATGAAAAAGATCTTAAAGTAGATTAATATTAATTTTCTTATAATTTTTAAAAATTCTTGTATTTAACCATACTGAATCAAAACAACTATAATTGTGCAATAATCTTTAAATATAGAATTTATGTTTTTGAAGATATGGAAGAGGAATATCAAAGGGGAGAAGAAAATTATAAGGATACTACTGATTCAGGATATACTGATTATAGTAAATCTACAAGTTATGATGCACCTAGCTCTGATACGCCTGTAACTGATGCTTTACGTAAAAATCCATTACCTGCTGCAGCTAGTCAGCCAATTTTTGAAAAAAATCCAGAATTAGCAGAAATTGATAGAGAGCTGGAAGAATTATTAAAAAAACAAAATGCTAAGGTAAAAGTTTTTGGTGTTGGCGGTGCTGGGGGAAATACTATCAGCCGTATGAAAGAGATTGGGATAAAAGGTGGAGAATTTATTGCAGTCAATACTGATGCACAGGATTTATTATATTCAAACGCGGATCATAAAATTTTGATTGGAAAAGAATTAACAATGGGTCTTGGTGCAGGTAGTAATCCTAAGGTGGGAGAAGAAGCAGCACACGAGTCTGAACAAGATATTAAGAAAAAATTAACAGGGTCTGATATGATCTTTGTGACTTGTGGTCTTGGTGGAGGAACTGGTACTGGTGCTGCGCCTGTTATTGCACAATTAGCAAAAAAACAAGGAGCACTAACTATTGGGGTTGTCACATTACCTTTTACAATTGAAGGAAAAAAACGTATTGAAAATTCTGAATACGGTCTTGAACGTATGGAATCTGTTGTTGATACTTTAATTGTTATCCCTAATGATAAATTATTAGAAATAGCACCAGAGCTTCCGCTTCAAACAGCGTTCAAAGTTGCAGACGAAATTTTAACTAACGCTGTTAAAGGAACAACAGAACTTGTAACAAAGTCAGGTCTTGTTAATCTTGACTTTGCTGATGTAAAAGCTGTAATGCTAAATGGTGGTGTCTCTTTAATGGGCATGGGCGAATCTGATTCTGCTAACCGTGCACAAGAAGCTGTTGAAAAAGCTATTAATAATCCTTTGTTAGATGTTGACATTTCAAATGCTAGCGGTGCTTTGGTTAATATTATTGGCGGTAATGACATGAGTTTAGATGAAGCGCGTGCAATAATCGCTGCTGTTGGCGATAAACTAGGGCCTGAAGCTAAAATGATTTGGGGAGCTCAAATTAGTCCTGATATGGAAAAAGCTATTCGAGTTATGTTAATAATAACTGGTGTGCATAGTGCACAAATTGTTGGCGGAGAACTTCCAATAGAACTCCAAAAACAAGCAGAAATGTCTAATGAGTTTGGCATAGAATTTTTAGAATAAATTGTTTAGATAAAACAGTGGAATTACAAAAATCTTATCAAAAAATTTTTGAAACTTTTAAAGAAAGTATTCCACCTTATTTTCCAGGCCGAGTTGTTGATTATTTAAGCAAATCTTTAAGAAGTTTTGAAGGTCTTTGCAGATGTGCTGATGCTGAACTTGTGATGGAGACTTTGGATAACTTGAAAGTTTCTACAACTAATTCTTCTCATTATACAAAAGAGCAAAAACAAAATATGGAAAATTTACACAGGGCAGTTTGCGATTTTCAAGATTCACTAGGCAAACAATCTTCTTCAGCAAATTTAAAAGATCTTTTACAGCTTAGCTAGTAGATTATTATATTGTATTACCTAAAACTTTAAAATAGAAAATTGTATTTTGATTGACATGGAAAAAGTAGATGTAGAAAAAGCAATGAATGAACTTGATTCTTGGGTAAGCAAGCGTGGTAATGGCGAGTATGTGCCTAAAAACTTTGTTTCTCCTGCGTTTAGTTTTTATGGTATTCCTGCAAATTTTGGGATCCAGCAGGTACGTGCAGAGATTAAAGATTTTGCGCACGTTATTGCAGATCAAAGCTATAATCATAATACTTCTGCATTAGAGGTTGGCCTTGGATATTTTGGAAGTACACATTTTTTATGGCGTCAATTGTTTGATAAAGTTACAAGTATTGAAAAAAGTCATGATCGTGTTCGTTCTTTTGGAGAAAACTCGCGCGACTTTTATAACAAATGGATTGCTGATGATGGTAAGAGTTCATTTTTGATTGGTGCATCAAATGATGTATCTACTTTAAAAAAAGCGTATGATTCTTTAACTGGTGGTGTTGACATGCTGTTTATTGATGGTGATCATCGCTATGAAGGTGTTATGGCTGATTGGTTATTATATAATCCTTTGGTAGGTAAGGGAGGCATTGTTGCTTTTCATGATGCAAATGCTAGTGTTGATTCTTGCGGTGTTCCAGATTTTTTAGAAGATTTAGAAAATGGTCATATTGATGGAAAAAATTATGAATTGTCAAAAATAATTAAGTCAGAAGATGCAGGTATTGCATATTATATAAAAGAATAATAATAATATTTTCTCAAATAAATTTAAAAACCCTCTCAGATATAACTTATCAATAGGAAACAAAAAAAATGTTTAAGCTTAAATCTTTTACAAAACAATGTGTACGTGTTTGGCGCTTATTAAAAAAGCCTGCTAAAACAGAATATACAACCATTGCAAAAATCTCAGCTATAGGTCTGGGTCTTATTGGAATTATTGGTTTTATCATTTCTATTGTGATGACTTTGCTACAAGTAGCATTACAAATAAAGTAGGTTTAATTAAATAATAATAAACTTTATAAACCCCATTTTTTACGTATTATTATCTGATTCTTAAGATATTAGGGGTTAGTTGAACAAAGATAATATGATATTCGTAATAAAAGTTACAACAAATAAAGAAGATAGAGCAATGGAATTAATTTCCAGAAAAGTGCAAAAAAAAGATTTGCAAGTCTATTCTTTAGCACGTCCGCACGGTCTTCGTGGGTACATTTTTTTAGAAGCTGAAGATAGAGACTCTGCTGAAGAAGCAGCGTTTAATCTTCCCTATGTTAAAGGAATCATTGGAAAGACTGTAACTTATGAAGAAATTAAAAATATGTTAGAGCCAGTACTTGAAGAAATCAATATTGAGAAGAGTGACATTGTTGAAATTATTGGAGAACCTTTTAAGAAAGAAAAAGCAAAAGTTATCCGTGTAGACAAAACTAAGGGTGAAGCAGTTGTTACACTATTAGCTGCTGTTGTACCAATTCCTGTTACTGTTAAACTTGATAATGTAAAAGTTATTAGACGTGATAAAGAAGAAGGTGCAGAATCTAGTGAAGATGATTCTAGATCTGATGATGATGACTCTTCATCTTCGCAAGAAGATACTGCTCCGATAACTGTGAAAGAAGATTATGAAGAATCTGTAGGAGGACTAATCCCAGATGATTATTAAATTATTAATTGATGGTGGAAATATGAAGCCGGGGCCTGCTATTGCTCAGCAACTAGGACCTATGGGTGTTAACATGGGTAAGGTTATTTCTGATGTTAATACTGCTACTAAAGATTTTAAAGGAATGAAGGTTCCTGTCGAGCTTGATGTTGATGAAAAGACTAAAGATTTTACAGTAAATGTTTCTTCTCCTCCAACTTCTGAATTAATAAAAAAAGAATTAGGATATGATAAAGGAACAATTGCTCATGGTAAACAAAAAGTCGGGAATGCTTCTATAGAAGATATAATAAAGGTTACAAAAATCAAATATCCTGACATGCTTGAAAAAACTTTTAAAAATGCAGTAAAATCAATTCTTGGAACTTGTTTAAGTGTTGGAGTTTTGGTTGAGAGCACTGAACCAAAAGAACTGATTAATTTGGTTAATGAAGGAAAGTTTGATGGTGAAATTGAGTCAAAAAAAACTGAAACTGATCCTGAAAAACGAACTCAACTTAATGATTATTTCAAAAACCTTAAAGCAGAGCAAGATGCTAAATTTGCTTTAGATAAACAGGCTGAAGAAGAAGCTAGGGAAGCCAAGGAAGCTAAGGAAGCCAAGGATGCAACAGATGCAACAGCTGCAACAGATGCAACAGCTGCAACAGATGCAACAGCTGCAAAAGATGCAACAGCTGCAAAAGTTCCAGAAAAGAAATAATCTTATAAACCCTTTTTAACATACATACTTTAAGGGGCTGTAGGGTAGCCTGGTTATCCTTCGAGCTTTGGGAGTTCGCGACCCCAGTTCAAATCTGGGCAGCCCCATTTCATAATAACAAAATAAAAAAAGCAACTTTTGGTTGCAATAAAAAAAAATGCCAAAAACAAAAAAAGTTAAAGCAGCAGGAAGATTCGGTGTAAGATACGGACGTAGAGTTAGAGTGAAAACTGCAGATATTGAATCACATCAAAGAAAAAAACAACATTGCATGTTTTGTAAGGGTACTGCTAAACGATTATCAAAAGGTATTTGGTCTTGTAAGAAATGTGGAAAAAAGTTTACAGGTCATACTTATTTCCTTCCAAAACGTGAAGAATAAAACATTAAATTTAAAAAACACCTCAAGCTTAATAAATTAATAAAAAATGGCAACATACAAATGTTTCAAATGCGGGAAGAAAACAACTAGTAATACCTTACAAAAAAGGTTTATCTGTATTAGTTGTGGTGCAAAAATCTTCTATAAACCAAGAAAACATATTGCGAAAATAAAAGCAGTATAATTTTTTTAAGAACAAAAATGGATAAAGAAACGCAGGAAAAAATACAAGAATTGCAAGCTATTGAGCAAAATTTGCAGTCAATCTTAATGCAAAAACAAGCATTCCAGATGGAACTAGGCGAGACAGATAATGCTATCACTGAAATTGCTAAATCTAATGATGATATTTACAAACTTGTAGGTCAAATAATGATTAAAGCCAAAAAAGATGAAATCCAAAGCGATCTTGAAAAAAAGCAAGATTTATTGAATTTAAGATTAAAATCTTTAGAAAAGCAAGAAGAAAGTTTCAGTAAGCAATCAGAAGAAATACGTGCTGAAGTCATGAAAAAGGTGAAATAGTTTTCTTATAAGGCGTATATTTTTAAAATCTGAACAACCAAGTACAGAAATCTTTATAAACTTCTCCAAATAATCCATAACTATGGTGTTTAATAAGATTAAAAAAAGTCTATCAGGTGCTTTAAGGGGTGGTAATGAGGATCCAGAGTATATTGAGATTGATTTAGGTAGGGAAGTTAAACGTGCTAAAGTTATTGTAAGACCTTTTGCATTAAAAAGCTTTGAAGATGTAAACCCTATTTTAAATGCTCTTCGTGAAGGTTATACAATTGCTGTGATTGATATAAAACAATTACGTGCAAAAGATGTAATTGAGCTAAAACGTGCTATTTCAAAGATTAAGAAGACTTCAGACGCTCTTGAAGGAAGTATTGCAGGATTTGGTGAAAATACAATAATTGTTACACCTCAGTTTGCAGAAATTTATAAGTCAAGACGTTCTCCAAGCCCTCCTACTGCACAAGATGTTGTCGAAGGGTAAAGGTTTGTTTTTATTATAACTAAACAAAAACTCATTTAAACTCATTCTTACATATGATTGTATGAAAGTTTTGTACCTTGACACTAAATCTAAGAAGAAAATAATTCTTAGTGAAACTGAAATAGCTAGTTTGCCAAAAAAATTAGTTCTTGCATACACTATTCAGTATAAAGATTCTGTTCAAGATATAAAAGATCTGCTTGAAAAAAATAAGATTCATGTTGTTTCTGTTTCCCAGGTTCTTGGCTGCACTCAGCTTAATACTAAACATCCTGTTTTGCTTATTGGATCTGGCTTGTTTCATGCAAAAAATTTATACTTACAGTGTCCTGAAATTTATGTGCTTGAGGGGAGGAAAGTTATAAAAATCCCTAGATCTGAGATTGAAAGTGTTGCCAAAAAAAGAAAAACTGCTTTGCTTAAATATCTGCATGCAGAAAATGTTGGAATTTTAGTGACAACAAAGCCCGGTCAAGAAAATTTAAAACTTGCTAAAAGACTAAAAAAGAAAATTCAAAGTCAAGGGAAAAATGTTTATTTATTTTTATCAAACAATATTGACGTTTCTCAATTTGAAAACTTTGCCATAGATTGTTTTGTAAACACTGCTTGTTTGGGTTTATTTAATGATAACACAAAAATTATTAATTATGCGCAGATACCAAAAAACTAAAAAATTATAAAGCTTTGTTTCATTGTTTTTATATAAGTGTGTAGGAAAAAAAGAGGATGATAGTTGAAGAAAATGATTCTGATGTAGAAAAAGATTCTGAAGAGCCAAAGGAGCCTGAATCAAGAGATTCTTCTCCTAGAGAAATGCCGCCCCATTCTAAAAGATCAATTTTTGCTAACACAGTTTTAATAGTACTTCCAATTCTTGGAATTATCTTAGTTATTGGAATAATCAGTGTTTTTCTTTTTATTGATTTTTCTGATGATATTAAAACAGTGTCAAAAGAGCAATTAATTAGTGGCACGAGTCTTACTTTGGCAATTAATCAAAAGTTAAAATATGATGTTAATGGGACTCAAGCCGAACTTATCGTAGAATCTATTGGAGATCATGGTGTCATGTTTAAGTTTGGGGATTATACACAAAATATAGGACCTTCTAATGAGACTGCAATAGATGTAGACAATGACGGATCTTATGATATTATTATAATTCTAGATTCTGTATCTGATAAAGATGTATTTTTTCGAATGATAAAATATGGTTACACATTTCCAGAAGAGAATAATATAGGAGATAACCAAACAATACCTTTGATTGTAGAAAATAATTCTAATCCTAATGGATGTGTTGAGAACTGGAGCTGTAATAATTGGTCTGAATGTGATGATCAGAATGTATCTATTCGTACATGTTTTGATCAAAAGAAGTGCAATTCTGTAGAAAATATGCCTGCTTTTAGCAAGTCTTGTGAAGAGAATGTAACTGTTTTATCAGACTGTGTTAGTCATACAGCATATTGGTGCGGTGACAATAAAACTGTTTCCTGGTTTAATAGCTGTAAACAAAGAGAAGATCCAAAAGAAATTTGTGATAGTGATGAGAGATGTGACGTAGATAAATGCAAATTAATGTCTTGTGAAGAGTTTAAAGGGTTCCCGTGTGAAGATAAGGAGGTTTGTTCAAAAAAATCAGTAGTGTCTGAGGATGAACCATTATGCTGTCAAGAGACATGTGTAGATCTTATTTGCACGCAAAATGCTGCTCAAAACGCTGCAAGTAATTATTATGCTTACGGAAAAGGTGATAGTTATGATAATTTTAAAATAAGGGTTAGCCTAGATTGTAGTGAAGATGAAAGTGAGTGTAAAGCTATACTAAAAACAGCAAAAGATGGTTTCTTTAATCTAACTAGTTTTACATTTGTTGAGTTTAAGAACGCATCAAGTGGTCGTTATTCAACTTTGAAGTATAGTGCAACATTAGATACTACAAATTATGAAATAGGATTTAGTGTGTCAATGATTGACGGTTTGCCCGGTTGCAGGGTAAGTTCTCACTATAAAACTGTGCTTTAATTGCCCTTATATAATAGGATGATTGAAAAAAGAACTAAATTTGCTTATAATGAGTATACCAATATGATCCTGCAATTATATTTTTAAATTACAATAAACTTTATAAAGGTGTCATAACTCGAGAATTATAACACATAACAATGAAATTTAAACTATTATCTATGTTTTTACTATCAGCAATTTTTGCTATGACTATTATTAGTGCTGCAGGTTTAACTGTATCAAAAAATGTTCTAACTTTTAGTAATCCTGAAGTAACTCAAAGTTTTACAATAACACCAACAATTAATGATTCTATTGAAGATAATGCAAGTTATACAGTTACTGTGTCTGAAGCAATTTTAGATGAAGACGGAAACGAGATTGCTTTAACAATTACAGGAGCTTTAACAGAAATTGATTCTGCAGCAACTGTTGAGATTAATGCATCTGTTGACTATGACACATTAAAATTTGGTCGTACTTATACTGGTGAATTATTAGTAGAAGATATTAATAATGAAAACGAGACAGCTACAGTTGATATTGAAATTAAACCTACATATTGTACAAGTGGCTGCAATAATGATGATATGTTAAAAATTGATGTTGATATATCAAATAAAGAAGGTTATGGTGAAGAAGATTATGAATGGTATGCTCTAGACGAAATAGAATTTGAAATTACTGTAGAAAATCTTGATGATGATACTATTGATGATATAATTATTGAATGGTGTTTATATTCTGTTGAAGACGACAAATGTGATGCAAAAGATGAAGAAAGCAATTTTAAGCTAAAAGAAGATGATGAGAAAGAAGTTATTATTACTTACACTGTTGATCCTGATGATGTAGATAAGGGTGGGGATGATTATATTTTATTTGTAAAAGTATATAGTGATGATAAAGATTATGGTGAAGAAGTACTTTGTGACGAATATTCAGAAGAAATTACTATTATGATTGATGATAATTTTGTTATTGTTGGCGATGTTGTTTTCACTGAGACTGTTGCTTGCGAGGACAATTTAGAAATTGACGCAGAACTTTGGAACATTGGCGATGATGATGAAGAGGATGTATACGTAACTATTTATAATAAAGAATTAGGTCTTAATGAAAGAATTGATGTTGGAGATATTGACCAGTTTGAAGATAAAAGAATCTTTTTTGACACAATTATTCCAGCAGGAACAGATGAAGGTCAATACTGGTTAGAAATAAGAGTTTTTGATGAAGATGATGATTTATTTGAAAATGATAATGATGACGAAGCACGAAAGACTATTAAGGTTAATGTTGAAGGAAACTGTGTTATAACATCATCAAGTGCAAAGATTACTGCTCTATTAAACGATGAAACTCCTGATGCAATTTCTGGAGAAGAAATAATTGTTGACGCAGCAATAACAAATACAGGGGATGAAGAAACAACTTATACTCTAAGTATTTTTGGAAACAGCGGTTGGTCAACAGTAGAAGAATTTACTCCTAAAACAGTAACTTTGGGCCAAGGAGAATCAAAAGATATTAGTATTATTCTTGCACTTGACAAAGACGCTGAAGGTGATAAAGAATTCACAATAAGAGCAGATTTTGATGATAAATATGTTGAGCAGATTGGCGCATTTACTATCTTTGAATCAGAAGCTCAATATGGCGCTTTATCTGACCACTTAAGAGATAATTGGTTTATCTATGTGATCGTACTTATCAATGTTATCTTGATAATTGCAATAATCGCAGTAATCAAAAGAATGACTGCACCACGTGTTAGCGCAATGTAAAGTTTTTTTTCTTTTATAATTTTTACTTATTAGATATTATTATATATTTTTTATTTTGTTTAGCTGCTGCTTAAATATTTTTTAAACCAGTTTGATACAAAATCTATTGCTTTTGGCCAACTTTTTGCAAAATCATGACCATCTTGTGTAAGAATTTCAAGCTTTGATTCTGGGCTTAAATACTGCATAGCGCTTCTTGAGTCTTGTGTTGGGACTCCTATGTCTTTGGCTCCATGAACAATTAGTACAGGACATTTGACTCTTGATAATAATTCTTTTTGATTCACAGACTCTCTGTCAATAATCATTTGTTTATCAATTACTATTTTTGTCCTTAAATACTTGTCTTTTTCTCGAACTCTTGTTATAAGTCCAGTATTTTCTAATTCTTCTAATTGTTCTTTACTAAATCTTTTTTTTGCATAGTCCTCTTTTTTCTTTGTAACTGGCGCGCTCGCAGCAATTGTCTCAATACTTTTATTATAATATTTAAAACATACTAGGCCTCCTAAACTATGCCCGTATAATCCAATTTTTTTAATTCCTTGACCTTTGATATACTTGACAGCACATTTTAAATCATCTATTTGTTTTGAAACTGTTAAGGAATCATCATCACTTTCACCGCTTCCGCTAAAATCAAAATTTAATACATTAAACCCCTTATTATTTAATGCATAGGCTAGTTTGTCTAGCTTACCTAACTCATGCCTGTCTCCTGTAAATCCATGACACATAACAATTCCTAGATTAGAATCAGCTTTATAAAAATCTCCGACCAGCCTTAGATCACGCGAATTTTTAAATGTAACTTTTTCCATTGAAAATAATAATATATTTTTACTCTTTTACATGAAGCTTTTTCATCATACGTTTACCTATTCGGTATCTTTCTTCAACATATACCATGATATATCCAATTATGTATCCAATGATTGCTCCTGCAATAACGTCTGAAAGGTAATGCACTCCAAAATATGTACGTGAAAATGCCACTAAACATGCAAATAAGAACCATACATATTTGAACGCTTTAAATTCTTTATCAAGGATTGGTAATGCTGCAAAAACAAATAATGCTTGAAATGATGGGAATGAAAAGTTCCATGTATTATAATTACTCTTCATAAAATAAAATGCAACAACTAATGCTTCAAAGCCTTTCTTTATCAGAATTTCGCTTGTAAACGGTCTAGGACGCCGTACAATGATTTTTATGAAGAAACTTGCAATAAAGGATACAGCGCTTGATAATACTAAAGGAAAGATCCATCTACGCTTATGTTCACGCCATAAAAATAATGCCATTAAAAAGAAAAACATAATAAACGCATTAGATGCAAAGGTTATACTAATAAACAGGTAGTCTAACTGAATGTTGCGAATCTTTTGAAGAGCCATCATTATGTCTGGATCGAAAAGAAATGCGATCAACATCAACACAATACCTATTAAAAGGCTTACAATTATTATTTGATTTCTCTTTTTCATATACTTTTATATAACTAATTATTTAAATAAATATCTTTTCTGTAATATCATGGAAAAACAGTACACTCAACAACAAAATCTAACTTTTTTACTGATTAGATATCTATCTTTGGTCTGTCTTATGTTTATTCTACCAATAATTTATCTTATTCTTAAGCCATTAACAGTTTATGTATCTTCGTTTTTATTGTCACTTTTTTACACAGTATATACTGTAAAGGATTACATCATAATAAATAATGTCCCAATCCAGATAGTAAGCTCATGCGTTGCAGGGTCAGCCTATTTGTTACTTTTAATACTTAATCTTTCTTTGCCATTAAGCACTAAAAAGCGATTCTTTTCTCTTTTGTTGTCAATCTTTGTTTTATTTGTAATAAATGTGTTACGTATTGTTTTGTTTTCAATGCTTTATACTAACAATTTCAAATATTTTATTCTTACTCATAATTTTACCTGGTACTTTTTAAGCACTTTGTTTGTTGTTTTAATCTGGATATTGACAACTAAACTATTTAAGATAAAATCTATACCAATTTATTCTGATTTAAAATCTCTTTTAAGGTTAGCTAAGAAATAATTATTTTGTTATACTAAAAAATTTAATATGTTCAGGCCTCCAGTAACAATTAATGCTGTCATTATGCCTGCAGTAACAACCCCTAACGCTATTACTGCAAAACTTTGTCGACGGTTAAGCTTAAAAAACCAGGCAATAAGGCTTCCAGTATATGCACCAGTTCCAGGGCTTGGGATTGCTACAAAA
>JAAOYK010000016.1 GCA_018221305.1 Candidatus Pacearchaeota archaeon
TTATTATACTGGAGGAAGGTGCGGGTTTTATAAAATTTCTTTTTCAAGAGATGATCATAGCTACAAAGAACTACAAAAGAAATATACAGAAGCTTTAAAGTCTGATCTAAGTAGATAGATAATATCAATAAATAATACGTAAATCTTTTGGTAATACTTTAAAATCAAACTCACGCATTTTCTTATCAAGAGTACCGTCGCGCTGAAGATAGATATCACGGTCTGTTTCTACATGAATATGTTTACATTCTGATTGAATACCGCCAAGATAGCCAAAAGGAGACATTGCAGTAAAAAATGCACTAACAAGGTGTCCGTGGTTAGTTATCTGAACAGAATGAAGATTTTCACTGTCAAATGTTGCGCTTGGGGCAACTTTTACACCCATGCCATAGTAAGGTATTTTAGTTATCATCCAAGAAAAAAGTCTCTTATAATCTTTTTCTAATCCATCAATTGTTGCATGAGCCTTGAATGGTTTATACTTTTTCATGACTTTAGCAATGCTTGACATATATGCAGGAACACCACCATTTCCATGTTTGTCCATAAAAGCTTGCCTTTTTTCTAAAATTTCGCCATCAAAGCCAATACTGCTCATAAAAGCCTTTTTTTCGTCATTACAAAGGATTGTGTCCAGATCATGGCTTGTACCTAGTTTTACCTGGATTGCAGCATCCAATGGGCCAGGTTTTATCCCTAAAATGTATTGTAAAGCATTTCCAGTGCCCATAGGAATATAACCCATAGAAACATCGTTGGTATCTATTGCATTTAAAACGTCTGAAAATGTGCCATCACCGCCTACAACAACCAAAGTATCAACACGTTTTGATAGATCATTAGCACAAATCATAAAATCTTCACAAGACGTTGTGTCTAACCCATAAATCTCTGCGTCAAGAATTCTTGCAGGATCTCTTAAAATTTTCTTTTTCTGCTCAATTGTTTTATTACCTGAAACAGGGTTTGCAATTATTGCATACTTCATGAATTATGAGGACTTGATTAATTTTTAAAGATATAGGTACTTATAAGTATACACAAAAATATTTAAAAAGATCAGGATTAATCAGAGTAATATGAAAGAAACAGAAATAAAAATATTAAATATTGATTCTAACAAGATACGCAAAATATTAAAGAAAAATAATGCAATACTTGTGAAAAATGTTTTTCAAAAAAATTATGCATATTCTAATAACTATACAAAAGAAAAAAAGATGGTCATTCGTGTCAGAGATGAAGGAAAAAATAATAATAAAATCTTTACTGTAAAAGGGCCCAGAAAAATTGTAAAAGGGTGCAAGGTTCGAACTGAGCATGAAATAAAAGTAACTGACGATGCTACACTAACAAAAATGCTTAAAATGCTTGGGTATAAAATGTCACATTATTGTGAGATGAAACGTGAATATTATAAGATGTTTAATTGCCTGGTGGAAATAATAAAATTTCCAAAAATTCCTGATTATCTTGAAATTGAAGGAGACATGAAAGGTATAAACAAAATTGCAAGCATTTTGGGATATAATAAAAAAGATTATTATGCAAAAAGCATTTTTGAAGCGTATAACCTTAAAAAAACAAGTTTTAAATTCTAACAAACGTACTCATAAATTTTGTGGCCTAATCGGTGACTATTAAACACTTCAAAACAAGCGTCACTACCAGTTAAGAAAGGTTTCAAATTATCATTTTGTGAACGAGACAAAAAGATGTATAAAGGATAATTTTGATTGGTTTGCGGATGTTTTCTATAACTGTCAAGGAATTGTTTAATTTCTGTCAAATCTTTTGAATTCAAAAAGTCCTGCCAATCAGATTTTGTGTGATCATCACCAAAAAGGCCGGGAGCAATAGTTTTACGATTAGAATAAGACAAAAGATATGGTGCATATTTTGAGCTTGTTGTCATAACAAAAGCGTTCTCCTCAGTTAGTGAAAACTTTTTTATTAAATTAAATTCTTCAGGAGTTACTGGAGATTCTAAATTTTTGGCAAAATCATATGTAACAAACATGCTAGAGCCAATCATTGCGATCATTATAAACGTGCCCAAGACTTTTGATCGTCGGATAACAAAAAGAAAACCTAAAGAAGATAAGATGATAAACATTAAATCTAAATGTATAATAAAACGTTTGTAAAAGAAAAGTTGGGTATAAACAAGGATAAAACTTATAATAGTCATGAAAAAGAGTAAATTAAAATTTTTGCGTTTTGTAACATAAAAAAATCCAAGTATTGCAAAGGGTAAATAAAATAAGGTTGAATAAGAATACTGAAAAAAACTTACAAAAGATCCAAAAGAAGATCCTGGTTCATTACTAAACGTGCTAAGGGACGGATTGATTAAAGGTTTAATCCCAGTACTAAAAAATCCTAAATAAAATATTACAGTTAGTACAAAAATGTACAAAAGGTCCAAGAGTTCTTTTTTTATTTCACTTTTTTGATGCTTTTTTCCATTAATAAAAATAAAAGTTACAAGAGCTATGTAAGAGAGAAAATAAACAAAAAAGGTTGGCAAATGAAATGCGCCGGTTAACGCGAAAAATAAAATAAACAAAAATCTTTTTTTTCGTTTAAAAAAGTAAACTGATAACAGCAAAAAAGTCAAAGCAATAATACTATTGTAGTATAGAAAAGTAAAAGCCTTATACTGAATTATCGAGGCTGCGTAAAGTATAAAAGAAATTAATGCAGCGACTTTTCCGAAATGCTGACGAACAACCAAATATATTGAAAGTCCAAAGATTAGGTTAATCAAGATAAAAAAGTCTATTAGAATAGTTTTTGATGAGACAAAAAAGCTAAGAATTTTTGTCAGAGATAAAAACGCTGGAGAAAAAGTAAGCTTTACCCAGGAAACAACCTTAAACCCGTTCTTGGCAAAAGATTCTATACCATACTTATAGATACCATAATCATAACTAAACGGAACACTATTATTAGTATATGGAATTATGCGCAGAGCAAAAATTATTACTAAAGCTAAGACAAAAAGAAGTGCGTATAGTCGTTTATTTAAGTACACATATTTTATTGATTCTCTACGAATTATAAAAAATCCAGAAACTCCAAGAATTATGGCCAGGATATGAAACAAATAAGAAAATTTATGCATCAAACTTATAGACACAAAAAGTACAAGTATTGCATATATGAAAATTAGTTGATTAAAACTATTATTAATTGTTCGATCTATTTTTTTGCGTAATTTTGATTTCATCAGACATAGACCCATAAGGTAGCTTTTGTTCAGATTTACTAAAACATTAGGGTTTTTCTATCTTTTTATACTGCTGTAGGGTAGATTTATTAGCATATTATCAGAAAGATGGTCCTAAAAAAATAGAATTAAGTGGTTCTATACACCACCAAGTAATCTTCTCTATATTAAAACGTGGACTTTTTAATCAGTGTCAACTCGTAATACCATTTTTAAAATTAAAAAAAAGGTTGGATTTGCTAGTTACATAGACTAATATATATCATCTTTATAAGATGTATGCCCAAGATCATAATTAAAAAATTGCAGAAACTCTTTTTTAATATCACGGTTCACTTGCAAGTCTTCTAACTCTTCTAAAACTTCTCGTATAAAACAATAACTACACAAAGCTACCCTATGCCGATGGCATTTGATACACCTTGAGGAGTCGTTTGTATTCATTTTGATCGTTTTTAGATATTGTTTTAACCTTGGCATTAGTTCGTGCCTCAAACTAGGATATAGGGTTGACCAAATGTTCACTTCCTCTGTCAAACATACTGGACAGATGGGATTAGTTATAGCCTCATTGCAGATCTCACACTCGAAGTTTGGTGCCTGCAAGAGATGCTTGTTAATTGTATCTACCATATTCATCCGAAATATCTCTCTAAAATACACCTCCTATAATTTATTAATGGGCGTAATGTCATCACTGAAAACTGTCTAGAACACTGCTTAATAGATGATACTATATCACCCATTTTGCTCTTATATCCATAAGCATTACAACTATATATACTTTTTGTGATTCGCATCATAGTTCTCCTATCATTGTTGAATATCGTTTCCATTTTGCAGCATGAGGGTCTGGGACAACAAAATCAAAATCAAACAATCCTTGAAATTCGTCCAGGATTCTTGAATCGATTCTTACCTTTTTTAGTTGACCAACTATAAAGTCAATAAAACATGACGGGCAAACATAAGCCTTTTTATTTTGACATTTTATGCATTGAGTAGCCTGTGTGATCCTTTCTTCGAATTGTTCTAAATAAGATTCAATTTTTGGATAGATAACACGCTTTAAGTTTGGATAAAGAGTGAGCCATACAGAAACACTTTTTGCTAAACATTCAGGACATATTGGATTATCAACCACCCCGCTACAAACATCGCAATGAAATTGCCATTCAACCTCCAGAGAACTCCTTTGTTTTAACATTTTGAAGAAATATGGATTCAAGCCGAGATAAAACAAGGAGCTTAAATCAGGAATTTAATCACAGTATAAAAAATAGGCGTTGCTAGTGACGAACACGGATTCATAAATCTATTATGCCTATTTATTTCCATGGTATAATTAAGTAGAGCTTGTTTATATATTTTGCTGTTCTAGAATTTACATACGATCAAGAAGAGCTATTCTCTTGCTTAGTGGAGGGTGAGTAGAAAAAGCACTATCAAGATTTTTCTTAAAAGGGTCTGAAATAAATAAAGGTGCCACAGCTGAGGCCACCTTTTTACTATCCTTAATGTTTATAGATTCGCTTTTTATTTTTTTAAAAGCGCCGATCAACCCGGTAGGGCTTCGAATAAATTTTACTGCTGAAGCGTCTGCAGCATATTCTCGTTTTCTTGAAATTGATAATTGAACCAAGATTGCAAAAACTGGTGCAAGGATTGCAAAGACTATACCAATAATCATTAAAACAACTTGCGCCTGGCCACCATTGTCTCGGCTGTTTCTTCTCCCTCCACCGGATAAACTGCTCCACCATAAACTTCGCAGGAAAATACGTGAAATTATTGCAATCATTCCAACAAGGACTGTGGCCAAAGTCATGTATCTAATGTCATAGTTTGCTATGTGAGCTAATTCATGGCCAATAACGCCTTCTAATTCTTGTTTGTCAAGCTTTTCTAAAGCTCCTGTTGTGACACAAATTATTGAATTTTTTGGGTCACGGCCTGAAGCAAAGGCATTAATGTTTGAATTCTCCATAACATAAAGTTTTGGTTTTGGCATTCCTGAAGCAAGACATAGACCTTCAACAGAATGATGAAACATGCGATGGTCTGTTTGATTTGCAGGTTTGGCATTAACAGAGGCAAGCGCGATCTTGTGCGAATTATAATAGCTAAAAATAATATAAAGAGGTGCAAGAATTAATGCGAAAACTAAAATGACAATTGAATATTCAGGGCTTAAGACTAATCCTATAATATAAATTAAAGCAACCAAAATTAACAAAATAAAAGCCATTAAAACATAACTTTTTCTTTTGTTTCGAGCAATCTGATCATAAAATGATATACGAGCTTTTGGATCCACCATAAATATAAAGACGTCTTTAGATATATAAAGCTTATCCTAAAATCGTAAAAGAAACGTTTAAATATTTTCATTATCTAGGCTAAATAAGAGAAAAGAGAAAAATGAAAAAGTCTAAACTTAAGACATATCTGGCCCTTGAAGCAATAGCTTCATTTATTGGAATTATGTTATTACTTATTGACGATTTTGCAGGATTTTATCATTATGATTATTATAATAAAATAAGAATCTGGGGATTTGTCGGGTTAGGCAATGGAGTTTTGGGGAGTGTTTTAATTTTAATTGGTGCTTTGGCACTTCTATTTTCACTTTATACATCTATAAGATATTTAAGAATGAAAAAGATCTCAGTACAATCATTAAAAAAAGATATGAAACGCGTAATGATAAGTGGCATATTTGTTTCAGCACTAGCAGGAATTGGAGCATTAGTATTCATAATAACTAATGTAATTGATGAAACACAAGAATGGTGGCTAGATTCTGGATTTTATGGAGCATTTATTGGCGGGATATTAATAATTATACTTGCTAAGATTATTCTTAATAAACTCAAAACTAAGAAGTGATAAATCAACAAAAGGTTACTTTTTTGCGGTTCTCCAAATATATTCAAAATATTTTCGGAAACTATTTGCAACCAACTCACTTTCGATAACTATTGTTGTTGGAGCCTTTTGAATTAAAATAAAAATTGCTACCTTATTTTTGTAAATTGAAGTACTAATTGGCATGGCAAATTTTTTAGGTAATAATCTAATTTGAGTATTTGACAAATCTTTTCTTTCTTTGTTGAGTTGTTGATATTTTTCATTAATCAAACCTCTATGAATAATTCCTTTTTTTGCTCGATATTTTTGTCTTTTAGTAAAATATATTTCCCAAGAATGAGGTTGTGAAGTCACCCCCATATCCAACCACTCTTCTCCTTTTTTTAATGTGCTTATTATATCCTCATTTACTGTTTTCATTCCTTCCCATCCAGTATATAATTTTACCTCACTTTTTGGCGCAGATTGTTGTTTTAGAATCAATTCTGGAATTATCTTATGTATTTCCTTTTCTTCCACATCAATTTCTTTCTTTTTTTCGTCTAAATAATCTAATATCTTTTCTGGGGAGGCAGCTTCAAAATTTTTTACATTGTTTTTGATCATAGTATTAACTAATCCTTTATCTGCAAGCCTGTCTAAAACTTCATAAGCTTTTGATCCAGAAATTTTAGATTTTTTTATAATTTTCCCTATTGAGGAAGAGCCTAGCTCCAGAAGTGCTAAATATGTCTTTATTTCTCCATCAGTTAAACCAATTGATTTTAGTGATTGTTTTATCATAGTATTACGCACATTATTAGTTATTTAAATCTTATTATTATAACGTATGTGGGGGGAGAGAATATATAAAAACCTTTTCATCTATAAATAATTATCAAAATAAAAGAGTTCTTGATGAATAAAGGAAAATGAAAGGAATTGAAAGTAAAATAAGAAAAGACATAGCCCAAAGAATCATAGAAAAACAGGAGTTACCTTTAAATTCAAATACTCAATATAATGGGAAATTAAACTTAGAAACTTATTTAAAATATGTACCAACAGAATCATTAGAATCTTCTTGTCTTGCCTATTTAGCATTAAAAAAAATAAGTCCAAAAATAGCAAATATTGCAGGGACCTTATATGAGCTAAAACATTCCGAAGACTCAGAAAAATTTGAAATTTATGAAAGACTAATGGTTTTGGAGTTAGAAAAACAATTCGCAGCTGAACAAGGGAATTACAATAAAGCAGCTGCATTAAGAGATCAAATCGTGGAAATGAGGGAAGAATTAAAATGGTAGGCACTATGGCACAAAAAAATATCTGGAAAACAGTTGAAAGGCCAGGATGGTATGGAGAAAATAGAGTGGAAAAGTTGGCGGAATATGATGAAAAATATGGGTCTGAAAACTGGAGAATAAGACATAGGCTGGGACCGTATATTTTAGACTTTAAAAAATCTGTAGGGCTATATGAAATGTGCTATGAAAGAGATTTTATGCATCCGGACAGAAAATATCTATGGAGACATTTAATACATAAAGCAAGTGATGTGTGGACTGAATTAGAATCTGACATAGATTCTAAAACAGACTATTCAATACAAAAGGCGCCGGCAGTTCATTATGAAGATATTGCTATAAGGCGGATATTTCAAAAATATAATGTTAAATTTAAAGGAGATGAACTGATAAGGATCCGGGCAGATAGTGAAGATTTAGCAGGAATAGCATTAAGTTCTGTCCACATTCCTTTTGTTTATCCAGAGTATATTGAAGCACCGGTAAACAATAAATTTCCTTGGTGGGATAGACACAAAGGATCATTAGAATGTTTTTGGCACTTAAATAAAGTTTTGCAAGTAAGAAAACAATAACACAATTAGATAATAAAAATTTAAAAAAAAAATTAAAGATCGATTTTAGGCATTTCTTTTGCAGCTGCTGGAATCTTTAAGTAATCTTTTTTCTGTCTTCCATACATCTTAAAGAACATTACTCCAGGGAATTTCTGGCTAGCATTTTCTAGACTTAATACATTATCGTTATAATATTGTCTAGCATAAGCCACTTTATCTTCAATTGCTGACAATTCTTGCTGCAGATGTAAAAAGTTTTCATTAGCCTTTAGATTAGGATAATTTTCTGCTATTGCAAAAATTCTGCCAAGTGTTGCTTGAAGAGCGTCTCCAGCCTTAACTTTTGAAGCAATATTTCCTGCTTTTAACATTTCTGCTCGTGCTTTAGTTACATCAGCCATTATGCCTTTTTCATGTTTTGCATAACCTTTGACAACTTTTACTAACGCAGGAACCAAATCTGCACGTTTTTTTAACTGAACATCAATTTGTGCTAAAGAATTATTAATACGGTTTTCTAAGCCTACAAATTTATTATAATAATAAATAAAAATTACAGCGACTAAAAATACTACTGAGCCTCCAATAATCCATCCAAGTAACATATTATGACCTAGGCCAGATAGTTTATAAATGTTATTGTTACACAAACTTTAAAAGTTTTAAAACTATGATTAATTCATGAAAGAATCAAAAAAGGTCTTAATGACATTAATAATTGGGGTAATGCTAGTTGCTACATTTTATATGATAACAGCTGCTATTTCTAGATATACAGGGTTTTTTGTACGTGAAGAATCAAGTTATAATGATTTTGATCTTTGTTTGCAAGAACAAACTATTAAAGTATATCTTAATACTAATAATCTTGCGCAAAGTTTAAAGGAGCTTGTACTTTTTGATTTAATGCATAATTTTGAAATAAAGAATTGTGTTCAGGATAATACTGAGTGCATGCAAAGAGGTATTAATAAGTTCCCGACATGGATAGTAAATGATCGGAAAATTAACAGAGACTTAGCAATAGATGAATTAAAGGAGTACTCTGGCTGTAAGCCAAGAGTTTAAGGATGTAAGGAGGTAGTAAAAAGTGGTTAAAGTAAATCAAAGTACATGTATTGGATGTGGGGCGTGCACTGCTACATGTGAGGAAGTTTTCGAATTAAAGGACGGAAAATCTTATGTTAAAAAAGGTCAAGAGAAGTCTACAGCCCCGTGTGTTAAAGAAGCAATAGAGGGTTGTCCAGTAAGTGCAATAAGTGCATAAAGAATCTAGATCTTTGCTTATTTAATTACTAATAACAAACAAGATGTTAGAACTAATTAATTTATGGATAGTAGTCGGGACAGCGATCTTATTTGAATTAATAACAATTTTTGGTAGATTTTATTTAAAGATTAGTTCAAAAAAGATTTATCTAAGATTAATGAAGAAGTTTAAACTTAAACGATTTTATCATTTTCATCATTTATTCACTGGGATCATATTAGCCATCATTTTTTACTATCTTAAATCTAGCATGTTATTTAGCCTAGGACTTGGAATAATGTTTTCAGATGTTATCCATCATTTTGTTGTGCTTTGGAGTGTTTTAGGACATCCTGAATTTCATATAGTCTATAAAAACATTAAAGCATTTAATAAAGAAGAAAAAATTGAAAAAAAGCAATTCAAAAAATTCTTTAGACATATTGTGCATGAAGCATAGTATACAAACATTTATATAGTTATATGAACTATGGTTCATATGAATAAGCATAACTATCATACATTCTTTGCAAAGTTATCAAATCCTTTACGAATTGATATACTTTCATGCCTTGAAGACGGAGAAAAATCAGTTAGTGAGCTTGTTTCTGAACTAAAGATCGAACAAAGCAAGTTAAGCCATGCATTAAAAGAATTAAAAGAATGTAATATTGTTCAATCAAAACCAAAAGGTAAAAAACGATTGTATAATTTAAGCCCGACAATTAAGCCAATATTAAAGCTTATTGATCATCATAGCACAAGATGGTGCGATTGCAAAGAATGTACTGGATGTGCGGAGATAAAAAAATGAAAAAAATATATCTGGATAATGCTGCAACAACACAAGTGGATAAAAGAGTTGTAAAAACAATGGTTCCATATTTTACAGAAAAGTATGGAAATGCAAGCTCGCAACATCTTATCGGACAAGAAGCGAAACGGGCCATGGAAGAAGCAAGATCGATTATTGCAAGGTCAATCAACGCATCATATGATGAAATATTCTTTACATCAGGAGGAACTGAAGCTAATAATTTTGTTTTAAAAGGATTATTTTTTGAAAATAAAAAAACTGACAAGAACCATATAATAACAACCAAAATCGAGCATGATTGTGTATTAAACTCTTGTAAATGGCTTGAAACACAAGGAGTAAGAGTAACATATTTAGATGTTGATGAAAAAGGTTTTGTTGATCCAAATGAAGTGAAAAAAGCCATAACACCCAAGACATTTGTTGTTTCAATAATTCATGGAAACAATGAAATTGGAACTATCCAAGATATTGAAGCTATTGGTAAAATTTGCAAAGAAAAAAATGTTTATTTTCATACAGATGCATGTCAAAGTTTTACAAAGACAAAACTTAACGTTAAAAAACAAAATCTTGATTTTGTTACATTGAATGCACACAAGATTCACGGACCAAAAGGTGTTGGAGCATTATATATTAAAAAGAATACAAAAATTACACCCTTACTTCACGGAGGGGGTCATGAAAAAAATTTACGAAGTGGTACAGAAAATATTCCAGGAATTATCGGTTTTGCAAAATCAGTAAAAATTGCTAGCATGTTTGATGTAATGCGGATGAACAAATTAAGAGATAAATTAATTATAGGAATTTTACGCATCCCAGGAACTAAACTTAATGGTGCAACCGGAAATCAAAGATTGTGTAATAATATTAATATTTGTTTTGGAAACATTGAAGGAGAAGCAATTGGAGGTTATCTTGACACATATGGAATATCTAGTTCAACAGGTAGTGCTTGTTCATCAAATACTCTTGAGATAAGCCACGTATTAAAAGCAATTAAATGTACAGATTTAGAAGCAAACACATCTATTCGCCTTAGTATTAGTAAATTTACAACAGAAAAAGAAATTAACTATACTTTAGCAGTCATGGCGAAGGTTGTTGAAAAACTAAGAAAAATAAGTCCAATAAAAATATAATCCATCTTATACAAGTATAAGGAGGTACCTTTAAGAAAATGGTTGACAAATTTGTAGAACATGCCGGAGATTTTAAGAACGAAGCAGATCTTGCTGAAGAGCTTGAAGATGAAGGGTTAGATATAGATAATGTAGAAGACCTTCACTACGAGGGAGACTAAGAGTAAAATTATGAAAAAACAAAGTAAGAACGAAATCAAGAAGACTATGAACTTTCATGAAATAATGCAAGATCATCCAGAAGCAATTGAGATTCTACTAAACAAAGGAATGCATTGTATTGGATGCCCTATGGCTATGATGGAAACTTTAGAAGAGGGTGCACTTGCTCACGGATTAAATCCTGATAAGTTAGTTAAAGAAATAAATACTAAATTAAAATCTAAAAAATGATAGAAGGTTATGGGAATCTTGTAATAGAGCATTTTAAAAATCCGAAGAATATGGGGGAAATTAAAAATCCAGACGCAGTCGGAGAATTAGGAAATCCCACCTGTGGAGATATAATGAAAGTGTTTTTAAAAGTAGAAAAAAACAAATTAGGAGAAGATATAATTAAAGATATAAAATTTCAAACAATGGGCTGTGTGGCAGCGATTGCTACGTCTTCAATGACCACGGAATTAGTAAAGGGAAAAACACTTAAAGAAGCAAAAAAAATTACTAATATGGACGTTGCAAGATCACTTGGTAAACTCCCTCCAATTAAAATGCATTGTTCAAATATGGCAGCTGACGCGCTTCATCAGGCAATTGATAATTATGAAGCAAAAAATAAATAATCAAAAAATATAAAACTTAAAACACAAAATGAAAAATAAAAACAATGAAAATGAAATATTTTCAAGCCTTTATTTTTCAAAAAACACAAAATGAAAAATAAAAACGTAGGATTTTTGGTTGTAGGGATTGCAATTGTAATGGGACTTTTAGTATTAGTTTTTAATAATGGAATGAGAGATGTTGTCAATCAATCATGTAGTCATGGGCCATCATGCTCGATGTGGGGAACAATCAAAACACAGACATGGATTGGTATCACCCTTGTTGGTATAGTTTTAGTTGTAGGGCTTGTGTTGATATTTACAAAAGAAGAAGAAAGAATTATTGTAAAAATCAAAAAAATTAAAGAAAAGATCAAGAAAAAAAGTAAACCAATAGATTACAGTAAACTTGGCAGAGATGAAAAAGTTGTGGTAAAAGTAATTGAGGAGGCAAAAGGCGCTATATTTCAGTCAGATATTGTAGATAAGTCAGAGTTTTCAAAAGTTAAAGTTACACGTATACTAGATAAGCTAGAAGGACAGGGATTAATTGAGCGTAAACGACGCGGCATGACAAATATGGTAGTTCTTAGCGATAGATGAACCAAATTGAAATTTTAAAAGATGAGCACGAAATTATCGAGCGCGAACTTATTGAACTAGATGAAATTATAGAATCAGAAGATATTAATTATCCAAACCTTTTACATGTCTTAAAAAATTTAATAAAAATCTGGGATCCTCATGAAAAACGTGAAGAAAGTGTTTTTAAAATTCTTGAGAAAGAAAATATAAAAATTCCTGTCGAACAAATGTTTTTTGGTCATAAAAAATTAAAAAAGCATAAAGATGCAATCATTAAAGCTATTGAGGCTGGAAGTGATTATAAACTAAAAAAAGCATTGCATGAGCATGGAACTGTAATATCAAAAGAATTACGAGAACATATTAATTTTGAGGATGAAATACTCTACACAATCGCATTAGAAGAATTTACACCAGAAGAATTAGTACAATTATGTAAAGATGTGGCCTAAAACCACCAAATATTTAAAGGTGTATATTAACTAATTAAATGTACAAGGAGGCTTAAAAAATGGTTAAAAAAATTAAAGTTTATTCAACACCAGAGTGTCCATATTGTAAGATAGCAAAAAAGTTCTTAAAAGAAAATAATGTAGAATTTGAGAATATTGATGTTGAAAAAGATCCAAAAGCAGCAGAAGAAATGGTTCAAAAATCTGGACAAATGGGTGTTCCAGTAATTGATATTGACGGTGAAATAATTGTAGGATTTGATAAAGAGAAGCTTGAAAAGTTAATCTAAAAAGATTTAAGGAAATTAAACGATGAAAACGAAACATAAATGGTTTATTATTTTTGCAGTCATACTTTTATCTGTTAGTTATTATATTGATAACAATGTTTTGAATAAAGAAGACGTTGACAATCAAACTAAAGAAGACATTGATGATTCAACCAAAGAAGCTATTGAGGATCAAACCAAAGAAGTTATTGAAACAGCAGACTCTGAAATAGAAGATCAAACCAAGGGGTTTATTGAAGAAGTCGACCAAGAAATTCAAACCCTTGAAAGTGCCAGGATCATAATTCAAAGCATGCGTTACCGTTCACATAATGTGACTATTGCATTAGGACAATCAGTTATTTGGTATAATGGAGACAGAGCCACTCACACAGTTACAAGTGATTCAGGTATGGAAATGAATTCTGGCGAGTTGAAAAGTGGTGAAAGATATTCCTATAATTTTACAGAGCCAGGAATTTATACATATCATTGCACTATTCATCCTCAGATGACTGGAACAGTTAGAGTAAAATCAAAAGATGGCAAACAGTGAAATTAAAAATTTCAAGCTTACCATTTTAAAAAAACAAAAAGATGGCAAAAGAAAAAGTTCCTTGTGATGACAAAAGTTATGATGCAATCATTGTTGGAGGAGGGCCTGCAGGAATTACAGCAGCAATATACCTTGCGCGAAGAAAATTATGTGTTTTAGTTCTATATGAAAAACTCGGGGGTCAAGCAGCATTAACGGCAGACATTGAAAATTATGCAGGGTTTAAATTCATAACTGGAACAGATTTTACACAAAAACTCGAAGAACATTTAGAAGAGTATGATATAACAAATAAAGAAACAAAAGTTACAGAAATTAAGCAAACAAAAGAAGGATTTCTTGTAAAAACAAAAGAAAAACATTTTTTAGGAAAAACAGTCATAATAGGATCTGGTGCACGTCAGAGAAAGCTTAGAGTTCCAGGTGAAGAAGAATATTTAAACAAGGGTGTTGCATATTGTGCAACATGTGACGCACCATTATTTCGTGGAAAAAATGTAGCAATAATTGGCGGAGGAAATTCAGCCCTGGAAGCAGCAATACAATTAGAAAAATATGCAGAAAAAATCTATATAATTACAATAAATAAAGATTTAGAAGGAGAAAAGGTTTTAATTGACAAAGTTAAAAGTTTTAAAAATTCAGAAATTATCTGTTGCTCAAAAACAAAAGAGATAAAAGGTAAAGTCTTTGTTGAATCAGTGATTATTGAGGATGATAAAAATAAAACTAAAGAAATAAAAGTTGGCGGAGTATTTGTTGAAATTGGTTATATTCCAAACTCAGAAATTTTTAAAGGTAAAAAAAATGATTACAAAGAAATTATTATTGATTCAAAGAATAAAACTTCTATACAAGGAATTTTTGCTGCAGGTGATGTAACAGCGGTTCAAGTTAAGCAGATAATTGTTGCTGCTGGAGAAGGTGCAAAGGCAGCTGTATCATGTGCAGAATATTTAAACCGACTTTAGAAAGGAAACATTTATATAGATGTATGAATTAGTATTCATATGAATATAAACCCATATTAATTAATTGATTAATATGGATACAAAAAATATATAAAGTTTGGGTGCGATATTAATGATAGAGATCATATAGTGTTCTAAAATTTTCAGGGGGTCCAAAATGGATGAAATAAATGAAAGATGTCCTGGGTGTGGAGAATGGCTATGTCCTTATTGCAATAGATGTAAACATTGTGATACTTGCACATGCAGTGATAAAAATCAAGAGATTTCTTAAGTAAAAGTTATTTTAGATTATATTAAAACGCATTGAAATTTTGGAGGTTTAAAGAAAATGGAATATGTAAGCGCAGAACAAATGAGTGATGTTGATGATATTGCTATTAATAAATATGGCATAGATATTTATCAATTAATGGAAAATGCTGGAAGAAACCTAGCACGCCTTGTTGCTAGCTTAAATCCAAAAAAAGTTTCAATTTTGTACGGAAAAGGAAACAATGGTGCTGACGGGCTTGTAGCTGCGCGCCATTTACTGATTTATGGAATTGATGTTGAAATTATTCCAGCAAGTGAGGATAATGGAGAGACTGTTATTCATGAACTTAATATTTTAAAACATCTTGGAATAAGGCCAAAACAAAGAGTAGACCTTAATTCAGATTTAATTATTGACGGGCTTTTAGGATATAATATCAGAGGAGACCCAAAAGGACGATTTGCAGAATTAATAGAAGCAGCCAATGATTGCAGAAGAAGAGGAGTTACAATTGTTTCAATCGATATCCCCTCAGGCATGGACCCGGATAGCGGGAGTAAACATAACCCATGTATTTATGCAGATTATGTACTTACTCTTGCATTACCAAAAAAGGGTTTAAGATATATGGAAAATGTATATTTGGCAAATATTAGTATACCAAAACAAGTATATAGTGAATTAGGGATTAATATTGAAGATTATTTTAAATATGAGGACATAATTCAGATTTGTTAGAAATCTTAGCAGATGTAAGGAGGTAAATAAAATAATATAAAAAATGCCAAACATAAACCAAAAGGCTCCGGAATTTAGTGAGGATGCCTTAATTAATGATGAAATAAAACAAATAAGCTTAGACGATTATGAAGGAAAGTGGGTAATTTTATTTTTTTACCCTGCAGATTTTACATTTGTGTGCCCTACGGAATTAGGGGAGTTAGCGGACAATTACGAAATAATAAAAGAATTAGGTGCAGAAATTATTAGTGTTAGTACTGATACCGTTTTTGTTCATAAAGCTTGGAAAGATAGTTCAACAACCATTGCAAAGGTTAAGTTTCCAATGCTTGCAGATCCTGCACGAAGAGTGACACGTGCTTATAACACTTTGATTGAAAAAGAAGGCTTATCCCTACGTGCAACTTTTTTGATTGACCCGGAAGGGATCATAAAAGCGTTTGAATTTCATAACAACGACATAGGACGAAGCACTAAAGAAATTATCCGAAAAATTCAGGCAGCCAAATATGTTAATGAACATAAAGGTCATGTTTGTCCGATGAGCTGGATGCCAGGGCAAGAGACACTAAAACCAGGGCTTGATTTAGTTGGAAAACTTTAGTTAAATTTTATCTTTTTTTTATTTTTTTATACTTTATAATAATTGTAAGGAGGGTTTCTTAAAAATGGAATACACATTATCTTGTGAAGATCTTGGAGTAGATGACGGATTTATAGCGCATGGAAAAACAAAAAGACAAGTTTTACATAGAATGTCAAAACATGCAAAAGATGTTCATGGCTATACTAAAAAACAGCTAAAAGATCCTAAAACAATAAAAATGATGAATGCACAGATTCATGAAAGTATGTAAAAATTTTCAATTCTCAGGTTTACTATTGAATAGTTTTATTAATGAATAATCCTTTAATGATTAATGGAAAAAATTGGTCAAAAAGAGGAAATCATAGAAACTTCTAACCCTATTATTGACGAAAGTAGTAAAAGGATAAAAAGAAAAGTTTTAATCATTTCTATAATTATTGTTGCAGCAATAATTTTAATAGTTCTTGGAGTTATGGTCGGAGATATTATTACTCAAAATCTTAAAGAAAAAAGTGATGATCCTAATAGTGCGTCTGCTAATTTAACAGAGAATGGCCCTGAAAATAGTTCTAGTAGAGAAACACCTATGCCAGAAATAAATGATACAAATGTAACAAACCCAATAAAACCCACACAAGGGGGCGGTGGAGGTGGTGGTGGCGGAGGTCGTAGCTGTGTTGCTAATTGTGCTGGCAAAATCTGTGGAAATAATGGATGCAGTGGTAGTTGTGGAACTTGTGGTGAAGGTACGCAGTGTAGTGCCGGGTTATGCGTAGGTCCTGGAACTTGTGGAGACGATACTTGTTCTGAAGGGAAACGATTAATGTTTAATGATTCTTTATATCATTTGATTGAGTTAAATAAGGTAATTTATAACCTTAGTGTTGTCCCTATTAATGCTTCTGATGCCCAAGTTGTTGTTGATAATGAAAGTTATGGGATATTTCGTTTACATTCTTACAGTAACTCTTCTATAGGCTATGTTAGGATTTATGTTACAAATATAACGTATCAAGATTTTATTGGGGGCATAAAACAAGTTGAATTTATTTTTGGTGAAAATAATGTAAGTTGTGGTAGAGATTGTTTAGAACTTACTTGTTCTGATTTTAATTTTGATGAAGGTGAATTGCGAGTATGTAATAATAATGACAGTGCTTATGATTTTTCTTGGTGCCAAAATGTTACACATGGTTGTACTGATGAAGATATTGACGATACTAATCCTTATTTCAATAGCTCTGGTGCATATAATTGGGTGGGCTACAGTTCAGGCCAGAATTGTAATCCAATAAGTGGTAGTGGTGGAAGTGGGGGCTCTTCTCCTTCAGAAGGAGATGTTTGTAATGATTCTTATAATTTAATAGAAAAGGTTTGCAATGGTGCTAACATTACTGAAGAAATTATTGATTGTAGAGATTATGGTAAAGTTTGTGATTCTGGAGCTTGTATTGATGTAATTGAATCATGTACAGACGGGATCAAAAATCAAAATGAACAAGAAACAGATTGTGGTGGTGTTTGTGACAAGAAATGTGCATTTTTTGGAGTATTTCATTCAATACATACAGGCCTTAGTGATGGAAGGATGACCCAAATACAAAGAACAGACGCATTAGATATATATTATGACTGGGCAGCAACTATTGATCATGATCATAAAATGTCACAAAGTGATTGGGGCCTTATTATTAGTGAAACAGATAGTGCTAACATAGATCACCAATTTACATATATGGCTGGATATGAGTGGAAAGGATCAAGTGGAGCAGAAGTTTCTGTATTCTTTGAAACAGCTCCAGGAATTTTTGCTCAAGGAAACACACCAGTGTATAATACATTTAGTGAACTCCTAGATTGGCTTGAAATAAAGAATGGTACTGGTTGTATGAATCATCCAGCAAGAGAGGGCAATGTATATGACTGGAACAATCCATACATTAATGAAGGTAGTGAAAAGGGTTATCTTTTGCCTTGTATTGAAATACTTAATAAAGATGAATTATACTGGGACAGTACTTGGGAATGTGCACCAGGATCTGGATGCACTAGTTATTCAAATCCAAACCCGCCAAATAGCCCTCATTGGTCTGGTGGTGTAAAAACAGCATTGGATAGAGGAATGCATTTAGGATTTGTCGGGGGATGGGACTATCATTATGATTATCCTGGAAGTCCTACTGCCTATACAGGTATTATTAACGCGAGCCTAACTAAGCAAGGAGTAGTTAATGCAACTAGAGCTAGACATACGTGGGCTGCCCAAGATAAAATATTAATGGATGTTGCACATGATACTGGAACTGAAACCAAATTAATGGGCGACATATTTTCGACAATTGAGGACTCAATACAAATTGATTATAACATAAGTGCAAGCACTGGAGAAACCATTACAACAATTAACATTTTTATTGACGGAATAATTGTTGATTCGCGTGCCGTGGCAACTCAAAATGTTTCAAGCAGTTTTAGTTATACATTTTTAGACAATTTTGAACATTACATTTTTGTTGAAGCAATAGAAGCAGACGGAGATCGGGCCTGGAGTAGCCCGATGTATGTAACAAAAGAATCTGGATTCGCAAGCCTTAAATCAAACCCTGTTTTTATCTGGGACTGGATACGTAGCTTTTTTAGTTAATCTTATAATATAAAGAATATTAGTAATACTTAATGGAAAAGAGGAATTTAATTATAATAATTTCAATAGTTTTAGCTATAATTCTTATTGGTGTTGTTGCATTTTTTAGTGTTTATGAAATTTTAAATAGTGGCACAAATGAAACAGATATTGATAATACTGGATTATCTGACCCTGATAAACCAGCCGTAGGTAGAGTTAATTCTGATGTTAAAAATGTTGGAGATCTTGATAATAAAGAAGAAACAAATCAGACCCCAACCATTGATAACTCTGGTGGTTCGTCGTCAGGATCAAGTAGTGGGGCCAGGTCTAGTGGAAGAAATTCGGCCGATACAACCCCGAATTGTGTAGGCGAAAGTTGTGATATTAAAGAGGATTTTTGGTTTGGGTGTGATGAGAGTTATGTTTGTAGAGAAGGTGGTTGTGTTGTTAATACAACTTTCCCAATAGATTATGTATCATATTGGAAATTTGATGGAAATGCCGATGATGAAGCTAAAACGAATAATGGAACTTTGATTGATAATGCAATAATAGCAACAGATACTGAAAGAGGACAAGTTGTTGACCTTGATGGTGATGGTGACTATGTTAGAGTTACTGACAATGACAGTTTGGATGTTAGTGAAATTACAGTGCTTACTTGGGTATATTTAAAAGATGAAACATATGATACAATTATAGAAAAAGGTTCAAGAAGTGCTCAGGGGTGGGGATTTTCTTGGAATGCGAACCCGACCTATAAGGGATTACGAATTGATGCTAGATTGGGGGGAAATTGGGATGTAAATCTTCGAACAAGTGTTCCTGATTTGAGAAATGGATGGCATCAGGTTGGATGGAAATTGGAAAGTCCTGATCAATTAAGTTTTATTGTTGATAGTGAAATTGTTAATACACAACCTACTTCTGGACTTCTTGCCCCTACTAATTATGATTTGTGTATTGGTGCAGCTTGTAATAATTATTATTCTTTAAATGGAGCAATAGATGATGTAATGATATTTAATAGAAGTTTGAGTGAACAAGAGATTCAAAAAGTTTATGATGTGCAAAGTGGTCTTGTAATTCCAGCTATTCAAGATACTTATTATGTTTCAATAACTGGAGATGATAATAATAATGGTTCTATGGAATATCCTTTTGCTACGATTCAAAAAGCAAGAGAAACAATAAGGAGAACTTGTGCTAACGGAGTTACAGTATATATTAGAGAGGGAACTTATTATTTAAATGAAACATTAGAGTTTGATTCTAGAGATTCTGGAGTTGCAGGGCATCCGAATAAATATGTTGCATATCAGAATGAAGAAGTGGTTATTAAGGGAAGTAAGAAAATTCCAATAAGTGAATTTACTACATATTCTGGAAATATTTTGCAGGCAAATTTAAGTGATTATGATATTACTGAATTTTATCAGATGTTTATGAATAGTAAAAGACTAATTCCTGCAAGATATCCTAATTATGATCCTGCAGATCCTGTTGAAGGTGGTTGGTTATTTTCTGCTGCAAACACTACAAAGGGGATTCTAAAATATAATGCTGGAGATTTTGATACTATTGGATGGAATATTTCAAACGCCTGGGTAGATATATTTACAAATCCTAATTATGGTAATTATATTTTTAAGGTGAATTCAATAGATGAAGATAATAAGAGTATAAGTATTAGTTCTGGTAATTGGGCGATTGATGAAGGTAATCGTTATTATTTCGCTAATATTTTTCAAGAATTAGATAGTGAGAATGAATGGTATTTTGATAAGGACAGCAAGATGCTTTATCTTTATCCAGAGAATTCTTTGAGTGCTGGTGATGAGATCACTGTTCCTGTTGCAATCAATACAATTTCTTTAAATGGTGTTGATTATCTGGAATTTAAAGGAATTGATGTGCAAGAATCTTGGGCAAAAAGCAGTGCCCCATTGTATTATAATGACAGAGGCAATTGCTTTAATATATTTGATTCAGAATTTATTACAATTGATGATAGTAAGATTAGTAATTCTGGATTAAGGGGGATTTATATTGCAGATAGTATGAACATTACTATAAAAAACAGTGAGATTTCTAATACAGGCAGAGAAGCAATACATGCATTAGATAATATAGATCATTTTAAGCAGTTAATAAATACAGGTTATGTTGTTACGAACAATACAATCCATGACACTAATGAAATTGAAATAATCTGGAGTGGTGCAATAAGAAGCAGAACAGTAGGCTCTGTTTATTCATATAATCACTTTTATGATCTTCCAAGACTTTCTATACTTTTGTATGGGAGTAATGATAATATTGCTGAATATAATCATGTCCATGATGTAAATACAAAAACACAAGATACTGCTTCGCTTTATTTTATTCCTTATACGTCGTTGAATCGAGGAAATGTGTTTCGTTATAATTTTGTTAATGAAAGTGGGGGATTATGCCAATATAGTGGTCAATTATATCCAAATTGTTATAGTTTTGGCATATATCTTGATAATGCGGCGAGTGGAACTTTGGTTTATGGAAATACTATTTTGAATTCTGCTAGTTCAAATATTTATGTTAATGGTGGAAGAGATAATATTATCGAGAATAATCTTATTATTGGAAATCCAAAAACAGCACAAATAGGTTTTGGAGGTCCTTGGGGAAATGCGTCTAGGTGGGCACAAGCGGTTGCAGGTATGGATGCAAATGGATATAATTCTGCATTATATTATCAAAAATATCCTGAATTATTAACAATTAGGGCAGATTTAACTGATGATGAAGTAACTGGATATAATAGAATTAGTAATAATAGATTTATTTATCCATCTGCTGATACAGAATTGTATAAAGCATACCAGTTTGATTTAAATACAAATCAATTTAATAATAATGTAATTTGGCAGGGCCTTAGATCTGTATCTCTTGGTGTTAAAAGGCTTACATGGACCCAATGGCAAGAAAATGGGTTTGATGTTAATAGCCAGTATGTAAATGATGTTTTTGAAAACACAGTTTCAAATAATGGTTTTGATGATGATTATATTTTCTTGATAAATACTGAACATGGAGATAAAGAGTTTGTTTTAGAAAATGATTTGTGTGATTTAGAAGGTAATATTGTTTCAGATTCGATAACTTTGAAATCCTTTGAATCTAAAATTTTGCTAAGTTGTTTTTGTAATAATGATATTGCATGCAATAATAGAGAGACAACAGAAACATGTCCTGCAGATTGTACTGAAATCTGTACAGATAATATTCAAAATCAGGATGAAACCAGTATAGATTGTGGAGGTGTAGTTTGTGATGGTTGTGTGGATGGAGAGTTGTGTTTGGTTAATTTAGATTGTTCAAGTAATTATTGTAATGGCGGGATTTGTGAAGTAGCCATTTTCCCAACAGATTATGTTGGTTATTGGAAATTTGATGGAGATCTAAATGATGAATCTCTAAATAATAATAATGGGGTGCTTGAAGGGAATGTGTCTCTAATTGATGATGTGGAAAGAGGACAGGTTGTAGATTTTGATGATGTTGGTTCTGTCCGAGTTGCGAACAGTGCTAGTTTAGGCGTTAATGAGATTACAGTACTTGCTTGGGTATATTTGAGAGAAGAAACATATGATGCAATCATAGAAAAAGGCGCAAGGAGTGCACAGGGTTGGAGTTTTTTTTGGAGTGCGAGCCCGACGTATAAATTTTTACGAATCGATGGCAGATTTGGAGGAAATTGGGTTGAAAATGTAAATATTCGGACAAGTGTTCCTGATTTAACAAATGAATGGCATCAGGTTGGCTGGAAATTAGAAAGTCCTGACCAATTAAGTTTTATTGTTGATGGTGAAATTGTTAGTACAAAAACTACTACGGGACTTCTTACCCCTACTATTTATGATCTGTGCATTGGGGCTGCTTGTAATAATTATAATCCTTTAAACGGCTCAATTGATGATGTCATGATATATGACAGACCTTTGAGTGAAACAGAAATTCAACAGATTTATTGTGGTCAGGGCGGAAGTGCTGGATTTTGCAGTTCAATTGGGGGAAGTGTAGCGAGTGCAAGTCTTAAATCAACATTTTTTTCGCGTGTATTTAATTGGTTTAAGTCTATATTTGTTATGAGTGGACAGGTAACTGGAAATTCTGTGATAATTAATGGAACAAGGATTTGAAAAAGAAGGTATTGAAATGGAAAAAAAGAAAGTGAATAAAACTGTCGTGTTAGGTTTGGTTGGAGTAGTAGTTATTAGTTTGATAATTATTGGAATCCTTGGATTTTTTGCTGTTTCTGAAATTTTAAATAGTGGCACAAATGAAACAGGTATTGATAATACAGGATTATCTGACCCTGATAAACCAGCCGTAGGCAGAGTTAGTTCTAATGTTGGAGATCTGGATAATAAAGAAGAAAGTAAAACACAAACAAATCAGACTCCAACCATTGATAACTCTGGTGGTTCGTCGCCTGGGGGTGGAAGTGGGTCTAATGGAAGAGTTGATACTAATGAGGATGTTGTTGTGGAGCCTTTTTGTGGTGATTGGAATTGTGGTGATGGTGAAGATGAAGTAAATTGTTCGCAGGATTGTGAGGTTGGGAATAAGGATAGTTTGTTACACCTTGGACAAACCGGCTATGTTGTGTCGACTGGATCGGATTTTGTTGACTTAGATTATTCTAAGGATTTCTCTGTTGAGATAATTGTTAATATTCCTGCAAATTATGGTGAGACTTTGTATGATCCTATTATTTCAAAATCGGCTACTGACACTAATCATGTAGTGTATCCTGGATGGGCTCTTGTTATTGGGCATGGGGAGTTTAACGATTATGGGAAACCGATACAGGTTGTGGTAAAAGATGGGACTGAAGGGATTAATTTTAGATCTGGTGGAATAGCGGGGAATAATTATCTTACCCTTACTTGGGATGTGGTTACGAAAGAAGCTATATTGTATGTTAATGGGGATGTTGAGAATTCAGAAACTAATTCAAATATTACTTCGCAGAATATTAAGGATGTTTCTTCTGATTTCCTTATCGGGAAATTGTCTAGATCAACGAGGACGTTTAAAAGAGATGTTATGATGGCTCGGCTGTGGAATAGGAAGTTGTCTTCTGTTGAGATTAGTAATACTTGGAATAATTATGAATCTAATAATCAGCATGTGCTTCCTGCAGGTTTTGATACGACTGAATTGTTGTCTGAATGGTTAATGCAAGAATCAAGTGATGTTAATGGGACAATGGGGATAACTTATGTTAAAGATAGTGTTGGAGATAATCATTTGGAATTAATGGATGGGGCGGAATTGTCGAGAGCTAATGGATTAATTGATTTGGTTTATCCGTTAGATGGGTCTACAGGGGTTGATAAGAATCCTGTTTTAAGGGTTAATGGAGGAATTGGTGAATTAAATGGTTTGATAACAAAACCTCTTCAATATTATTTTGAAATTGATGAAGTTAGTACTTTTGATTCTCCTGCTTTGCAGACATCTGGGAAATATGTGGATTATAATTTTGTTTCAGATTGGGTTGCTTATTATGGTAAATGGGAACCTACACTGAAACCAGATACTATTTTTTATTGGAGAGTTAAAGTTAGGGATTCTTCTGCAACACCTATTGAGTCTGGTTGGAGTGATGTGAGTTTGTTTACTACTGAGGGTTCTCAAGACTGGTATGTGAGACCTCATTTGCCTGGAACAAATTATGGGATTGGAGATGGGGCAAATTATGATGATGCTTGGAATGGACTTTTTGATGTGAAGTGGAAAGAACAAGGGGTTGGTGCTGGTGATACGTTGTATATTTGTGGGGGGCAGCTAAGGCAATTATCTAATAGGAATTATGTTATTCCAAGTTCTTATAATTATATGACTGCGTCAGGTTATTCAGATGAGTATCCTGTTACTATTACGACTGATTGTCCTGGAGATCCTGGGAAAATTTGGGGATATACTAATCGATCAGGGAGTTTTATAATTGATTGGGACGGGCCTGATGAGAATAATATTTATAGTACTACAGATCTTAGTGTGTCGTATATGGGGCTTCTTGCTCAAGATATTAATGGATTAAATGCAATTCTTCTTGATAGGGCTGCTGGTCCGGATTTAGATGGTTTATTTGGAGCCTATTATTATGAGGGAGGTGTTACTTATGTTAGATTAACTGATGGAGGAAATCCAACGTATCGGGTCTTTGATCAATATGGGCCTTTTATCATTTATACTAATGGACAGAGTTATATTAAATATGAAAATTATAATAGCCAGGGTTTGGGCATTACTCTTCTTGGGAAATCAAGAGGGGCACATATTGGTTCTCAATTGGTTGGAGTAACTTATCCAAGGAGGCCGGTGTCTACGCATATGACTTTTGAGGATATTAATATTAGTTATATGAAAGGAACTGGATTTGGATTAAGGGATGGTAATGATTATACTATAATAAGAAATAGTCATTTTAGTAATGTTGGAAATGGGATTTATTTGTCGACATATAAGGAGCATGGTGCTGATTTTGTTTTAATTGAGAATAATACATTTAGAGACATTGGTGTTTTTTCTTCAGGAGGAGATGCGCATGCTATTGGTATTCAATCAGGGAATAATTGGATCATCCAAAATAATCATATAGAAAATGTTGGTTCTGCTATTGAGTATTTTGCTTGGTCAGAGGTTCCTAGTTCTAATTTTACTATTAGATATAATTTTATAAAAAATGCGACTGCTCATACTACTTCAGGTTCAGGCATAGTCCTTAGTGGCTCTAGTTCTAATATTGCTGTTGGAACGAGATTGGAGAATTATATTTATAATAATATTGTTCTTAATGCTGAAGATTATTGTTATTCGACGAATCATCGTGATGTTAATTATTGGTATAATAATATTTGTTATAATAGTTCTGTAGGATTCAGATTAGATAGTCCTTGGGCTGGAGCAGGGCCGAATTCTGTTATATATAATAATATTATTGTTAATTCAGATTCTCGGTTTATTTTTGCAAATGGTCCTGCTGATGGGGATTGGGATATTACTTCTGATTATAATTTATTTTATAAGGAAAGTGGGACGGCTGATTTTGTGGTGCAGGGTAAGAGTATTTCAACATCTGATTTGGCAGAATTTCAATCTTATGGTTATGATAATCATTCTATTATAGCTGATCCTTTATTTGTTTCTTCTGATCCGCAAGAGGTTGCTGATTTTAAGCTTCAAGAAGGTAGTCCTGCGATTGATAAGGGTTTAGACTTGTCTGCTATTTTTGATTCTGATTTTGAAGGGAATAAGAGAAATGGGAATTGGGATATTGGTGCTTATGAGTCTAGTGGAGGTGCTTGTATTCCTGATTGTGGAGCTAATGTTTGTGGAATGGATCCTGTATGTGGAACATTAGATTGTGGAACTTGTGGAAATGATTTTTGTGCAGGGCTTGATTTTACAGATATTTTTTGTAGTTCAGGTAGTTGTGGTTCTCAAATAACAAATTGTGATGATGGGGATGACTGCACAACTGATTCTTGTGCTGATGTAACAGGTTGTTCAAATACTATTGTTAGTTGCTCTGAATATGATGGAACAGATCAAACAAGTTGTGAAACCAATAGTTGTGGATTAAGTTGTGTTTGGAATAGTCCTAATTGTGAACTTAGCGCAAGTTTGACAACTTCATTAACTCAGTTTGGAATAACTTGGACTTTTCAAGATCCTGTTCAATATGGAACTTTTGTTAATGGGGATTATTGGGTTGTTGACCCGGATGGGGGGGATGTTAATATAATTGACATTTTTCCTGCATCTATTATTGGAGATGGAGCTACCTTGCAAGAAGGAGAGGGATGGATAGTTCAAAATGGAAGAACTGTTAATGGTGCAATGAGAAATACTTTGCCTGGACCAAATCATGGATTTGATAGTGATATGCTTACTGGTGCTATGGCACAATATAATTCAATCTTAAATGTTGCTAGACCTAGTGAGCAGGATATTTCTGTATTAAATCCTCTTGAACTTAATGCAGGTTCTTCTTTAGTTTCAACTATAAGTCTTGAAGTAGGAGATTCTTATGGTATTTATACTCGGAGTGCAGCAATTTTGACTATATTAAATTCTCCTATACAAAATAATTATTATTTTAGACCGACATATATTGGAGATGATAAGACTATTCAATTTAATAAAAATCAATTAAATTATTCTATTTTGAAAAACTTAACTCACCCCTCTTCAAATATGTTAACATTGCATAAGGATGTATTGGACGATTCATCTGATCAAGATGAAACAGTTGAGAGAATGTTTGAGAGGCCTTGGATTGATTTTATGCCACAAACTGGTGGAAGAGCATCCCATCCTATTGAAAATATGGGCAGAGCAGGGGTTGATGTAAATGAACAATTTGGAGAAGGGATTTTAATGCTTAACTTAGATTTTACTAACTTAGAAAAAGAAAATTTGTTTATTAGTGCTGTTCAAAAGGGGATTGATTATTATGGAATTATTCAAAATGGTTCGATTCATCTTTGGATAAACAATGGGGGTCATGGGCCTGGAAGAAAATTTCCAATACTTTTTGCAGGTTTTGCTTTAGATAATCAGGAAATGATAAGTATAGCATTGGTTTCAGGAGATTATCGAGATATTAATGGTGAGCCAGCAAATCATCCAAATGATTATGTACATTTTGGTGAAGATGATCAGACTTTTTATATTAATCAAACTGATGTAGATAGATGGATAAACGACCCTAATTGGCCTAACTGTGCATCTATTTTTAGGCAGCAGTCATGTTCTTGGTGGGATTCATTTGAGCAGGATGATTTAGGAAAACCAGAATGGGGATATTCTCATGCAACATCTCCTGAAAATAGAGATAGTGAACATTGGGATTCAGAATATTTAGGTTTAAATCTGGCAACTTTTCCTCAGCTTACTCTGGCTCTTAATATTATGGGGCAAAAGCCTGCATGGAATCATCCTTCTTTGTTTGACTTTACAGATAGATGGTGGGACATGACCTGTGTTCAAGGTAGTTGTGGAGATTCTCCTCCACCAAGATTTCCATCTACCAGTTCATTTGGTAAATCGATGTGGAATACTTATAGAGATCAGGTTGGATGTAAATATGTTGGATTAAATACTGTTAGTCATACAAGGCAATATGATTGTGATGGGGATGATGTTGTTGATTTTGATTGTGGTTCTGTTACTTTATGTGATGATTATAATGGAAATACTCGGGCTGAAGAATATGATCCTTGTGATGTTGGTGGTTGTGAGTCTGAGGGATCTGGTGCGCTACAAGGAATGAGTGCAAGCCTTAAACCAACATTTCTTTCACGTATATTTAATTGGTTTAAGTCTATATTTGTTATGAGTGGACAGGTAACTGGAAATTTTGTTTTAACAGACAAACAATTAAAAAGTCAGCAGATTAAATTAAATCAGACAAGGATGTAAAAAGAGGATAAAAATGCAATATGTAATAAAAGCTGATGGTGAAGCTGTAAGGTTTAAGAAAAATAAAATTAAAAAAACACTTCTTAAGGCAGGAGCAAGCAGAGAGCTTGCAAATTTTATATCAAACAAGATTGAACACAAATTTCGGAAAGGAATGACAACAGAACAAGTTTTAAGATATGCATTAAAATTATTGAAAAAGCATAAACGGCCAGAAGTAGCTTATCGATATAATTTAAAACGTGCAATAATGAGCATGGGGCCTGCAGGTTTTGCGTTTGAAGAATTTATTTCTCAACTTTTAAAAGAGTACGGATATGTGACAACTACTAACAATTTTTTGAAAGGGAAAAATGTTGATCATGAAGTTGATGTAATAGCCAGAAAAAAATTAGTTGGAATGGTTGAATGTAAATATCATAATCATCCGGGGAATAAAAGTGACTTAAAAGTTGCAATGTATACATATGCACGTTTTTTAGATATAAAAAAAAGAAATAAAATTAACTACCCCTGGCTTATAACAAACACAAAATGTACAAATCATGCAATAAGATATTCATTAGGTGTTAAACAAAAAATTACAGGATGGCTATATCCAAAAGGAGAAAGTTTGCAAGAACTTATTGTCCGTAAAAATTTGTACCCAACAACAATACTTGGCCCGGTCTATGGGAAAATTAAAGATATTTTGTCTAAAAATAAAATTTTAATGTGCCGTGATCTAATCAATCCTGATCTTAAAATACTAAGAAATTCTGGAATTAAGGATCGCGATCTCAAAAATATTTCAATGCAAGCTAAAAAAATTTGCTCATTCTAAAATCACTTCCGAGGTTTACCGTCGACAACAATAAGTGAAACTAGTTTCAAACAAATGTTTATAAAGGGTTTCTGCAAAAATTATTTTGAAACGGAGGTTGATAAAGATTAAATGACAAACAAAACTTGGAAAGAACTTAAACAAAACCCTTGGTTTTTTGTATCACTATTCTTGGTACTAATTCTGGTACTATTAGGATATCAAAACCTTAAACCGAATGTATCAGGCAACACTTGCTCCATAGAAAGTGAAATAACTCAAAGTCCTATAATGAGTAGTGGTGCAATTTTAGGAGATTCTGATGCAAAGGTTACTATTACTGAATATAGTGATTATGAGTGTCCTTTTTGTGCACGTTTTTTTACTGGAGCGTATCCACAAATAAAAAGTGAATATATAGAAACCGGCAAGGTTAAGCTTGAGTTTAAAGATTTTCCACTAAGTTTTCATGCAAATGCACAGAAAGCAGCAGAAGCTGCAAAATGTTCAGGTGAACAAGACAAATACTTTCAGATGCATGATAAATTGTTTGGTTTAGGAGTAGTTGGTGGAGTTAATACCTTTAAAAAATATGCAAAAGATATTGATCTTGATACAGACAAGTTTGACCAATGTCTTGATTCAGGAAAGTATGCTTCACAAGTTCAAGCAGAATTTCGTGAAGGGCAACAAAAAGGCGTAAGCGGAACCCCAACTTTTTTTATAAACGATCAAAAGATTGTTGGTGCGCAGCCATTTGAAGCATTCCAGCAGATCATTGAACAAGAACTAAACAAATAAAAAAATTTATTTTTTTTATTTTTTATTATTATAATCAACATAGAAATCATAAACAAAAATGACAAAAAAAACATTCAAAATTAAAGGGATGCATTGTAATTCATGCAGTAGACTAATTGAAGACTCGCTAAAAGATAAAGTTGACGAAATTAATGTCAGTTATTCGCGCGAAACTGCACAAATTGAATTTAATCCAGAAAAAATTAGTGAAGAAGAGATAAAAACCAAAATCAAACATCTTGGGTATGATATTGAAAAAGAGGTTGGAGCGAAAAAAAGTCAAAAAAAAGTTAATTCAAACAATGTCGGATGGATTGTTGCTATTGCAAGTGTATTATTCTTTGTATTTTTAATATATTATCTTTTTTTAAGAGACTTAAATTTAGAAATACCTGGAGCAGGAGATTCTGCAGGGATCATATTATTATTTTTCGTAGGAATTTTAACAGGATTTCATTGCGTTTCAATGTGTGGAGGCTTTGTTGTATCATACACAGCTAAGAATGCAACAAAAGGCCATAAAGGATTTAAGCAACACTTAATCTACGGAGGTTCAAAAGTCATGTCTTATGCAATTATTGGGGGCCTCTTTGGACTAATTGGTGGAATTTTTGCATTCAGTGCCAAATTAAAAGGATATGTTGCTATTTTTGCAGGAACTTTCATGATTTTTTATGCTTTATCAATGATGGGACTAAAATTTTTCAGACGTTTTCAGTTCAATCCTAAATTTCTAACACATCTCACAACAAAGGCCAGCGCAAAAGCAAAAGGTCCATATTTTGGGCCTTTTGTTGTTGGCCTTTTATCAGGATTATTTATAGCCTGCGGACCATTACAAGCAATGTATTTATACGCTGCAGGGACAGGTAGCTTTTTATCAGGATCACTTGGCTTAGCAGCGTTCGGTTTAGGAACCCTACCTATAATGATCGGATTTGGGAGCTTAACAACTGTGATTAGTAAAGGAGCTACAAAAAAGATACTAAAACTTTCAGCAATAATCGTGTTAGTACTAGGATTAGTTATGCTAAATCGAGGATTAACTGTCATGGGAAGTAGCATAACTTATGACGCATTAAAAGAAAAAATTATCAAACCTGACACAAGTGACGCTATTATAAGGAACGGATATCAAGAAATTAATATGGAAGTTAACCGTTATGGCTGGACTCCTGACAGTTTTGTATTAAAAAAAGGTGTGCCTGTCAAATGGAATATTAATGTTATAGGACTTACAGGATGTAATAATGAAATAATTGTTCCAAGTTATGATATTGATATTAAGTTAAAAAAAGGTATGCAAACAGTTGAGTTTACTCCAACCAAAACTGGTACAATTCGTTGGAGTTGCTGGATGGGAATGATTCCTGGAAGTTTTATTGTAACTAATGACGGGGCTGCAACAGAAGAGCAAATTCAAGAAGTACAAGCAACCGCCCCAAGTGGCGGAAGTTGTGGTGGAAGCTGCGGCGGATCAACATGTGGTGCAAAAACCGGAGGAAGTTGTGGATGCGGCGGTTAAGGCAAACTTTTTTAGAAAAACAAGTTTGATCAAAAAATTAACTTTTGATGCCAAAAGTTAAATCAAAAGCTAAACTAAAACAAAACATGAAAAAGATATTTAAAATAAAAGGAATGCATTGCGCAAGTTGTGAAAAACTGCTTGAAATGGAGCTACAAGAGGATGTTAATAGTATAAAGGTTAGCCATGAAAAAGGTATGGCAGAAATTGATTTTGATAGCAACAAGATTAGTGAAAAAAATATTAAAAATAAAATAAAAAAGTGTGGATTTAAAGTGAAAGGAGGATTATTTAATTAAAAATGGACAAAAAAGTAATATTTGGAATAGGGGTATTTGCATTAGCTGCACTAATCTACTTTATGTTTGGAAAAGGTAGCAGTGTTAATGGGAACGCAGTAGCAATCTCAACAGAAATTATTGATGAAGGTGATATGATCAAAATCCCATTGTCAGCAATATCAACAAAAGCTCAATTTCAAGAATATAACAGTAATGGTGTTGATATTGAATACTTTATTGTAAAAGCTAAAGATGGTTCAATCAAAGCAGCGTTTAATGCATGTGATGTTTGTTACAGGTCAAAAAAAGGCTATCGTCAACAAGGCAGTGATATGATATGTAACAATTGTGGAAATCATTACGCAATATCAGGCCTTGGAACAAAAAATCTTAATGGCGGTGGATGCTGGCCAGGATATCTTCCAGCGAGACAACAAGGAGACTACCTAATCATTGAGAAAAATGATATTGAACAAGGAAAATATAGGTTTGCATAAAACCTGCTTTTTTATTTTTTTTATTTAATTAAATATATTTAAGAGGAAAAATGAAACAAGAAATGAAATGCCCGATATGTACACAGAAAGTTTATAGTAGTATTGGTTATGGCTGCAGAATGTGTGGTATGGCTTTAGAAAATAAAACTAGTAATTTTTGCTGTAAAATCTGCATGAGGAAATATAAGACAATAAATAAAAGGGCTAAAGCCTTAGTATTATAAATAAATATGGACACAAAAATGAAAAATAAAAATAGATTATTTATTTTTGCAAGCATTTTAGTGATTCTAGTAATGACAAGTTTTGTAGCTGCTCATGAAGGTGTTGATGACTCAGCGCATCATTGTGGTATGGGAACCATGATGTATGGTAGCTATGGATTTGGGCCAATGCTTTTTGGATGGGCGATTGGCTTATTAGTATTAGTTGCGTTAGTGTTACTTATAGTATGGCTCATAAAGCAAATACAAAAAAAATAAAAATTTTAATCAGTTAAAAGAACAAAACATGAAAAAGATAATTATAAATATCGAAGGAATGCATTGTGCAAGTTGTAGCAGTAATGTTACTAAGAGTATGAAGAAAATTTCAGGCATAAAGTCAATTAATGTAAATGTTATTGCAAAGAAAGCGTTTATTGAAGCAGATGAAGAAGTGACAGACAAACAATTAACAAAGGCTGTCAAAGATGTTGGTTTTAAAGTTACTGGAATTGAATCTGAAAATTCTGAGAGTTCTTCTGCTGTTACTGAGAAAGCAAATGATAAAGAGATAAAAGAAAAAAAAGAAGCACGAAACTGGTTGATAAAACTTGTTGGTACTTGGATCTTGACATTGCAAATAATGTTCATTATGTACTCAAAAGAGCTTATTGGAAAATCTATTATTCCAATGAAGACAATGACACCTTTAATGCTTATTTTATCATTCCCAATAATTTTTATTTTTGGGTTTAAAACAATAAAGTCTGGATTTCGCGGATTTTTAAAATTTTATTTTGGTATGGATTCTTTAATTGCATTAGGAACTGTTGTTGCATATTTAACAGGATTTATGAGCTATTTTATAGATGTTACAAGTTTTGCAGGCGTTAGTGGTATGATTATGACTATATTTATCACTGGAAAATATATTGAAAATAAAGCACGAGGACGTGCAACAAGTGAGATTAAAAAGTTATTAGAGTTAGGAGCAAAAAAGGCTACAGTGCTTAGAGGCAAACAAGAAATAGAAATACCTATTGAGGAAGTAAAATTAGGTGACATAATTATTGTTCGTCCTGGAGAAAAAATTCCAACAGACGGGATTGTTGTTAAAGGGGCAAGTTTTGTCGACGAAAGTATGGTTACTGGAGAAAGTTTACCTGTTGACAAAAAAGTTAAAAGCACAGTAATCGGTGCAACAATTAATCAAGACGGTATCTTGCATATAAAAACGACAAAGGTTGGTAAAGATACATTTTTGTCTCATATCATAAAACTGGTTGAGGAAGCTCAAGGAACAAAAGTTCCAATTCAAGCAGTAGCAGATAAAGTGACTAACATTTTTGTCCCACTAATTTTAATTTTAACAGTACTAACATTTGCTGGATGGATGATTTTTTCAGACTACACTACAGGAAGAATAATTGGTATTGCGATATCTGTTCTTGTTATTGCTTGCCCATGTTCCCTAGGACTAGCTGTACCAATATCCTTAACTGTTGGAAGCGGAATGGGTGCAAAACGAGGGATATTAATTAGAAAAGGTGAGGCAATACAGACGATGAAACAAGTAAAAACAATTGTTTTTGATAAAACAGGAACCATTACAAAAGGGAAGCCAGATGTTGCTGGAATTTATGTAATAAATGGGAGTGAGAAAAACTTGATTGAATTGGCTGCAAGTTTAGAAAATCAAAGTAATCATCCAATTGCAAAGGCTGTTGTTAAACATGCAAACTTAAAGAAATTTAAATCAGTTAAAGGATTTAAGACAATTAGAGGAAAAGGATTGGAAGGAATCATAAATGGGAAAAAGATTATTATTGGAACAGAAGTATTAATGAAAGAAAGGCAAATACCAATTAATAAAATTAATAAGAAATTAATAGAATTTGAAGAAAAAGGATATACAACGATGATTATTAGCGAAGGTAAAAAGATTTTAGGAATTATTGGTGTTGCAGATATTGTAAAAGATGATTCTGTTGCTGCTATTTCAATGTTAAACAAACAAGGATATAATACTGTAATGATTACTGGAGATAATGAGAGAACTGCTAAAGCAATAGCAAAACAAGTTGGGATAAAGCAAGTTATTGCAAGAGTTCTACCTGAAGATAAAAGCAAAAAAGTAATGGAATTACAAAAACGAGGAATGGTAGCTTTTGTTGGAGATGGTATAAATGATGCACCTGCATTAAAACAGGCGAATGTGGGAATAGCTATTGGGACTGGAACTGATATTGCAATAGAAGCAGGAGACATAGTTCTTGCTAAAGGTAGTTTGGTTGGAGTTGTTCAAGGAATAAGACTCAGTAAAGTAACATTTTCAAAAATTAAGCAAAATTTGTTTTGGGCATTTTTTTATAACATTGTTGCGATACCATTAGCAATAAGTGGTGTGTTAAACCCTATAATTGCAGAACTTGCAATGGCAGCATCAAGCATTACTGTTGTTAGTAATGCTAATTTAATGAGATGGAAAAAAATCTAAATAATTTTACTTACATCTATAATCTCAAGATTATGCTTTCTTTTATAACTTCTTTTTAGAATTTTTGAATGTATGTTTTTACTACCAGATTCTACAAAACGCGTGTGACCATCATTAATTGCATATTCAAGAGTTTGTTTCCATCTTACTGAGCCACTTATCTGTAATGCTAATAGAGATCTTATACTCATAGGATCAGTTACCGGAGCTGCAGTATAGTTTGGAATATAAGGGCTTTCTGAAATATTTATATCAACGTCTTCTAAAACATTTTCCATACACTCACTAGCAGGTTCCATTATAGATGAATGAAAAGGACCCTCAACATTAGTAAGGTATGTACATATTTTTGCACCATTTTCTTGTAAATAATTAACAGCAGTTATCACAGCATCATTATGACCAGATATTACTATTTGTGTTGGTGAATTTATGTTAGCAACTTCAACCTTACTTTCAAGTGTTGAAAATCTTTCACAAGCATTGTCTACTATTGAAGGATCGTCAAGAATAATTGCGGCCATATATGCTGTCCCAGGAATTACTTTTTCTTTTTCTCCATCAGGCCCCTTAGGAATGCATCGCGTCATTAACTGAGAGCGTACTTTGACTAGTTTTAATGCATCTTCAAAGCTAAGCATGTCTAAAGCTACAAGAGAAGCATAATTTCCAACAGAATGGCCAATAGGTAAATTGGGCTCAAATTGTTGCTTTAGAACAGAAAAGTATGCTAAATTATTTACTAAAATTGCTGGTTGAGTATGGATCGTAGTGTTCAAATTATTTTCTGGATCTTTATTCATTGACTCTTTAAACATAAAATCTGTTAATCTATACCCTAAAATCTCGTCCCCTGCATCATAAATATATTTTGCTTCAGGATACTTATCATATAAATCTTTTCCCATACCAACAAATTGACTTCCTTGCCCTGGAAATATAAAACAGGTTTTCATGTTAATTAAAGAAGCATTTACAAATAAATACTTTTGTGTGATTATTTGTTACTCATTAGATAATATTATATACTAAAAACCACTCTATAATTTATGAAAAAAACTATCGCATTTGTTGCGCATGATACACAAAAAAAGGTTATGGCGTCCTTTGTTAAAAGGAATAAAAAGTTATTCAGCAAGTTTAATTTAGTCGGGACACAAGGAACTGCTAAAGCTATTTATAGAGCTACCGGACTAAAATTAGAAGTATTAGGTCACGGGCCAGACGGAGGGGATGTAATAGTTGCAAGTAAAATACTTGACGAATCAATTAATGTAATGTTTTTCTTTATTGATGCGCGTACGCCTCACGGGCATGAGCATGATATTCAAACCTTAATTAGAATGGCAGTTATCAAGAATATTCCTGTTGCTTTAAACCAAAATACTGCAGAATTCTTAGTTGATGAAGCTCTTGATGATTAAATAAACCAAACCACGCTATTTTTAGATATTTTTTATCTGATAAACATCCCATCGATCATAACTTATGCATGCAACATATAATAACAAAAAAGTCAGGTCCATTATTATAAATTGTCCGACAATTATTGATAAAGTAATAGACGTAAAAATTAGACAGATTCCAATAATTAAAGTAAAACTACCAGAAATAAAATGTGCAAGCAGTCTATGACTTGCTTTGCTTAAATCTACTTTTTCATATTTAAATTCAAAATTTCCAAAACAGGCAATTACTGCAATTAAAGAGCTTACCCATAAGAGATTATCTGCCAAATCAGGGTTAATATCAAGACCTAAGCCAGTAAGATAAGTTTTTATTGGAAAATAAAAACTGATTAAAATAAGAATTAAGAGTATATTTTTGTATGTATTTTCTTTTAGTATCTTTTTCATACCATAATAGTATAATTTAGGATATTTAAAGTTAATTCACAATAATCATTATAAACAAGAAACACTCACTAAGAATTACGAAAAGTGGGCGTTTGGTTTAATAATTTTCAAGAATTTGAAAGAAAACAAAAAGAAGATAACAGACTTGTTCTTAATTTTTATTATATCCCAGATCCTGGAGAAAAAGCTAAGAAAGTAAAGATTTTTGCTAAAACTAATGTTTGTGTATCAACAAGCCATATTTATGGACAAGAAGCAGTTGATGAGATCAAAGAAAAAATTTCTAAGGACAAAGATCTATGCAAATATAAAATAGAAGAGTGGCCTTCTGGAAATTTTAGCGTTTTAGAGATGGAATTGCCTAAAAATGCGCAGCTTCTAAAAAAATTGCCAGGAAAGTTTGAAACAGGCAATTATGACAAGACATTAAGATTTCGTGGATTTTATCCTGAACGAAAAATACATTCACAAGATACTGAAAAGTTTTCACGATTGCTAATGAAGTTAAAACCAAACGAAAAAGGTGAAAAGGAAATAGATTTGTCAAAACTTCAAGAGTATATTAATTTTGAGTTCTTAGGTGAAAACGATATTAGAAACATGCCCTGGCTTTATTTTGATATTGAAAAACCATTATTTAAAAGTGAAAAAGAAAAAGTATATCTTAAGGCAAGAAAAAAATTACTAAAACTTGACAAAAAGCTAGAAGATAGTGATGGTAAACATGAAAAAAGACTAAAGACCATAAAAACGCTTGAAGAACGTTTAACAGTAGATATTGAGGATGTTGGAAAAGTAAAGTTATGGGAAGACATTGCTGATTCTAAAGTATCATCAATTGCAACAATTTGGAAAAATTGTGATGGCAAACAAGGAGAAGTTAAAGAAGTATACATCTGGGATCCAAACATGGAGTATAAGAAAAAAGAGATTCAAGGATATAAAGTTTTAAGCTTTGAAACAGAAAAGGAATTAATTGCTGCGTTTAACAAGAATATGCAGGAACGAAAACCAGTATTATGCTCAGGACATAACGAAGTTTATGATATCACGCAAGTAAGGGAAGCTGCAAAAACTAATAAAGAAACATTTCATCCAGCAGTAGAAGATATTAACCCAAAACGGGACTTTGTACGTTCATTTTTCCAGCGACTAAAACAAGACTTAATTTATATTGATACATTATGGCTTAATGCGATATTTTATCCGTGGCTTAGACAAAAAAGTCTTGGTAGTAGCCTAAAACTTGCATCTGTTGCAAACTTTCATGGAATAGATTTTACAAAGTCATTAACTCATGCACAGTTACGTACAGTCGAGCTTCAACGATTTTTAGGAAGAACTAAAGAGATTCGTGACCGTGCAGCAGACAGAATTTTTGATTATGTGTGCAGTGATGTTGAGCCTGTAAGAGATATAATAGAAAAAGGGCCATTTTTAAGATTACTAGAAAAAATGAAAACAGTAATACCATACTGTACTTTGACAGAACTTGCTTTTCATACTAATTGTGTTAACAAGCTTCATGATAAAGAACATTACGACCGGTCACATAATCAAAGGTATTGGAAATATAAACAAAAAATGCGCGAAAATGAAGTCCAGATTTTTAAGAAAAGATTTCCGCAATTAAAGACAAAAATGATGAAGTGGGCAGGCCTTGAGACTAGAACAAAAAAAGGTGAGCATGAAAACGTTTACCAGTTATATCTACCTTTTGAAGAATGGATACGTGAATCTAGTTTTATACGTTTTAAAGGATTTAAAACATTATACAAGCATTTAGAAGAAGACGAAAAAATTCCATACTTACAGTACTTGAAAAATTTGCAACGCGAGGTATTGGTCGACTATTATTTTGCAAGACGTGAAAGTAAAATCTTTAGAGAGCAATCCATTGATACCACAAAATTTGAAGGATTAGAAGACATGGTTGATAAAGAAAAGTTGGACAGTTTATATGGATCGTTTAATTTTTTAAAGAACCATTTTAGAAGTATTTACATGGCTTTAGAAGGTAAAGGTAGACATATACTGCTTCCAAAACGTCGCCAGAAAAAAGCAGGACAATTACAACTTTTTGACGGCGAAGTTCCTGGATATATGTTACATGACCTTGATTTATATCTTTTACGTAATAATTGTGACGCAGTGTATCAAAAACTTAACAAACATGGCAAACGAAACTTGACAAGCTTTTTAAAGAATTTTGATAAATTTGAAGACTTATTATCTGAAGTTGCAAACGACATAAATGATTTAGATATTGATATGAATTCAAAGCGTTTTGTGTTTTTATATAATCAGTGGCAAAGAAAGAAAAAAACTGAAAACAGGTTTTATGCAAGATATAAACAAAGTGTTTCAAGCATGACTAGCTTAATTTCTAAATCATATGAAAGATTAAGTCAAGAGCTAGAAAAACATGACGCAGAAATTATTGATCATAAAGGTGACTATATTTTTGTCAAAGCAAAAGATACAATAAAAACTAGTGATTATTTCTATACAGTACGCCATCTTGCTCAGTATAATACCCAACAGTTTGATCCGCGTGAATTACTAGATTTAGCCGATGAGCAAAGTCTGGCTGCTTAAAAAAAGAAAATTAAAATATATTCTCTATATTGATAATTCTTATAAATTAAGAAATAGCTGTTAATTTATGGTAAAAAATGTTCTTTGCCTTGCATTAGGCGGGCATATTTGTAACCAAAATGCTAGTTTTAGAAGACTTATTGACATACTTGAACCTAAGGAATACAAATTTTTTGGTGGAAAAGATGGGTTTAAATGTTTTGAAACAAGAACTGCTTATGAGTTAGAAGTTAACAATATTCCAAAAGATTTTGCAGGGTTTGTTGCAGGTTCTGGGAGATATTCATTAAAAGATAAGCAAGGAAATATTGATCCTGAAAAAATGCAAAAAGCAAGAGACTTTATTAAAAAAGGAAAATTTGATGCTATCGTTGGAAGCGGAGGAGATGATCATAGTATGCAAATGCATATTTTAAGCAAAGAGTTAGGAAATTTAGCAGATTTTTATGTTATCAATAAAACAATGGATAATGACCTTGGAGGAAAAAAAGCTTATACTGATTTTACAAATGGATTTCATAGTGCAGTCAGTCATGGGGTTGAAATGATACATCAACATTATTCAGGGGCATGGACAAATGATCTCCCATATTTAGTTGGACATTTTGGAAGAGAATCTAATTGGGTTGGAATTGCACTTACTTATTGGGGTCTTGCTGATAAATTTATTTATGGAGAACTTCCAGAAAATCATCCAGGACACTCTATTGAAAAAATATATGAAACTATCATTAATGCTCAAGATAAAAATGAAAAAGAATTTGGAAGGCGCTTTGCAATGGTTGTTGTTCCAGAAGGAACAAGAATCAGTGGATTTGAGCATGCTTCAAAAGACTTAGTTGATGAACATGGGCATCATAAACTTCAGCCAGAACTTTTAGTCAGTCAATTAAAAACTGAACTGCAGAAAAAATATAATTTGAAAACTCAAACACTTGGAATAACTTATGAGATGAGAAATTTTAGACCCACCATGAGGGATAATGGATTCGGAGAATTGTCTGCAATTATGATTTCTGGAGAAATAAAAGATGGGAATAGTGGAACTGAAACTGTTTTTAAGATTCAAGACAACAAAATATATGGTGGAACTGATAAAATAGAAAATGTTGCACAAAAAAGATTTGCAAACGATTATGATAAGCCATTAATAGATAAAGAAAACTTTGAAGTAACAGATGAGATTGGCAAGTACTATCACGCATTGTTTGGGAACAGAAAAAAAAGACAAGACATACTTCCAAAAAAGTTAAAATCAATCAGTTTTGATTGAGAAATATATTTAGTACAGCATAACACACAGCAGTTTGATTCATTGAAGCAAGCTGCCATGGCTATGTAGGGGAGAAAAAAAAACAAAAATTACATACGTTTTAACTTTTCTTCAACAGAAACTTGCTCTTCAATAGAAACTAAAAGACGTCTTGCATCCCTATAACTCATTTCCAGTCTTTCCCAAGTACCATTTCGCTTCTCTGATTTAAGGATAATTCCTCCATCATATGCATCTACACAGCTCTTATCATCAAAAAAAAACCGCTGTCCATATCCAGTATCTTTACTACATGCTTCTTTTAAGTTTCTGTAAAGTTGCCCTGTTTCCTTATCATGAAATTTAATCGCTTCCCCATTATGAACAACTTCATGATTATCTGCATATCGTCTTGATTTTTTAAACTCTGGCATTTTGACCTCCTTACAGTTACTTTTTATTCTTATCAGCCTGAAATCCACCAAGTAAAGCAACAATACAGCCAAGGCCTGCAACGGTCACTAACTCACGCACTAATCCGGGTTGTTTGGGTTCATATCTATTCTCAATCTTTGTAATACCTAACGCTTCCAAATCTCTATAACTTACTGGCCTATTTTCATCAATATTATTATCCCTATAATGATCTCTTAACTTGTCAAGATCTATTGATGGCTTGTAATTATTATTTGATCCCATTTGTTTTATCCTCTAAAATGTTTAATTAATAGTTCATAGGGACAATTAGATAAGTAATATTAGTAGAAAAAAAATCAACCCAAAAGTTTATAATTTGAGATGTCTCTATATTATATGCCTTACTCAATAGATATACCTGGATTTGGAACGAACGAGAAAAATATTAAGGATTTAATTGTTAATACGCTAGTTGTTGAGTGGCCGTTAAGCCTTAAGAAGATTCATCACATATTAAAGAAAAGATATAAAGTAAGTGTTTCTTATCAAGCAATCCATAAAGCATTAAAAGAATTAAGTGAAAAACGTATTATTTTGAAAAATAAATTAGAATATAGCTTAAATCCGGAATGGATAAAGAATTTAAAAGAATTCTCAACAAATTTAGAAGAAATGTATGCAGAAAATAATTCATTGATTGGGAAAAAATTAAAAGAAGGGGAAAATATGCAGTCTTTTACGTTTGATAGTTTAGCTAACCTAGATAGATTTCTCATGCATCAGGTTGAAAAATTTCTAACTAATGATAAATTTAAAGACTTGCCGTGTTATTCTTATTGGAAGTTTGAATGGTGGCCACTTTTTATCTCACGTGCAGAATATAAAATATTAACAAAAATCCTTAATCCAGCCCGCGTACATTTAGCTGTAAATGATAATTCTGCTATAGCAAAATTTTGTGCTAATTTTTATGAAAAAGTAGGCATAAAAAGTAAAATCAATATAGATCTTGAAAACGAGTTTGATTTTGTTATTATTGATGACCTAGTAATACAAATTTATACCCCAAAAAAGTTAATTAATAAAATTTCCTCTGCTTTTGATAAGATTGATAACCTAGACCAGATGGATATGGGTGAGATTAACAAACTTTTTGAGGAAGAAAATGAGATTAATGTCATACTTATGAAGAACAGAACTGTAGCAAACATTTTGTCTGAAAGAGTTGCAAATTATTTTAAAAAATAATCCTCTAAAAATTGTATCCCTTGAAAAGTGTCTCCTCGGATGTATATGTTCAACTACTACATGTTGTATGCATTTCTATATCTTAAACTACAGCAATATTTATATACTAGATTGTTCTAAATAATTTTGTAAACCACAATTTATTGTAGTTTTAAAAATGAGGTATACAATATGTTGTATGTCTTAAGAATTCGAGGTGATGTGATGAAATGCATTTTTTGCGGACAAAATACCCATGTAACAGACAAACGAGAAGCCCCTGACGGGACAAGACGACGGCGTGAGTGTAAAAAATGTATGAAACGGTTCACAACATATGAAAAACCAGAAAAAAAGAGCATAATTATTGTCAAGAGTGACAAAAGACGTGAAAAATTTTCAAAAGATAAGCTAAAAATTGGCTTAATGAAGGCTTGCGAAAAACGTCCAGTATCTGTTGACAAAATTGACAAAGTAGTTGAAGAAATTGAAGAAAAATTGCTTCGAAAGGGAAAGGAGGTAAAATCTGATATGATAGGTAAATTGGTGATGAACAAACTGAAAAAACTTGACAAAATTGCATATATTAGGTTTGCTTCTGTTTACAAACATTTTGACTTAAAAGAATTAAAAGAGGAAATCAAAGAATTATAAAATGGAACAATTAACAGCAGCACCATTAACATTTGACAGATATTTTACAGAAAAGGGAAGAACTGCAGATTCTTATTTTAATTTTGCAAAACGTGATATTGAAATCTTGGGAACAAACAATCAAGTAATATATTCTAATAAAGGGATTGAATTTCCAGAAGATTGGAGCGATTTAGCATCACGAGTAGTCTCTAATAAGTATGCCTATAAAGGAAACGGAGATGATCATGCAGAAAAAAGTTTAAAAAGTATAGTTTATCGTGTTGCAGAAACCGTATCAGAACAAGGAGTTAGACAAGGATTAATCGATGAATCTCAACAAGGAAATTTTACAGAAGAGCTTGCATACCTTAACATTAATCAAATGCAGGCGTTTAATTCTCCGGTATGGTTTAATGTTGGGCTTTATTCTAAATATGGAGTATCTGAACACTCAAACGGACATTCTTCACACTGGGCATTAGGTGCAAACGGCCAAATAACAAACAATATTGATGCATATGAAAATCCGCAATGTGCTGCATGTTTTATCCAGTCAATCGATGACAGTATGGAAAGTATCCTAGAGCATGCAAAAAAAGAAGGCATGCTTTTCAAGTTTGGATCTGGAACTGGTACTAATTTTTCTACACTACGAGGAATAAACGAACCACTAAGCGGGGGCGGTATTGCATCAGGTATGGGCTCGTTTATGAGAATTTATGACATTATTGCAGGAAGAATACAATCTGGAGGAAAGACAAGACGTGCTGCAAAAATGGTTATTTGTGATTGTGATCATCCAGACATTTATAGATTTATTAACTGGAAAGTTGAAGAAGAGAAAAAGGCGTTATGGTTATCTGCAAATCCTGCATGGGGCCCACAAGGGCCAGGAGACCTAGAAAGTGAAGCCTACAAGACAGTTGATGGACAAAACGGAAATAATAGTGTACGAGTTACAGATGAATTTATGATAGCAGCAGAAGAAGGAAAAGAATGGGACCTATGGTTTCGAACAGCTGATAAAGCCGGTGAAGAAAAAGAGATTCCATTAGAAGAGTATCAAGATGACAGATACCTTCCAGATAAAAGGTTTCTTGAAAGAGTTACAAATAAACGTAAAACAGTGCATGCTTCTCAATTACTAAACCAGATTTCAAGAGCTGCCACAGTTACCGGAGATCCAGCATTACAATATGATACTGCAATAAATAAATGGAACACATGCCCGAACTCTGGAAGAATCAATGGAAGTAACCCGTGTTCAGAATTCATGTTTTTAGATGATTCTGCATGTAACCTGGCATCATTAAACTTAACAAAATTTTCAGATGATGAGCGTTTAATTGATACAGAAAAATTAAAAAAAGCGATCAAAACTTCAATAATTTCTCAAGAATTATTAGTTGATTATGGATCATACCCTTCAGAAGATATTGCAAAAAATTCTCATAATTTTAGACCACTTGGACTTGGATATACAAACCTTGGAGCATTATTAATGGAGCGAGGAATTGCTTATGATTCTGATGAAGGGCGATCAATTGCCTCTGCAATAACTTCATTTATTACAGGTTATGCATATAAAGTTTCTGCAGAAATTTCTTCAAAAGTCGGACCATTTGCAGAATTTGAAAAAAATAAAGAAGCAATGTTAAATGTACTTGGAATGCATCATAGTGAAGCTAAAGCAATAAAAAGAGCCCAAGGAGTAAGAGGACTTGAAAATCTTATTGATGAAGCAGACAAAGAATGGAGCGAAGCTTTAAAAATTGGTACTGAGCATGGATATAGAAATGCACAAACAACATTACTTGCACCTACAGGAACTATTGGTTTTATGATGGATGTTGACTGTACAGGAATAGAACCAATGATTGCATTAAAATCAACAAAAGGCCTTGCTGGAGGAGGAGAATTACAAAGAGACGTAGCAGGATGTGTTGAAAAAGGATTAGCAGCATTAGGATACAGGGACAATAAATTAGAAGGAATATTAGATTATATAAACGACCGAGGAAGTATTATTGGAGCACCAGGCCTTCAAGAAGAGCATTATGAAGTATTTTCTACAGCATTTGGGGATAATACAATTAATGTGGACGGACACTTGAAAATGATGGCAGCAGTACAACCACACTTGTCAGGTGCTATTTCAAAAACTGTTAATCTTCCAAAAGGATCAAGCATAGAAGAAGTTAAAGATACGTATGTTAAAGGATGGAAACTTGGCCTTAAATCTATTAGCTTATACATAGACGGATCAAAAGGAATACAACCAGTAAATGTTATGTCAAAGGATCGGAGAAATCAAGTATTAAACTGGGGAACAAGAGACAAACCAAGTAACCCAATTGAGAGATTTGGGTGGAATATAGATATTGGAAATGCAGGAGTTCATGTCATGATTGGTGAATATAGTAATCGGCCACCTTCAGGATCTTTTGCAGACGCGTTTGTATCCTTTGGTAGATCTGGCTCAAAATATAGTGCAATATATGATACATGGGCAAAAGAAGCCTCACGTAACAGGCAAAGAGGAGAACCAACTGAAGAATTTATCAAGCATAACCTAGGGGCTTCAGGAAGTATCAACGGTATGGTAAATCATCCACACATTAAAACATGTTCATCTATTGAAGATTTTGTTGCTAAATATGTTGCGCTTAATTATTTAGGAGATACAACTGTTTGTAATGTCGAACCAACAGAAAATGAAATGGAAAATTTAAGATGCAATGTTTTAGCTAGAAGAAGACGAATGGAACATTTTGAGTCAAGAATAAAATTTATAGATAATGTTATGCGTCAGGGAGAGATTAGTAAGATTAAGCCGCTTTATGAAGACAAGGTAGAAAACGGTAAAATTCCTCTTGGTGAAGAGTTTTGTATTAGTTGCGGTCATGAAACAGAATTAAGTGGTGCTAGTTGCAGAAAATGTACAAATTGTGGTGATTCTGAGGGTTGTGGCTAAAAAAAGGCAAAATAGTCGATATCCTTTAAAAAGTAACATTTTTGCTTAAAGAAAGGTTTATTAACGTAATTTTTCTATACATTTCTAATGAGTTGTGAAACATTAAGAGGTGTGAGGGCAAAATGGTCACTAAAAATGACTGGGCAATGGAGATTACTAACACAGAATTTCAGGATATCGTCAAAAACGGACACAAACTAGTAGTCGTAGAGTTCTTTGCAGAATGGTGCATGCCATGTTTAATGATGGAGCCGGTTATGGAAGATTTAGCAGCATCTGAATGTATGAAAGATGTAAAATTTGTAAAAATTAATATTGATGATAATCCGACACTAGCAAATAAATGTAAAGTAACAAGCATCCCGTGTTTAGTCATATTTGAAGAAGGTGAAGAAGTTGATAGAGTAGTAGGATCACAAACATATGATGTTATTGAAGAAAAGATAAAAAAGTTTCTTTAAAACTAGTTATAATAAAATTTATTATTTTTTAGACCTTATTTTATGAATTAATAATCCAATTAGAGCCCCGATAATAAAATAAGTGACAAGCCCTCCAATAATTACAGTAATCATAGAATTTATTTCTATACTTGACCCTAAAAGAAAAATTAATCCGGTGAATGGGAACTGAGTAATTCCAAGAGCAAGCATTTGAGCCTCTTTTGGGTTTGAACTAACTATTGCCAAAATAACTAAAACAATATCTAAAATTGCTGCAATTAATCCGCCTTTTAACCATGCCTTCATGAAGTTAATAGATTTTAAGAACTTATAAAAGTTTCTTTAAAACGAATTTTTAGTATAAATGCGTGCAATATAACCTTTATCCTGACTTTTGATGTGAACAACACTTTCCTCATTAAAACCTAAATGTTTAAACTTATTATATAATTCTTTAATATTTGGAAACATACTTTGATCTTGCACAGGGTCATGATCTTCAGACAAAGGACATTTAACAGCTAATTCATAGCCCATTCTTAATAATGACATTTCTAAAGCATCCATATGAAAAAATTCACAAGATTCTGCTTAAAATACTATTATATGATTAAACAAATACATTATACTATAGTATTATATATAAACTAAAATCACAAAAATAAATAATGGCAAAAGAGAGTGTGCAACAATTAGCAAAAGGGGACTATGAAACTCCACTAAACATTATGCATGTTGATGATCGGGGAACATATATTTTAGACAAACCTGTGCAAGGAAATATTCCGCATATTGCTGTTTATGCAAATACAATTCCTGCAGCATGGGAGCTTGCAATGATTTCTTGTTGGGATAATGGTGCACGAGTAGGGACACATTATGATAATACTAAAGAGACTCCAAAAAGTAAAGAAGGGACAATTAGTATTAAAGTTGCAAACCCGTTTAACGAACCTAGAATATCTTTACCAGGATTTCCAGCAGGACCCGAGGGTTTAGAAGTTTATAGACAAGAAGTTGTTAATGGAGTGCATGATCATTGGATAGATCCTCAAGCAAAAAAATGGACCTATACTTATCATGAGAGATTAACAAATTATAGATTAAGTACAGATCTAAATGCAGATAATAGAGGGTTTATTGTTCCTGCCAAAGATGCTGTTGACCAAATGGAAAAGGTTATTGATGATTTAGAAAGAGACATTACAAGCAAAGGCGCTCAGGCAACAACCTGGATGCCAAGTGCAGACCCAGGTCTTGAAAGTAATCGGCCTTGTTTACAAAGGTTATGGTTTAGGCCGCTTCCAGTAGATCTTGAAGACGAAAGTAAAGGATACAAATTAAATCTTAATAGTCATTGGAGAAGCAGAGATTTAGCAAAAGCGTGGTTTATGAATGTTTTTGCTATTACTGATTGGCAAAGAGATATGGCCCAAAGACTGCAAGACAGAATTGGAAAACCAGTTCAAGTTGGTAGTTACTTTGATACTTCAGACTCGCTTCATATTTATGGAGATTATTTTTATAAAGATGAGGCTTTTAAAGAAGAATTTGAAAGAATGAGAAATGACAACCTTGAAAAAAGAACCTGGAATTCTGATCATCCTGCATTTACTTTTGGAGTTGAAGAAACTCAACAAAAACTAAAAGATGATATTGATTATCAAAAAAAAGGTGGGAAAGTTTAATCCTTATTTTTATTTTCTTGTATAAATTTGAAAATCAAATTCTTTGAATTCTTTTTCATGGATTTGTTCCCAATCATCTGCATTAAACATTGGGAAAAAAGTGTCACCAACATAGCGTTTTTTAATTTTTGAAATATACATGTGTGTCGCTAAGGGCAAAGTTTGCTGATACAAAGACCGGCCGCCAATCACAAATATTTCATTTTTATATTCTCTTGCAAGATTTAAAGCTTCAACAAATCTTGGGCAAAAATCTACACCCTCTTCTTCTAAATCTTGAGAAGTTAAAACAATATTATTTCTGCTTGGCAAAGGGCGGTATTTTTTAGGAATAGAAAAATAAGTTTCTCTGCCCATTAAGACAGTATTATTGGTTGTTATCTCTTTAAAGAGTTTTAAATCCTCAGATATGTGCCAAGGCAATTTTCCTTTGTTTCCAATAACCAAATCAGTAGTCATTGCAACAATTAAAGATAATTTTTTTGTCATCATTATACTGCAATATCAAAAGAAATTTTATCATGAGACTTATACTCACCCCTTACTGTGTCTGTGTATTGCCAATCAAAAATTGAAGTAAAATTTTTTGTTTTTATTTTTGGTAAATCATAGGGGGTGCGAGACAATTGTTCTTCAATACCATCCATCTGGTTTGCATAGATATGAGTATCACCTAAAAAACCGGTTAGTTTGCCTTCACGTAAGTTTGATTCGCGTGCTAACAAATGAAGCAAAATACCATAACTTGCAATATTAAATGGCAGACCAAGCACTGAGTCAACAGACCTTTGGTTCCACATTAAGTTTAGTTTGTCCCCTGTCACAGTTACTTGCCAAGAATAATGGCATGGAGGTAGAGCCATTTTATGCAAGTCTAGCGGATTCCAGGCACTAACAATCATGCGCCGATCATTTGGATTATCTTTTAAGTCATTAACAACATTTGCTAGTTGATCATAGCCAAACCCGGTGTAGGGGGTATCAAAACTTTTATACTCAGCACCAAAATGACGCCATTGCCAGCCATAAATTGGCCCAAGGTCTCGTTCTTGTTTCATCTCCATTTTTGTCACATCGTCATGACCATAACGTACCTTTAAAGGTGAACACCATTCATCCCAGATGTGATTTTTTCGATCTTGCAGCCATTGTTTATCAGTTATGCCTTTAATAAAAAATTCAAGTTCTGAAGCAATACATTTGAAAGGCATTTGTTTAGTTGTAAGCAACGGAAAACCCTTAGACATATCATGATTAAAAGTCAAGCCAGAAGTCGCAATAGTGTCTATACCAGTACGGTTTTCTTTTTTTACCCCTGTTTCCAGGATTTCTCTTATTATATCAAGATAAGCTTGCATAATATGAACAAACAAGATCTTATTTATATAGATTAATGAAGTTGAGGATATATGATAATAATAGATAATCGCAAAGATTTTTAAACCAAAAAAATCTCATGTTTTTATTAACTGTTTAGTTTACTATACTGTTAATATGGCTTGCTAGCTCAGCCTGGTTAGAGCACCGGCCTTTTAAGCCGGGTGTCAGGGGTTCAAATCCCCTGCAGGCCATTTTACTTTCTACTAGAAGAGACATATTTAAATAATTTTTATGATGCCATTATTTGCATCAACTTCAACTTTATCGCCATCTTTTAAAACCTTTGTTGCTATCTTTGTTCCAATTATACATGGCTTATTCATTTCTCTTGCCACAATTGCTGCATGACAAGTAATTCCACCCTCATCAGTAATAAATGCTACTGCTTTTTTCATAGCCGGTAAAAATTCAGGAGTTGTCATTGCAGTTACCAATATTTCCCCATTTTTTAGAGAAGAGATATCATTTTTTTTATATAAAACCCTAATCTTTCCTTTAGCACTTCCCTTGCAAGCCACAACACCTTTTAATTCTTTAACATCTTCATGTTTTTCTACAACATATTTGTAACCAATTGATTCAAAAACTTTTGGGAGAGGCCTATTATCTATTATAGTTATTCCAGCATTTGATAAAAGAACACCTTCTTTTCTTTTCTCCAGTTTTGAAATATCTGGTTTCTCATTATTTACTAAATAATTTAACAATTCATCATTTGATAGAAAATATATTAAATCAGAAGATATGTCTGATTTTTCTTGAATTATTTTTAAAATATTTTTCATTAAAACTTCTCCTTTTGGGAAAAAGTACTCAGATTCTTTTCTGGCAGCCATAGATATATCAAATTCTTTTTGATACTTTTTTAATAATTTTTTATCTTTTTCTAACCAATTTGGAAAATAATAAGCTATAATAAATGGGCCCATTACTTTTTCAACATATTTAACATATTTGTTATAAATTACTGCTAATTCGTCATTATTGATTTTTTCAATTTTTTTGGTTTTTCCAAAGAATTCATTTGTTTCTTGGATTAGTTCTGAAAATTTGCTAAATAAATCATTTAAGTAATTTTTATCCTTGTTTAGTTTATTAAATACAAATTTTGGAAATAGTTTTGCATGTTCTTCAGGAGGCCTCATAATATCATGAATATTACCCTGAATTAAAAAAACTGTATCTGAATAACCCCACCCTAATTCTTTTTTCATTCCAACAGTATAACCCCTATACCAGGCATAATTATTTGCAAGAGGAGAATCCCTACTGATTACTTTTTCCATTTTTTTTAGTTTCATATTATTTTTTGTGCTTAGTAATTTAAATATTTATCTGTATCTCCCTGATTCAAATCCCCTGCAGGCCACTTTTTTTTAATAACTAAGAATTAAAAGTTTCATCTTACAGCAGAAAAATAAATCCAATTATTTCTTCTTTTTCTTAACTTTTACCTTTGGATCACTCAAAAGAAGTTTTGCAAATAATCCAGATGCATAGGCTAAACCATTAAGTAGGTGAAGCGATACGAATAACAACAGTATTCCAAGTATTGTAAAGATAAAGGTTGGCCAATAACTTGTAATCATTTGAGTACCATTAATTACTACAAATTCCATTTTAGGAATGATTACTGACAAATAAAAGATTATTGGGGAAGCAATCAAGACAATAGATGTTGGAATCAATACAACAACAAGTACGAAAGACAAAATTCCTATTGGGAACTTTATGAGTAAGTAAGCCAAACTTTTCCAGGTTGCAGGATTGCTTAGATGTTTTTTCAACATTTTCCAAGCAGTTTTTTCTCTAAGCGCATGGTTTGACGCCATCTGAGACATAGGCATCCTTAAAACAATAGATGTTAACTTATTTTCAAAGAGTCCAAGACAATACCATCCTATACTCATCAAAGCCAAGATCAGAAGACCGATAATAACAATACTAAGCCCAAGGCCTAAAAAGATTCCTGTCACAAGAAAAGTAAAATAGATCATTCCAAGAGGAAGAGAGATTAATAAATAAATTAAGTTCAAATAAGTCTGGGGTTTTAGAATTACCTTAAAAAACTTTGAATACATTTTCATCCTCTCTTTATTAATAAAATAGATAATAATGAGTATATATAGGTTTGCCTTAAAAATAGAAAACTCTAAAAACAGATATTACCTATCCTGTGATATGCAAATATATAGGACAGTTTTTAAAAAGGACATTATATGCGAATTTGCTATTCCTGAAAAGAAAAGTAATAAAGTAATCATATTAGCAGGCGGCATGCCTACAGTTCCTTCAAAAAAGGAACGTATTGAAAAACTTTGTAAGCTTGGATACTGGATCTTTTTCCCACGTTTTAGGGGAACTTGGGAAAGTAGTGGCAAGTTCTTACAAAAATCACCGCATCTTGATATAAAAGATGTTATTGACGAGATCCATAAACCTTTTACAGAATTATGGGACAATAAAAAGATTAAAATACAAAATCCGCAAATATACCTAATAGGAACAAGTTTTGGAGGTCCTGCAGTTATACTTAATTCAAAAGATAAACGAGTAAAAAAAGCGGTTGCTATTGCCCCGGTTATTGATTGGACAAAAGATAGCAAAGTTGAACCAATGAACAAACTAGGACGTTTTGTTAAGCAAGCTTTTGGACAAGGGTATAGGTTTGATATGAAAAACTGGAACAATTTGGCTAAAGGTAAGTTTTATAACCCGATCACAGAAATTGACAAAGTAGACGCTAAGAAACTTTGGATATTTCATGCACTTGACGATGATGTTGTCCCAGTAGGTCCAACAATAAACTTTGCCAAGATTACAAGATGTAAATTAACATTAATCAAAAAAGGCAGTCATGGAATCTGTAAGACAGTTCTAAAAAAGAAAAAATATTTACGAGCCATCAAAAAGTATCTAAATTAAAGCTATTAAAAGGAGAATAAATAATGGATGCTAAAACAAAACATTTATCAGAGCTTTGGACTAGTGATGAAATTCAAGAGAAAAGATTACTTTTAAAAAATTATTATTTAGAGATTCATGAGGTAATTCAAAAATCATACCAAAGGCAAGAGTTAGACAAAAAAGATAAAGAAAAATATTACACAGCGCTTGCAATGGTAAGGCACTATCATTATGCCTTACGTGAAAAAATTTCAAAAAGAGATTGTAGAAAGTTATGTAGTGGGCATCTTCGCAGTATTGTCCATGAAGAACCCATAGAAATAAGAGACGTTTGTCTAAATAGGATTTTAACTACAAGAGAATTAAGAGATAAATATGATGAAGCTCATGAAAGTTTTAAAGAAAAATTTCCAGAACTTTTTGAATAAACAGTTCTAAAGAAAATATTTATTCTAAAATTGGATGTTTTTTTACAAGTTTTAAATTTCTCCACCGATTTGATAAACTAAATTTTGTTTTTGTGTGTGCTAAAAATATTAATATAAAAATGTAAATAATATGTTCATCTAAAAAAGGATGATGCTCTGGAGGAAGAACGGCAAGCCACATTAAAAACATCATTAAAGCTCCAGAATATCCTGAAATCTTTTTTGCAATGCCAAAAATTAGACAAAATCCAACAAGTAATAAACCAATCATAAATATCCAGTCAACAAAAACATTTCCAATCATTGCTTGAAAAAGTTTTGTAAAAGGGCCTTTTGATGCAAACTTTAAAAATCCGAGTGTTGGAGAAGTTCCAGAAATCCAAGAGCTTTCACGCAATGTTGAAAATCCTAAACCAAACAATTTATCAAGAAATCCCCAAATAAAAATAAGACCTAAACTTATTCTTGAAAATGATAATAAGTATTCTTTTTTTGCCATTACAGGAAAACTAAGGAAGAGTTATATTTAAGGGTTTTGGAAGCATAATCATTAAGAAAGTTATTATTACTTTTTTATTTAAAAAAAAAGATATTTTCAGATAGGGTTATAAATCATTAAAGATTCTAACAATTATGCAAAAGAGGAAAAGTGTAACTATACAAAAAAAGCTTAAGTCAAACATTTGGAAATATTTTCTAATTATGTTAACTAATAGGCGTAATTATATGCCGATTTTGGCAATTTATTTCTTAACTCTAGCAAACACTACTGCTCAGCAAATTGGATTATATGTTGGAATTGGTTGGCTTGCAGGATTTCTTTTAGAAATTCCGTCAGGATACCTATCAGACAAATGGGGGCATAAGAGAGTATTAGTTTTGGCAAAGTTTTCTATGCTAATCTCAACACTTTTTTTTATTTTTGGTAACTCGTTTATTTATTTTACTTTAGGTTCAATTTTTATTGCTTTTGGTTTTGCATTTACTTCTGGAACTGGAAGCGCATTTTTGCATAATACACTCATAGGATTAAAAAGAGAAAATGATTATGGAGAGGTTCAAGGGAAAATTAAAGCAAAGGCATCATTAGCTTCAGCAGGAATGATATTAATATTACCTTTCTTGACAAAAATTTCATTAATTATGCCAGTAAAAATATATTTAATTTTTGATGTAATTGGAATTTTTGTGGCCTTTTTACTGTACTCTCCGAAAATAAAATTTGGTGCAAAAGATACTGAAGGAGAAAAAATATTTTCTCAACTTAAAAGATTTAAAGGGACAGGATTCTATACTACTTCAATATTTACAGGCCTTTTTGGGGGTTTTATAATAGCACTTTCATTATTTAAGGAACCTTTTGTAAAATCTTTAGGACTTCCGATTGTCTTGGTTGGTTCAATAATGGCACTTTCAAGAGTAATTTGGTTTGTTGTTGGGCATAATCTAAAAATTCTTAAAAAAATAAAAATTTATAAATTATTATTTTATGAAATATTTTTATTCTCTGGAATAATCATAATAAGCTCGCAATTAAAAAACCCTTACATTATTGTTTTTATTCTTGCGATATTGATCGGGCAGTATCACGGACAAGAGCCAATAATTGAAGAATATTATCTTAAGAACTTTTTAATGAATAAAAGGTATAAAGCAACTATGCTTTCAATTAAGCAGCAAATTCAGAGATTATTTCAATCAGGTATTGCATTTGTCCTAGGATTTGTGATGATGATCTCGTTTAGTAGTGGATTCTTAATAACAGGCATTTGTATGTTGATTGCTTTGTTAGGAATTTATCCTTTTTTGAGAAAATATCTTAAGTAAAAAAATTTATTGAGTTAAGCATCACAAAAACTTTTTTAAAAAAGATGAAACATATTCTGCATCCCGATACATGCTTTCAAAAAATACTTTGAACTTTTTTGTTATTTCTTTATCTCTTATCAATAAATTGATCGCTTTTCCATTAGAAACAAAACAAATTAAAACAACATTATCTGTAATTAACAAATAGTATGGAAATTCACTCTTGACAACCTTACAATGTATTGTTTTACTGTTTACTAACCTAATTATCTTTTTTATTTGTTTTTTGAATTTATCAGGCCCTAAAGCTTTTTTCATGGTGTTCAAAAACTCGGTTAGACTTTTCTTGTTAGTTATTCCTATAAATTTTTTTTGCTTATTTAAATTATCAAAATAGTTCTCCTTGTACAATTTTTCTAAAGAATCATTACCAAGTACTAATTCTCTTTTCTTTTTTACAAACTTTCTCACTTTTTTGTAGTCAGCATAATCTTCTGGATAAAAGTAATAAGGTGGGGTTGACGCGCGCTCAATAGAAAATATCTTGTCTTCTTCATTATAAATGCGGCGACATTCTAAGATGTAATCTTCACGTGTTGTTAATAGTTTTACATCACCAGAACCCTTCTCAAGCAAGGACAGCATTAAGGCTTCTTTATCCACTGTTTCCTTAAACTGATCTTTTATGAAAGTTTTTATTTTTTCTTCCTTATTTTTAAAAGAATAAAATGCAGGCTTTTTCTTTGACTTTTCAATTAATTTAGATCTAAGCAGATTATTAATATGTTCATAAAGCCTACCAAGGGGTATTTGAGTTTGTTTTGATAATTCACGTGCAGTTAAATCTCTAAATTCAAGACTTTTTAGGATTCTTATTTGTTTTTCAGGAAAATTATAATTTTTTCCAAGTTCTTCTATAAGATTCATTTTAACACATTTTATCGGAAAAACGTGGGAATACTATATAAATGTTTTTGATATTTTAAATGCATGGAATTTTATTCATCACCTTACGATTGGCAAGAATATGTTAATGAGTATGTTAAAGGTCATCCAGATGTGCAAAAAAGTCATTTAGAAGAATTTGCGCAAGCATCAAAAACTTTACGAAAATTAAATTATAGGGATGACTTAAACGGAAGATGTGAATGTACTGGTGAAGATTGGGACCATTTGCCCAAAAAGCAAAGAGAAGAGCAAGAAAAATTAGACATACAAGCTCAGGAAGCATATGACCAAACATTTGCAAAAATTGAGAAAATTGTAATGAATCATGCGAAATTAAATGAAAATAAAATATTTTTAGGGCTTGCACAGAAATTAAAGCAAGACCTTTTCAAGGATAGCTTTACAAAAAAACAATGCGAAACCCTTAGAAAAACTAAACCACTGCGTGCATTATTTTGTGATTTAGATGGTGTTTTAATTGATACTGAACCGTTTAAGTATGCTGCATATGTACAAGAATTAGTTAGAAGAGGCATTAATTTATCAGAACTAGAAAGTAAACATTTTCTTCAGACCTACACAGCAAATTATATAGGCAGATCTGGAGAGGAAAGTGCAAAAGGACAATTAGCTTGGTGCAAGAAAAATATCAAAGACGTAGGAGAAGATTGGCAAGAATATCGAGAAGGGAAAATGGATTTTTATGACCCAATAAAAAATTTTATACCACTTATTTGGGAAAATATTAATGCAGTAAAAGATTTTCATAAACAAACAAAAATTGACATTTATTTAGTAAGCAGGACAGAAGAGCAACGTGCAAAATACATTTTAGGCAGAGCAGAAATGGATCACTTTGTTAAAATAGCAGTTGTTCCGGGAAGTGAACCAAAATATAGCAAAGCAGCAGAATTAGTTAAATCTAAAGGAATAGAATTAAAAAATTGTTTTGCAATCGAGGATACTTCACAAGGAGTTAGTCAAGCAAAAGAAAAAGGTTATGAAATACCAGTTATTGTTACTCCAAATGATTTAACAAGATATTCAAATTTTAAGCAAGCAGATTTTGTTGTAAAAGAGCCTCAAACATTGAACAACATTTTAGAAAGTTTGAAATTCATTTGTTGAAATGGTATAGAAAACACTTTAAACCTCAAATTTATACATACAATATGCCCTTATTAACAAAATCAAAATATCTTCAAGGCTTGCAATGCTCACACCTATTATGGACTTCTGTTAATGATAAAGCTAGATTACCAGACCAGGATTTAGCTACACAGTACAGGCTTAAAAGTGGTAATGAAGTTGGAGAGATTGCTAAGAAAAAGTTTATGGGCGGAATAGACATTTCAACAAACGATTTTATAGGTAATATTGAGCAAACTTCTAATCTATTAAAACAAAGAAAACCACTATTTGAAGCAGGATTTAAAGCAAGATTTGTTGGAGATAATGAGGTGTATTCCAGGATTGATGTTTTGGTTCCGGTAGAGGATAATAAATGGGACATTGTTGAAGTAAAAAGTGGAACTAGGGTTAAAGATATTAATATAGACGATGTTAGCTTTCAAAAATATAGTTGTGAGAAATCAGGGCTAGAGATTAGAAACTGTTATTTAATGCATATTAACAATCAATATATTAAGCAAGGTGAGGTTGATCCTGAAAAACTGTTTGTTAAAGAAGACATAACAGAACGTGTTGACAAGGCAATAAGTGGGATTGAGAAAAAGATAAACAATATGTTTGAAATGATATCGCTGGATCAAGCACCAAAAATACGCATTGGTGCGCATTGTCAAGATCCCTATGATTGTGTTTTAAAAGATGATTGTTGGAAAGATTTGCCAGAAGAAAACGTTTTTCATCTTGCTAGAGGCAGAGAAATTTCTAGAGAATTATATAATAAAGGCATAATAAAAATAAAAGATATCCCGAAAACTATTGAATTGAGTTATAAACAAAAAATTCAAAAAGAGTGTGCAATTAATGGAAAAATACATATTGATACTGAAGCAATAAAGCATTTCTTAAGCAGCCTAAAATATCCATTATATTATTTAGACTTTGAAACTCTTGCCCCAGCAATCCCAAAATTTAATGGAACACGACCGTATCAACAAATACCTTTTCAATACTCGCTGCATGTTCAACAAGAAAAAGAAGGAGAAACAAAACATCTGGAATTTTTAGCAGAAGGGACAAAAGATCCTAGGCCAGAATTATTAAAAAAGCTAAAAAGAGATATTAATACTACTGGAGACATTGTAGTATACAGTAAAAGGTTTGAAAGCGGCGTCGTAACAGATTCTATTAATGCTTTTCCAGAGTTTAAAGATTGGGGCAAAGAAGTTTTGGGGCGTATGAATGATTTGTTAACTCCATTTAGAGAATTTTATTATTATCATCCGAGTCAATGCGGAAGTGCGTCATTAAAAAAAGTTTTGCCGGCTGTGGTTGGTAAAACAAAAGCAGGCAAACTAAACTTGCCAGAAGGTGTGCGTGGTTATGAAGATATGGATATTTCGCATGGACTTAATGCAAGTATTGAATACCAAAGAGTAACTTATGGATCAAACATTGAGCCAGAGGAGAGAGAAAGGGTAAGGACAGCATTAAAAGAGTATTGTAAGCTAGATACACTAGCAGAAGCAGAAATTATTTCTAAACTGAATTCTCTTTAAAATAACTCCTTAAGAATTCTTGAGTATCATAATTTTTAAGAGAAATCTAATATTTAATTTGTCTAATTTTCTGAATCTTCTTCACCATCATCGTCACCATCATCTTCTTCATCATCATTGTCATCTTCAAGCATTTCCAAATTACTTAAAATAGCAATAATTTTGTCTAATTTTTTGTTAATTTGATCTAGCTTGTCTGAAGACATTGATTGAGAACCATTGCTTCTTGATCTTGGACCGAAACTTGATCCTGGACCCTTATCTCTAAAACAATCACCACATAAGACGGGCTTGTCACCAGTTGGTTTAAACGGAACTTGGCATCTTTTTTTACATTTATCACAAGTAACATCATGCATTTCTGGTCTTCTATCAGATCTTCGGCCATAGCCGCCCTGGTTTCGGTTTCTGTCCCTATCTCCGCCTCCATAGCCTCCTCGAGACCCACCATTAAAGCCGCCCTGAGACCTACCATTAAAGCCGCCTCGGCTTCTATTTCTATCATTATCTCGGTCAGAATTTCTTCCTCCACGATTACTTGGTTTAAAGTTTCCCATGAATAAAGGTCAAAATCAGGGCTTATAAAGCTTGAGATTTTAAGAAAAAGCAGAATTTAGAAGTTTTTTGTGAAGGATTGAATAACAATAATTCTTAAAAACATTACATTTTTCTAGTTAAATATGAATACCAGAAAATTGTACGAATTAAGAAAAGATCGGATGACCATACAGAATTCTCCTGACCAATTCTATGAAATAGCAACAACAATTTTTAAAGATTGCAAAAGAGTACAAGTACCTTTAGTTTTTGGGCCTAAAGATTCTGGTGAAGATCAATGGAAGGTTCAATATTTATCTCCTAAGACAGTCTCTGATAGATTAACTATTGAAAACTTTCTTGAAGGAGTAAGGATAATAAGGGATGAATACTCCCCAGAACTTTTTAGATACTTTCATTCTAAACTTATTTTTGAAGGAGTAGACTCAGAAAAAAATATTCCAAATAATACTTCTTTAATTGATATATCTTTAACAAATGGTGGTAAAGCCTCCCATAACCTTAGCATAATATATAGTGAACATGCTTATACTGCTAGGACAACAAGAGATATTCAAGCACTTGAAAGGGCGATGAAGAATCATATGGGACCTAATTAAGAGGAGATATAATGGAAAAATCCACATTTATAAGTTATTGTAGGAATTATATTGCAGCAAAAAGAGAAGAGGATAATGATCAGACCCAAATAAAAGACTTAAGAAAATTAATAGATATAGCAAACTTTATTGAAAGTGAGAATAATTTTTCAGAAATGTCCCACGCGATGGCTGCAACAATTTGTGAGACATATTATATTGGTAAGGATAGTAGAGATAGTTAAGGTAAAGAAATAATTTTAAAAACCATTAATTTCTTGTATTTTTAATCCAAATAAGGGAGAAAGAGTTCTTGATATATTGAAGATGACAAAAGTAAAATTCAAGTTTGATGAAAATATAGATTTAAAAAATATTTGGGAAACCTGTAATAGCTCTGTACTCTGGCATGATTTTCAACAATATCTTCCTGAGAATATGGTCGCTGCTGCACATGGTAAAGAGTTTACTGAAGCAAAAAAAGAAATGCGCAAAATATTGAAAAGTTATTACAATTCTGGAAACATGGATATATTTTCTAATGCATTAAATGATTCCTGGAAACTTGTTGAAGATAAATATGTAAAAAGATTAGAACAGGTTACAAAAAAACCTCTTACTTTTGATCAGATAGCAGGTTATATTACTACAACTTACAGATGCCCGTATTATCCTGATGAGAAAAATCCATCATTTATGGTATCAACAAAGATTTCCCTTCAAGGAAATCAAGTTATTGCAGGACATGAAATAATGCACATACATTTTCATAAACATCACTGGGATGGAATAGAAGAAAAATTAGGTTGTGATAAAACAGGAGACTTAAAAGAAGCATTAACAGTTTTATTAAACCTTGAATTTAAAGACATATTATTCGGCCATGACAGGGGTTATGATTGCCACCAAGAGCTTAGAAAATATCTAGCGCAAGAATGGGAGAAAAATAAAGATTTTGATGTTCTTTTGGAGAAAGGTACAGAGTATTTAGAAGTTGTATAAAAAGAAGTAAGAAGACTTAAATATATTCCTTATTATTACTGTATTAAGAAAAATGAGTACAGAAAATAAACTAGTTCCGATACAAAAATGAAAAACAAACAAGATTTTATTTGTCCAAAATGTGGAAGTAACAACTGGGGGGTTGGATTAATAGACAGAAATAGTGGCACAATATACAAGGTGTCAATGAACAATAAAAAATGTAAAGATTGCGGTTTTGTAGGATTATTCCCAGTCAAAAGCGAATCCAACTTAGACGAAAAAGATAAAGAAATTTTACAAGAAATTGAAGATATTAAAAATAATAAAAAAGTCAAATTTTAAACATACAAGATGGAAAGTAATTGTAAGCTTTTCTAAAAGAGTAGACCAAAAATGAAAACAGCAATACTTATTCACGGTTCTTTTGGACATCCAGAAGAGAACTGGTTTCCGTGGCTTAAAAAAAAGCTTGAAGATATAGAGTATCAAGTATTGGTTCCAAAATTTCCAAGCCCTCCAGATCAAAGCCTTGATAACTGGATGAAAGTTTTTGAAGAGTATAAAGAGCATATTAATTCTGAGACAATATTTATTGGGCATAGCTTAGGGCCAGCGTTTATCATGAACGTGCTTGAAACAATGGATAATGGGGATGAAAAGGTTAAGACATGCTTTTTTGTGTCAGGATTTACAGGACTGATTAATAATCCTGAGTTTGACAAGGTTAATAAAACATTTACAGACAAAAAGTTTGATTTTGATAAAATTAAAAAAAGATGTGAGAAGTTTTATGTCATTCATTCTGATAATGATCCTTATGTTCCAAAAGAGAAAGCTCAAACTTTGGCAAAAAATCTTGGAGTAGAAGTTATTTGGATAAAAAATGGCGGGCATATTAATGAAAGTGCCGGATATACAAAGTTTGAAGAATTGCTTGAGATTTTAAAAAAAAGTTAAAGTTTAAATATGATAAAATATTATTACTAATATCAATATGGCAAAGAAAAAAAAGGAGTCAAAAAGTGACGTTGCAGGTGGTTTGGTTTTTGTTGGATCCTTGATGCTTGGTATTGCACTAGGAATCTTTAAGGGAAACACTGCTGTAGGGACATTGGCTGGACTTGGAATAGGTTTCATCCTTTTTGGATTGATCAAAGCGCTTATGGATAAATAGTTAATTCCATTTTATGAGGTGTGTAATGTGAAAATTCTAATTGGGTTTTAATTGAGAAAAAAGTAAAAACATTCTAAAATAAGTAACGTGTTTTAAGGAAAGCTTAAATAATTGTTTTTTATTATATTCTTTTATGGCAGAGGAAAAAAAATGGTATGTTTACATCCTAGAATGCATGGACGAATCGCTTTATACAGGAGTTACTAATGATATTGATAACAGAATGAAAGCACATGCTAATGGGACTGGAAGCAAGTATGTCAGACGAAAAGGGTTTAAACAATTATTAAGAACTAAAGAATGCATTGACAAAAGTGATGCATGTAAATGTGAATATCAAATAAAACAATTAACACGTAACGAAAAGCTGGATTGGTTTAGAGATAATGGAGGGATTATCAAAGTTACTTTGCCTACTTTTGCCTCTTCTTTTCCCTAGCGTCTCGCCAGGCTTTGGCTTCAGTGCTTACAGCACGCCCTAAATAATGAACATATTCACTGCTTGAATTATCTCGAAGATATGTTAATTTTTTGGCTTCAAGATTTTTTACAAATAAACGCCTGTGATAAAATTCTTCTTTATCTCTTAATCCTAAATCTTTTCCATACCACCATTTTTCAGCTATTTCGTAAAGTTTGGCTTTTTCTGCCTTAAGGCACTTAAGGGTTTCTTGTAGATCTTTTCTTTTTAATTTTTTTTGCTCTTTTTCAAAATCTTTTCTTGTTTTCATGTTAACTTGCTACCTAATCAAGAATACTGCCAAGACCTTTTATTAAAGCTTTACCATGATTCAGACTTTTAATAAATTCTGGAATCTTTTCCTTAGCATATACAGAATCTATGCCATAGTTTAAAACCATTGTATAAAATGTTCGAGTAGGTTTTGGAAACTCAGTAAGAGTTTCTACATGCCCAGAACAATTCAAGACATGGATTGGATTTTGAAGATAAAGATATTTTCCTTTATCTTCTTCGTTTTTTGGTCGACTTGGCAAGATGCATAAATGCGTCATGCCCCATACATATGCAGGATGATCAAAAAATCCAAAATGACCCTTAGGGGCTTGAGGAGTGTCAAGATAAACACTTAAAGTATTTTCTAAATCAGTGTTACCAAATGAAGCAAATTTCCCAAGAATTAAAGGATTAGCATACCCCTTATCAGGGCCTACAAATAATATATTATCTTTTGGTTCTAAATTCATGCTTCTAAGCTCTTCAATTATTTGTCGTGGTTTCATTTTGTATTCTAATTTAAGATTATAATGAAGTTTTCTTATCAGGCCAGTATGAGTGTGCAAAGCCGCCATAAAAAGTTCTAGGGTTTGGATTTCCGTTTAAAGAATTTGCCATTTTAAGAAATTTAAAATCTTCATCCTCTGGACTGAATGAACTAACACGTTTTCCAAGCATTATCTCCATTGAAGAGAATCCATCAGATTCATGCTCCATTACAAGGGCAGCGTCAAGTCGTTGACCACGAGTAGGATTTTCTAAATCAATGTCTAAATCATAAGTTTCTTTTGCACGTCGTAACAATCCTAGAACATAACCATCTACTGGCTGTACAACATCTAAATTTTCGGTCATTTTTGTTTATATTTTCATTTTTTTTATTGTTTATCAAGAACTCTTTTTCCTATACTTAAAGGCTAAAATAACTAAATATTTGAAGTTTTTAAGGATTTTTGTTGTGAATAACTAATTTGTTTTTGTATCATCCCCTTGCATAATCATATATTCTTTCATCTTCTCCATAAAGTTTCATACGCTGAACTGCCCACACTATCTTTTTAGCATTTTGTGTCATTTTTTTTAAGCGCCTATTTCGCATTTCTTCAGATAACGATTTATACTTTTTTGGTGAAGGCGCATTTAATACAGATTTACAAAAATAATAACCGGCCTGGTCAGCAAATGTTAAAGCACTTTGATCTTTTTCATAGATTCCTGCAATAACTACCTTACTAGAATATTCAGGGAAAAATTTGTGGAAAAATTTTGCATATAGCATTTGTGCAAGATTTTGTTTCATTTTGATCTTATCAAGAACTCTTTTTCCCAGATTTAAGGGACAAAATAACTAAATGTTTTGAAGTTTTTAAGGTTTTATATAATTACTATTTATCTTTTGTTGATATTGCTGTAAAATCAATTCCGCCGAGGAATTTATCATAAGTTCTTTTTAAAAGTTGTACTTCATGACCCTTGTCATCAGTAAAAATTCCTTTTTCTTGATCTATTAATTTGAATCCACTCTTACCATAAAATCTCTGAATCTGCTCGTTTACATCTTCTTGACGTTTATCATGAACACCCCATACACTAAAAGTCCAAAGAGGTGAAAAAATGTCGCCACGTTCATTACTGACACTGGTCCCGCCAAACTCCCTTCTAAGATATTCTGCTAAATCATAATCCTTTTTACTTTTCATAGATAATAATAGCTATTAAACTATAAAAATTTTCTGAATTCTAAAAAGCGCTTCCAAAACATATTAAAAGCCTTAATTATTTCAATAAACATGGCACAACTTTATGTATGTAAAATCTGCGGGGAACCATATATTGGAGGAGATGCAATTGATGATTGTCCACATTGCGGAGCACCTAAAAGTTATCTACGAGATGCAGAAGAATATAGTCAATTATGGGAAGCAGAATTAAATGATCAAGAGAAAAAAGATATGCAAGAAACGCTTAATTTAGAGGTTAATGCCACAGGATATTATAAAAAAGTAACTGATGCTAATGAAAAGTATAAAGAACAAAACCGATTATTTAAACAACTTGCAAGAGTTGAAATGGAGCATGCAGAAATTGCTGCTAAATTCTTAAATATTGAACTTCCAGAAATTGTTGGAGAAGATCCTAAAGGATCAGTTGAAAAAGATTTAGCTCGAACAAAAGAATTAGAAAGTCATGCAGTAGAATTGTATCAGAAGTTTTTAAAAAATGCCAAAAATCCAAATGTTAAGAATTTTTATATCGCATTAATACATGCAGAAAAAGGACATTTAGATATTGTTTCTTAAAATTAGTTTGCTTTATTTGGAAGCTTAGGAAGAGAGCCTTCTTTTCTTGCGAAAACGCTTTTTGAATAAATGTGCCTAAAAGTATAAATTAATAATGCGCCAACAAATATCGCTAAAATAA
>JAAOYK010000017.1 GCA_018221305.1 Candidatus Pacearchaeota archaeon
ACCTCTTGGTGTATATAATGGGACCTTAACAATTTCTGGGGATATTAAACAAGATATTGCTATAACTGTGCATGTTGTGGAAAATAGATTTCCTGTTGAAACTTTATTGGTTAACATTGATCTTTTCAAAAGGGTTGTGCGTCCAGGGAGTATCTTGAAATATAAATTAAATCTTAATAATTTACTTAGAAATCAGAATTATTTGATAAACCTTGAAGCGTTTGTTACAGATAATAATCATAGTAATAACTATGCTCAAGATGCTTATGAGGCTGAGATTGTTAACACCTTAACTTTGTTAAAAGAAATTAAAATTCCTAAAAATACTCCTGAGGGTGATTATTTATTAAATATTGGCGCTAATTACTTAAATTCTTTTACTGGTGCTACTGCTTCTTTTATTATTGCAAAACCAATATATCTTTACACTGTTTTTGGAATTCCTTTGTGGATAATTTTTGTATTTATTGCTTTTTTTAGTTTTATTTTGTTAAATGTTTACTTATATAAACGTCATAAGGCAAAGAAAAAAAGATATAGGATTGCTGTTGATTATGGGGCTTTGCCAAAAGCAGGGGATCGTATTGGTAAGATTGGTTTGGTTGCTGAAACAAAGAATACTGCTTATTATGAACTTGATAAATTAACTACTCACTGTATTGTTGCAGGGGCTACTGGTATGGGTAAATCCATTTCTGCTCAGGTCGTAATTGAAGAAGCCTTAATTAATAATATTGCTGTTATTGTTTTTGATCCTACGGCACAGTGGTCTGGTATGCTCAGAAAATGTGATGATAAGAAGATGATGTCTTTTTATCCGAAGTTTGGATTGAAGGAAACTGATTCTAGGGCGTTTAAAGGTAATGTGCGACAGGTGCTTAATTCTAAACAACTAATTGATATTCGAAAGTATATTGAGCCAGGTCAAATACAGATATTTAGTATGAATAAACTTCCTCCGGCTGAAATTGATTTCTTTGTAGCTAATGTAATCCGTCAAGTATTTAGGTCGGATCCAAAAGAGTCTCCAAACCTTAAGGTTTTATTAGTTTTTGATGAGGTGCATAGGTTGTTATCAAAGTTTGGTGGAAGTGGTCAAGGTTTCTTGCAAGTGGAGCGAGCTTGTCGAGAGTTTAGAAAATGGGGTCTTGGTGTAATGCTTATTTCACAGGTATTAAATGATTTTGTAGGGGAAATTAAAGCAAATATTAATACTGAGATTCAAACTAGAACTTTGGAAGAAACTGATTTGGAAAGGATTCGGACAAAGTATGGTGGTGAATTTTTAAAATCTCTTGTTCGGGCAGAGGTTGGGGTTGCTATGTTTCAAAATGCAGAGTATAATCGCGGTCGCCCTTATTTTATCAACTTCCGACCAATTTTGCATAATACGCGTAGGCTTCCTGATGAAGAGCTTGCAAAGTATAATAAGTATAATGATATGGCGGATGATTTAGAAGATTCAATTTTGCAGTTAGAAAAAGAAAAAATCGATACTTTTGATTTAAAGATGGAATTAAAACTTGTAAAAGATAAAATTATGGGTGGTAATTTTTCTGTTGTTGAGATTTATTTAGAAGGTCTTAAACCTCGAGTTGAAAAGGAATGGGAAAAGCTTGGAAAGAAACCAAAGGCAAGGCAGTTGGAATTAGTTTCAGAGGCAGATGTTAAAAAGGATTTGGAAAAAGCAAAAAAAGAGCGAGCTAAGATTGAAGCTAAAGAAAAAGCAGATGCTGCAAGTAAAAAAAAGCCAGAGAAAGTAAAAGAAGAAAAACCAGAAGAAAAGCAAGTTGCACCTTTAACTTTTGATAATGGTGTGATGATTGGTAATGTTAAGGAATTAAAAGATGTGCTTCCAACAATGGATGATGCTATATTTACAACGCATGTAAATGATAAGAAAAATGATATTGCGAAATGGGTTGAAGATAATTTCTCTGCTACTGAAGCTGCCCCGCTGAAACCGATTCGGACACGAGCTGATATGATTAAAGCTTTAGGAAATTTTGGGAAAGCAAAACCTGCTACTGCTAAACCTGCTGCTGCTAAACCTGCTGCTGCTAAACCTGCTGCAAAACCTGCTGCGGCAAAAAAATAGATTTAAAACTAAATTCAAAAAAGTTATAAACGATTGATATGTTTAGAATATATGGATTACAAGAAAGAATTAAAAGAGGTAATGGATATTGCTAAAAAGATTGTGAATAAATCTACATTAAAAAAAGCAAATAAAATTGATGATTTGGAATGGAGGATCGAAACCTTAAAGTATGCGATACGTAATAGTTTAAAGAAGATGTATGAAGGATTAGCGAAAAAAGCTAAAAAAGTAGAGTTTGCAAAAAAAGATACTTTTTTTGTTGAAACAAAGTTATCACATTTGAGAACACGGATCCGGCTTTTTGAAATAACCTTCCATAAAAAAGATTTTGAAGGACTTTTAAAATATACAAGAGAGGTAGAAAAAGAAATAAAAAATGTGGCCGTTTAAGAAAAAGGAAAAGAAGGAAGATGGTGAGGCTCCTGAGGGTGCTGATGCTTCGGGTGCTGCTCCAAAAGAAGAAGCAAAACCTTCTGCCCCAACTGGTAATGTTAATGCAGATGTTATAAAACTTGGAACTGAGATGGAAAAGATGAAAGCAAGTGTTACTGCATTTACTGAAGTAAGAAAATCCTTTACAGAACGATTTAACCGGATGGGGGAACAAATTGGTGAGTTACGGGCAATGATTCTTGATAGGGATAAGACTGTGCAGGAAGTTGAATTAAAAGCAATCAAGGCGTATGATTTAGTTGAATCTGTGCAGCCTGAAAAAATTATGACTGATGTGCAAAAAGGTGATGCAAAAATTGAAGCTCTTAAAGCAAATCTTGAAGGGAATGAAGCGATTATGAATCGAGTAATGGATGAATTAAAAATTGCCAAGAGAAAGATCGAATTTTTTAGAGGTATTGAGGAAATTGTTAAATTAAGTGAAGAAACTAAAAAAGAGTTGATTGAAATTAAAAAAGTTGAATCAAAAGTTAATATTAATGCTGATAAGGTTGAAACGATTTATGGTGAGATGCGTACTAAATTTCAAGAAGCTGATGCTATGACCTCTGAGATACAAGAAACAAAAGTCGGGCTTGAACAAGCTGCAAAGGATATTGCGTTTTTAAAAGATAAGATTACTGGTTTAGCTGCAAAAGCAGAAGTTGAAAAATTGGTTAGTAAGGTTCAAAGATATATTGATGCATTAAAAGAATTAGAAAAGAAATCTACGATGACAAAGGATATTGAGAAGTTGCGCACTATTCTGGACAGCTTAAAATAGGTTTTTAGTGAGTATAACAAGTTATTTATAATCTTTAGTTATTCTTAATTAAAATGAGGAATTGTATATTTGTAACATTGTGTTTGTTTTTTATATTGCCTGTAATTAGTAGCACGCTTATTTTTGAAAATACTCTTAATGATGTTTACAATGTTTTGGATAATGTTAATGTTACTGTTATTGTGGAAAAGAATAGTGATTTCTCAGGTTATTTGGAAATTTATCTTGATTGTGATGATGATGGATTTTTGGTCAAAAAAGAGTATTTGAGCTTACAACGTGGTGAGAAAAAGGTTGTTAGTTTTTATTTTCCTGTGAAGTATCCTGGGAAATGTAATCTTTTTGCATTGTTTGATGCTGAAGATGTTAATAGTGCTTATTTTGATGTGAGTGATGAGGTTGATATAAGGTACAATGTTAATAATAAATTCTTTTCTCCAGGAGATATGGTTATAATTAATGGGACTATTATTAAAGAAAGTGGGGATTTACTTGAAGGTGTAATTTCTGTTTCTGTGGCGGGTTTAGATAATAAATTTTTTAGAAGTGTTGTCAAGGGTGGTAAGTTTTTTGTTAATTTTAGTATTGATGATAATATTGGTCCTGGGGATTATGGTTTAGTTCTAGAAGCAATTGAGACTAATGATTTTGGAGAAACTGTAAATTCTGGTATCCGGGAAAGTACTATTAAGGTTATTTCTCACCCAACATCTATTGAAATAGGGTCTTTTGATTCTATAAAACCTCCAGGAAAATTGGTATTTGCTGCAAGAATTTTAGATCAGGCTGGTAATTTGATTGAAAATGAAAGCTTGATTATAAAGCTTATTAATTTGGAAGAAGATCGAATTGTTTTTGAGCGTGTTGTTCAAAGTGGTGGTGATAATTTTTATTTTTTTGAAAGCAATGCAACAAAAGATTTTGGGTGGGATTTACATGCTTACTTTGGTCAGTTGTATGGTTTCAAACGGGTGTGGGTTGAAGAAAATAAACAAGTTGGTATTGAAATGGTTGAAGATGCTGAAGGAAAGATTTTACGAATTAAAAATTTAGGGAACGTGAGGTATGATGGGGTGTTTAGTCTTACTTTTAAAAATGAATCTTTTGAGGATAATGTTTTGATTAATGTAAATTTAAGTCGGGGTGTTAATCTGGACCATCCTTTAGAATTTGTAGGGAATTACAATCTTAGTATTGAAGGCACGGATTTAAAGCCAATTTCTTTTGATAACGTGCAACTAACTGGTTATGCTATCTTATCAGGGAATAGCTTGAATAAAATGTCTTCTTACATTTTTTTGTTTCTTGTTTTTATTGTTATACTTTGTTTGTTAATCTATTTTTTTGTTTGGAAAAAGAAAGAAAAAATTAAAAGTTGGTTTGCAAATAATTCTTTGAAAAGTAAAAAAAAGTTTAAAGTTAGGCAGCCTAAGTTAAAAATTAAGCATACCCTAAACTCTAAGGGTTCTAAAGTATTGTCTGCTGGAAAAAGATTTTATATGGCTGTTTTTCATTTTCCGGATAAATTTAAAGATTTAGAAAAATTAGCAAAAAAACATGGGTTTGTGATAAATAGATTAAATGACAATTTGTACTATTCCCTAACTTCTGGTGATTCAAAAAAGAGAACCCCTAATAAATTTTTCAAGTTTGTTCATACTGTGCATGAAAAAAAGAAAGCAAGTAATGTGAAGGGTTCAATTATTCTTAATTCTAAAGCATTTAAAAATAGTGCACGATTCTTAAAGGAATTTGCTTTGACTTCTAGGCAGGCTGTGAGGCATGCTAGCGGTGGGTTTTTGATTGAGAAAAGTATTGTTGATGTTCTTGGCTTAAAAAACTTAGGTGCTTCAACAGATTTTTTTGTAAATAATGAAAATCTTAGTTTACACAAGATTAATTAATTTCTGATTCTATCTCTATTTTTCGTACACTTTCTAAATATGGTTATGTATCTATTTTATGAAAGTGTACACTTTATATAAAAAAGATAGATTTAAAAAGTACGATTTACTTAAATAACTAGAAAAAATGGCTATTACTGAGGATGAATTAAAAAAATTAATTGAAGTCGCTGCTTTTATTGAGAAAGTCTCTACCCTTAGTAGCGACGGTAAAAACCTTTTACTAAGGGTTCCAAAAGAGATTCGCTCTTTTTTAACTCTTAGTAAGGGGGACAAATTGAGGTGGTTAGTCAAAGATAAAAAGTCTATTCATCTTGAGGTGATCAAAAAAGATGCAGATTCGAAAAAAGCAAAGTCTTGATGGAATTGATAGAGAGATTTTAAGGTTGCTTTATAAAATCAGCCCTCTTGTCAGTTCACAAATTGCGAAAAAGGTAGGTTTAACTGCTGCAGCTATTGCTCCACGTCTGCACTGTTTGCAAAAAAAAGGTATTATTAAAAAATCTAAGGTAAGTAAAATAAGAACTTTTCATCGTGTTATTTCTGGAAAATCTATTATTATACATGCTCCAAGAAGCATTTACTGGGGGATTGATTTAAAAGATGGTTAAAAACTTTATTTATGTCTGTCTGAAAAGCATTCTTTTAGTTAGTGCCTTGTTTTTGTTGAGTTTTACGTTTGGAATTTTTATTGTTGAAGCTGCTATTCCTTATGGTGCTTCTAATGTTAGTCAGTTTAATACTAGTACGGCTGTTGCTGATGCTCCTGTGAGTCATAATGCTCAGGCTGGTAATGTTACTGAACTTAATATTTTTGGATATTCAACAACCCAATCTTGGCAAGGGTATTTTGGAAATGTGTCTGGTACTGTGCAATTAGGTGACAGTTCTGATAATATCTTTTATAACTGGAGTGTTGTAAGCCCGTTAGGTGAAGTGTATGCTTCTACTAATGATAGTATTGATTGGATTAATCTTCAGTGTTTTAATTTTACTGCTTCAGGATCTTATGCAGATGATAGTGCTAATAGGGGCTCTACTAGTCAGTATGGGATGAACCTGACACAATTAGAATCTTTATATAATATCGATGTTGGAGATGTTGATGGGGTTAATGAGACTTTTGCACTAAACACGACTAGTGAGGCTCATGATTCTTTTTATACTAATAGTCTTGAGTTTGCGACCGGAGAGTGTGCAAGTACCTTTGTTTATGATGATACTGGGGGTGGGATTGATAATAAATTTGAGGAGGTATTGTTGTATGATCCAGATACTGTAAGTGTTATTTTTGCATCTTTATTAGAACAGGATGCTGCTGGTTTTGATGGGCGTGCTCATGATTTTGAAATGTTAGTGCTTGAAGATGGTCATGATACTGATACTTCAACAACTCCATATTATTTTTATGTTGAGCTACAATAGGTCTTTGTCGAAGGGTTTATAAACCTTTTAAGCTACTATTTTAGTAATTACTTAACTAGATTAAATTATTAATTTAATTAACTCAAGTAATATCTTCTATAACCTGCTTTATAAAATAGGGTTAATTAATTAAGTAAACGAAATATTTAAATAGTATTATATATATCCCTTTACATGGATTTTGACTCATTTTTAGCTTCACCCCGGTGGGAAATTCTTCAAATATTAGCTGAAAATCCTTCTTCTCCTATAGAACTTGCATCAAAACTTAACACTACTGTGTCTTATGTGAGCCAACAATTAAAACTCTTAGATGCTGCGGGGATTGTTGTAAAGAAAAAAACAGGGGCTTCTCAAAGGGGTAAACCAAGATCTATTTTTAGTCTTTCTAATGAATTATTGTACTTAACCGTACTAACAAATGAATTTTCAAATAAAAAGTTGTTGCGTTTGACAGTAAATCATAAGGCAATAATTAAGATCTGGATGATTGATGATGTGTCTTTACATCAACCTATTCAGCAGATCTTCTGGAAGTTGCAAGAAAATATTAAGGATGTTGAAGGTATTTTTCTTGATTTATCTAAAAATGAGCCAAAAGTTTTGGTTCTTTGTGATTCTAAGCAAATAAAAGCTGGTCTTGAGGCGTTCCAAAAGAGAATTAGTTCTGTTGTTGAGTGTTTATTTATTTCAAAAGTTCAACTAAACAAATTTTCTCTAGGAGAGATCGTAGGGCTTCATGATCCTTTTATGCTTACTAAAAATTTGAAAGGAGGTGAATTAAAAAAAGATGAATAAAGGTATTGTAACAATATGTGCATTTTTATTAGTATTTGCAGTAACGCTGGGTGTTGTTTTAGCTGCAGAGCCTTATGGTGCATCTGATGTGACGGAAAATGCTGAATCTACTGGTAATGGGTCGGCTGTTACTCCTGGGAATCATAGTGCTATTGCTGGAAATGTTACTGAAATTACTATAACTGGGGCCTCAATAACTCAGGCTTGGCAAGGTTACTATGGTAATGTTTCAGGAACAATCCAATTAGCTGATAGTAGTGATAATATCTTCTACAATTGGTCAACAACTGATGCTGAGGGTGAAATTTTTGCATCAACGAATGATAGTATTAGTTGGTCAGATGTTGGATGTTTTGCTTTAACTAATGATTCAATTTCAGGTAATTTAACATTACTTGAATCTACATTTGGTATAGCGTCTAGTGATGCTGATGGTGTTAATGAAACATTTACTTTGAATAACCATGCAGGTTTTTCAATTGCAACTACATCATTTAGCAGCGGAGAATGTAATAATACAAAGGTTTTTGGACCAAACGGGGCAGCAACTTTTGATGAAGCATTGATGTATGATAGTGGTACAAATAGTACTGTTTTCGCATCTATCTTGTCAGATGACACATCTGGTTTTGATAGTTCTGTGCATGATTTTGAAATGCTAGTATTAGAAGATGGTCACTCGGGAGATGTATCTACTACCCCATACTTTTTTTATGTGGAGTTAGAATAGTTGTATTTTTTTTATTTTTTTTATTTTTTATAAATTGCCCCAAAGAGGGTCTTTGGGGTTTGTTTTTTTATTTAGTGGAGAAAACAGAATGCAGAAAAAAGCAAGAAAATGGAATGTAAGATTTATAGTTTTTATAGTTGGTACTTTGGTTTTAGGGATTAATTTGGTTAGTTCTGCAAATATTGGAGTGAGTCCTGCAAGTATTACTTTCTTAAATGTCTTGAGGGGTGGATATTCTGAGAGAAATGTTGTTATCTCTGTTGATTCTGAGAAAGATATTGATGTTAATATTGACACCTTTGGTGAAATTAGTCAATGGCTAAATTTTTCAGTAACAAACTTTACTTTGACCACAAAAACTCCTTATGTTCTGACTATTTCTGTTACACCTCCAATTGATATTCCTAATGGAAATTATTCTGGATTTGTAAGAATTGCAACAAGCTCTTTTGGAGAAGGTATTGAAGGTCATGCTGTAAGTGTTTTGCGGTCATTTTTAGATTTAGAGGTTACTGTAAATATTATTGATCGTGAAATTGTTTCATGTAGGGCTACAGAAATTTTGGCACGTTCTGCTGAAAAAGGGGATGATGTGATTTTTACATTAAAATTTGCTAATGAAGGAAATATTCGATTAAGTCCTATTATTAATGTTGATGTTTGGGATCAAGATCAATTGGAAATTGTAAAATCTAAAGGTTATGTTGAGGGCGAACTTTTACCAACTAAAAAAACTAGCCTTGGGCTGCGTTTTGAATCAAAAGATTTAGAAATTGGTCAGTACTGGGCAGAAGTTCTTGTTCCAGACTGTGAAACTTTCAAGACTGTAACTTTTGATGTTTTAAAAGAAGGTACTTTAACAGCTAGTGGAGTTTTACTTGCTATAATAAATTCTGCTGTTGCTAATGTTAGTGATAATGTGCAATTTTTAGCTAAATTTAAAAATAATGGTGCTCGAGAGATTAATGCACAGTTTATTGGAAAAATCACTTTAGGTGATGAAGTTGTCCAGGTAATTGAATTACCTGCTCAAAGGGTAGGCCTTAATGAAGTGTCTAGTTTTCCGTTTTATTTTTCACCACGAAAAAAAGGTAAGTATATTGTTAGTGGACGGGTTTTTTATGAAGGTAAAAAAACTTTTGAAAAGACAAGTTCTTTAGAAGTTTTTGCTGGGAAAGGTCCTTTAGATGTCATTAAGTCTATTTTTATCTTTTTGAGCTATGGTGTCTTAGTTCTTTTAATCTTATTAGTGGCTTATAAGATTCGAAAAAGTAAAAAAACTTACTCTAAGCGTCTTAAGCGTCTTAAAAATTCAGGAGGTTTTTCATGAAATCATTGAAGTTGTTTGTTTTTGGATTTGTAATGTTATTTTTGATAAGTTTGAATGTTAACTTTATTTTGGCGCAAGATCAGTCACTTTTTTTTCAATATAATTCTACAACTGCAAGTATTGTTGAACAAAGCGTTAGTTTTTCTTCAGTCTTGGTGCGGCTTGGAACTCCTACTGATTCTAGTTGTAAATATTCAACAGTAAGTAATACATTATACTCTAATATGGTTGGGTTGTTTGATTTGACTTCAGGTAAAGTTCATGAAAAAAGTTTTGTAGGATTAAGTGATGGTATTTACAAATATTATTTTAAATGTAAAAAGAATCTCTCAATTATAGAACCTGCTCAATTAGAGGTGGTTTTAAGAGTTAATTCCTTGGTTAGTGCACATGTTGTTTTGTCTAAGGATGCCACAATAAATGCTGGTAAGGTCGATGTAAAGGTGTCAACTTCAAAACCTGTTTCTCAAGCCCCAAGTCTTTCATATTCGTTTGATGCATTGGTTTATCATGAAATTCCTTTATTTGGATCTAGCAATTTATGGCAAGGATATCTTGTAATACCAAAAGGTCTTGGTGAAGCAACCCTTTCATTTAGGTTTCAGGCAAATGATTTGGAAGGTCGGCTTGGAACTGAAATAAAAAGTGGGGGGGTTTTCTTTGTTGATACCTTAAACCCTGGGATTGTTGAGGATTTTCAAGTTATTGGGGAAGTTGGAAGAATAAGGCTTAAATGGCATTTTGATGATGATCTTGATGAAGTTAATATTTATAAATCTGAAGATTCAAATCCAGACTATATTGATTTTTATAAGTCTGTAGATAAGGATGAAGGATATGTTGATATTGCTGTTGATACTGGAAAAACTTATTATTACCGGGTTGCGTTAGTTGATCGAGCAGGTAATGAGGGGGAGTTTTCTGAGCAGGCTTATGCAACAGTGCTTGCAAGCGGTGATGCTAATGTTAATACCGGCCTTGCATTAGAGCTTAGGGGTATTGTTGATAATTTTATAATTGAGATAGATTCTACAATTCTTGATATAAATCAAATTAAAAGTTCTATCTCCCAGAAAAGTACTCGTGAAAAATCTATTTTTGATGATCTAAGGTTGCAAGGCGAGATTGATTCAGCTATTTCTGAATTAAATAATGTAAAACGTGACGCTGAGAAATATAAATTGCAAGATTTGTCGCTTGAAGAGTTGAATAGAAAATTGGATTCTGCTAGATTGAGAGTGAATGTTATAAAAAAACGCGTACCTGAAAGTGTGTCTGTTATTGATGAATTGTCTAAGGACGAAATTGTTGATGAAAGTTTGATTCAGGAGTTATTGTTAAGATTAAAACCAGATATTAGCGATAAAATAAAAGAGAAAAGTGTTTTGCAAACCAGAAACAAAATCGATGAAGCTAACATGAATATCCGTACTAATCTTTATGTTGCTGAAATTACGTATCTTGATGGAACTAGAAAGGACATTTCTATTATTAAGCGAATGATCTCTGCTACAATGGTGCGTGAAGAAGGGTCTTATTTTATTGAAAAGCTTCCTGAAGGATTGACACAAGATTTTGATGACGCTAAAATTCTTGGTGGAAGTTTTAATGCTATTGATGGTAATCTTTTAACTTTTAGTACTGATGTTAAAGAAATTATATACTCTTTTGAAGATCAAATATCTCTAAATAATTTGGAAGATATTAGTGTTGCTTTTGTTAGTATGGCCTCTTTGGAAGAAATTAATGTAACTGATTCAAAGATCACTGGACTTTTCTTTTTAGATAATGTGTTTAAGGGGTACTGGGGGATTGGGGTAATTGTTTTGATTGTTTTGATTTTGATTGGAATTGGGTTTTATTTTATGAAAAATAAGTTTAAAGGTGTAGTTTTAGAGATATCAAAAAAGATTAAAACAGCTTTAATATTTCTTGAGGAAAATAAGATTAAACAAGCAACAGAAATTTATAATGAAGTGAGATTAAAATATGCTTCATTAAATGCTAGAGGAAAGAAAAGGATTTTGAAAAAAGTGACATACTTGCATAATGAAATTATTGTTTTTGAGCTTGAACGAGGTCTTCGTGAATTAGAATTAAAAAAAGATCTGGATCTTTTTAAAAAACTTGAGAAGTTATACAAAAGTTTGTCAGAAGAATATCAGAAAAGTTTAAGCACTTTTTTTGAAAAAGTAAAAAAAGATGTTTTAGGAGATCAAAATGAGTAAAAAACTTTTTTTGTTGTTTTGTTCTGCTTTGATTTGTATTGTAATTATTGCAGGAATAACTTCTGTTGTTGAAGATGATTCGTATAAGATGATTAGAGGAAAAAATGTTGTCTCTTTAAATTTAACTAATCCGTTATATGTTGAGACTTTAGTGAAACTAAATCCAGAAATTGAAGTTGTTTCATTTTTTCAAGAAAATCAAAATTTAGGGTACATTAATCTGTTTGAAGGTATTGGTGATAATTTTGTTATCCAAGAAGGAGTGTACGAAATAATTGCTAAGCAAGATTTTAAATTATTATTGCCTGAGCAATAGGGGATGTACATGAAAGGCATTTTTTTCTTTTGTTTGCTTTTGGTCTTTTTAGGGATTATAAATTCTGTTTCTGCTGCTCATTATATTGTTGGTATAATTGATGATTCAAGAAACGGAATAAATGCAGATGGGCATTTGATTACTTTATGGGGCTCTTTTGGTAGCGCAAATAATCTTACTGATACTATCGGGGCTAGTGGTAATTCTGGTGTTAGTAATTTTTATATGATTGATTGCGAGCTATTAAATACTTCTTGTAATGTTGGAGATAATTTAAGTTTGCAGGTGTTTGACACTGGTGATGGTTATGTTACTGAAAAGTTTAATGTTACGGTTACAGGGGCTGGGTTTGATTTTATTTCAAATATTACTTTAAATAGTCCTCCAAATTTTACTTCATTTATTATTGACGATTCAATTACAAGTCCGGTGGGTGAAATTGATCTTATTGCTGGATCTGTACGCGAAGTCGTGTGTGAAGCAATAATTGATGAATTAGACGGGGATTTATTGCAAAATGCAAGTGCAGAATTTTTTGATAATGTTGATTCTAGTTATGGATCTGGGGATGATAATAATACGCACTATACAAATAATAGTTGTTATTTAAATACGACTTATGGTAATGAAAATGAAACTCAAGTATTATGTTTATTTTCTGTATATTACAATGCAAATCCTGGGGCTTGGAATTGTACAATGAGTTTAGAAGATAATTTATCTGCGTCAAGCCTTAGTTATAATACTACAACTGTGAACACGCTTCTTTCTGTTGGCCTGGTTGATTTTGCTAATTTTACAAATACTATGCCTGATGGTATTTCGGATGAATTAATTCTTAATGTTACTAATTATGGCAATGTTGTGATTAATCTTAGCCTTAGCGGGTATGGTGTAAGTATAAATGATGGTTTAGCAATGAATTGTAGTACTGATTCAAATATCTCAGTGGGACATGTGAAGTACAATGTTAGTTCTCCAACTGTAGGGGATCTGAACTTATCTCAAACTGAAGTTTTTTACAGCAATCTTTCAGCTACACCTAATATCAATAAGTTTAGGCTTAACTATCGACAACAAGAGGGTATGAATGAAGCATCTAATGAAACTTATTGGAGAATCTATGTTCCTGCGGATGTAACTGGGAATTGTAATGGGTCTATTGTTTTTGGAGCAACTCAGGCAGTTGCGAGTTAAAGATTGAGCAAACTTTAATAATGCAGAATGGTATATAATAAAAGCGAGGTGAAAAGAATATGAACATAATATTTATATTAAATTTTATTGTAACGTTAATGATCTTTTTTTTGATAGCAATAAACTTCTTCAAGCATTATAAG
>JAAOYK010000018.1 GCA_018221305.1 Candidatus Pacearchaeota archaeon
GTTTCAGAGAAAAAGTGAGGAAAATAACAAATAATACAGGGAAAAATGGAAAAAAGGAATTGTGAGGGTCAAAATAAACAAATTTCAGAGAGAAAGTGAGAAAATGAGGAGTATAAACCAACAAATGATGAATTTATGTAAAAAGGAGAGAAAAGTAGCTAAATTAGATAGAGAACTACTAACTTTTATTGGAAAAATGAGAGTTTTAGAAGAACTTCTTATTAAGGAAAATAAAAAGTTACATGAAAAAGTAATAGTGAGTGGTAAGAATAAAGAGCTTTTAGTAAAAAAGAGAGTATTAACAGTAAATAATACATAGAAAAACATTTAGTGAGACTCTAGACCTAAGGCCCTAAAACCCTTAAATTTAGGCGTTTAAAAGCTTAAGATCATCAAATGAATGCAATGAAATATATTTAGCCTTGGCCAGAGGTTTTTATATTCGTTACACCGAATAAATGATTGAAAATCATGAGTATGAGGGGTTTTTCAAAGAAAAGCTCTGATGTGGTTTAAACTTAAAAGATTCAGGCTCTAAAATGCCCAAATTAGGGTATTTCAGCCCTTTAAAGATCCCTAAGTTTGATTATTGTAGAAAGTGTGGCAATACGCTTTAAATCGCCTGAAATAGCTAAAATAAGCTTCCTGTTGTTGATTTTTTGCTTTTTTATGGGTATTCCCTTATCAATCATACGACCCACATAATCACGAATAGAAGACTGAGAAAGATGAAGTTTTTGTGCAATAGTCTTATAAGTGACAGAATCAGGATCTTGCTCTTCAAGTTGGTATATCGTCGAAAAAACAAGCATTTCCTGTTGTGTAACGCGTTTAAATTTAAGGCGTATTTCACGCTTTATTTTGTCTAAAGAATCTAATATTTGAGACGCATCTTGGATGTTTTCTTCAATTGAAGATCGCGAAAAATCAGGAGAATTAAAAGGGGTTTTAGTGGAATCTGGAAAATCAGAGTTATTCGACGAAATACCTAAATTATGTGTCGAAGTGTCTGTCTGTCTGTCTGTCTGTCTGTCTGTCGAAGCCCCTTGATTTCCTGTGGAGATACCCAAATTTGGGTACTTCAACCCCCCTATTTCCCATGGAACTGTCGTATTACCTGTCGTATTCACAGGAACTGTCGTAGTATCTGTCGTAACTGTCGTAGTCTTATTTTCCACTGGAAATGAAGGTTCTTGAGCTATTTTATGCAATTTTAGGGTACTTAAATCGTCACTTATATCTCTTAAAAAGCCATTAATCTGAGTGATCTCTGAACGCAAAAAACTAAGTTCATTATTTAAAAAATCAATGTCTTCTTTGACCTTAAAAAAGGCTTCTTTAATTGTATCTTTTTCCATAAAAAAATTTGATTTAGAATTTATTTAAAGATTTATATTAAACGAAGATACTAATACTTATATATTTGTTTTAAAGAAACTAAACCCTTAATAAGGGACTTAGATCCCTTGTAATATGCTTGAAGTTGTTGAATATATTTTATTTACAGAAACAGGTCTTAAAAATCCTGACGAATGTGCTATCTATGAAAAATTCAATGAAAAGGAAATTCTTTGTGTAAGATATGCTATGCAAAAGGTGCCAAAAAAGGCCCAATATGTTATAATGCGCTATACCCCGGATTTGCCTGAAATACTAGATACTTGTTCAAACATTAAAACAGCGTCAAACAAAATCTTAGCTCATTCCTTGAAATATGTACAAGATAGAATAAATAAAGAAAAATTGCCTTTATTTATAAATCACGAAATAGTAAACAGAACTGATTATGGAAAAGAACGTTTTGAAAAGGTTAAAAAACGATTAGAAAAGCTTGTTTAATTATTCCTTAGTTTTGTAAATATCATATACCCTTGATGCTAATCTCCACCTGACGCGTCTTGTGAAGGGCACACCCTTATTATTTTTACGAATAGAGACTACAAGGGATTTATCTTTTAGTTCAAAAAGTAGTTTTTTAATGAATTCCTCGTCGCGGGCCAAATCTCTGGCAATCTCTGCGGTAAATGGTTGATCTGGAAAAACATGATACAAATGTGATAAGATCTGCTCTGCGATCTTTTCTTGTTTAGCTTGACTTAACCTCATCTTATGCCTCTGATTATAACTAAAATACCGAATATCTTTAAAAATCTTTTCCTGAATTAAGTGCAGTTTAAATATATTTTTAAATACAATAATCCTTAACAACACATGGAAAAAGATGTGCAAGAAGTTAGTATTAAAGATTCTTTTGTCTTTAAACTCTTATTAGTCTTTATTGGAATACTAATTGTTTTGGTCATTATCTGGGTTGTACTATTTCTTAATGAAAAATATTTTACAGATGAAAGGGATTTACAAGGAGAACTTGGTAGTATTGGGATTGGGAAAAGGGCCTTGGATGGAAAAGTTGGACTAATTACTGGTTGTGGTAATTTAGAACTAGAAGGGCTATGGAGCAACGTGTTTTATGAGGATTTAACAAATATTCAAATTTTAAAAAATGATAGTTATAGTGGCCCTGGATGCCCTGAATTTTTAATGTATAAAAATGAGGGCGATATGGTCTGGATAATTGTTGGACGTATTGATAATCATAAGAAAGAGCAAAATAGTTTTGTGACATGGTCCCTTTTCTTTGATTATGCATCATTTATTGCCATACACCTTAATGCTACTGAAAGCTTTCTATCTAATTTAACCTCGCTGAAAATTGAAAATGAATACGAAAATGTTACAACATTTTTTGAATCAATGATAAATGAAGGAAAGGTTACAGATGTAAATAATAGAACATCGGGGGTTATTAATAAAGACGGGGCGAAAACAATTTTTCAGTCGAGTTTTCTGTTTGATATAGCGCAAATTAATTTTACACAAGATCAAGAACAAGATTATTACTTTTTGAATAAAACAGCAATTGGCTATAGTGAAGAAACACTAGAAGGGAGCGTCTACAAAAATAAAAGTTATGAGTCTTTATTATATTCTGTTCAAAACTTAAGCGATGTTTACGAAATTGATTTAACACAAAACCTTAATATTCCAGACCTTACCCTTCGTGGATCACATAATGCGCATGATCCGCTTATTTTGGAAGATTATTTTCAAAACCTTGGTGGAGGGTTAAAAGAACAAAATTTTACGTTTAAGTATAATGTGTCAAATAATACTTTATTAACTGCTAGTTTTGTCATGACAAATGGGAATCATACTGTTTTGTTTGATACATCTTCTGGATTGCAAGATAATGCTGATTTTAATTTAACAATAAATCATAGTGATTGGTTCTCTGGGGCCGAAGTGGATAGTAACACATTTAATATTGCTGTCTTTAGGTGTATTGAGCAAGATGTTTCTTTAGGGCGTTATGTTGAAAATGAAAGTTATAACGCGACAAGCTACTGTATTACTGGATCTAACCTTTCAATGTATTATTGTAATGGATCTGAGGTTGTTAATGAAAATAAGAGTTGTATTGATTATTGTGAAAATGGTAATTGTCAGGTAAATAATGAGCCAAGATTTATTGATAGTGAATGTGGTGAATTAGAAATTATTAAAGATGGAGAAGGATCAATAGATTTAGATGATTGTTTTGATGATGAAGACGATGATGACTTAGATTACAGATTTAGGGAAGGTACGAATAAAAATAAAATAACTGTAACTGAGATGAGTGGTAATAAGTTAAAAATCAAGCCAGATGTTGGGTGGACAGGGAGTGCAGAAGTGTTTGTTTATGCAGATGATAGTTATATAGAACAAAGCGGAACAATTGATGTAGAAGTTGTAGAAGAAACTAGTAGCAATACTAATACCAACACGAACAGTAATACTAATCCTGGTAGCAATACTAACCCTAGTGGTACGCCCAACAGTGCACCTTGTGGAAATGGGGTCTGTAGTAGTGGTGAAACTTGTACTGGATGTCCTCAAGATTGTGGTAATTGTACTGAAGAAGAATTTAGGATAAGAATACCCCGACCTTCTGGAAATGATACAACAATATTTGTAGGGGAAGATGGTTCTTTTTCCATTGCCAACACAGATTATGATAGTATTAAATGGTATGTTAATGACGACGTGGTGCAAGAAGAAGGTAATGAATATCTAATCAAGGGTGAAGAAAAAGGAGGATATACTCTTAAGGTTGAAATTATTAAAGATGGTAAAACTGAGTCTAGGGAGTGGCGGGTAACAATCTTAGATGACGAAGAAGGGATTGCCAGAGGATGGGACCTCGGTGAAATAGTTTTATGGGTTATTGTTGTAGTGATTATAATTATAATACTACTTATTGTTATACTAATTATTGTACAATTTAAAGGGAGCAAACAAGCTCCGGCATTGGGTTTTGGTGTAACTGGTCCTAAACAAAAATCACAACCAAGTGAGGATAATTCTACAAGGTTGAATATTCCTACAAAAAATTCCTAAAATTTTATAAGTGCATAATTTTTAAGAAATACTAAGTTATTTTAATCGAAAAGAGTTCTTTAGTGTGAATACAAAATGAAGCAGATTATATATCCAAGGGCCAAATTGCGCAAGTTTGCAGAGATAGTAGGAGTCTTAGACCCGCTGGTTGAAGAATGGTTTTTTTCAAAATTTAGTGATTTTAGTGAAAGTCAATTATATGGGGTCATGAATGTTCACGAACGCAAAAATATACTTATTAGTGCACCAACAGGTAATGGAAAGACCCTTACTAGTTTTTTGGCAATTCTGAATTACTTAATAAGGCTTGCCAGGAAAAAAGAATTAGAAGAAAAAATTTATTGTATTTATGCCAGCCCACTAAAAGCCCTGAATAATGATATTTATGTTAATTTATTAAGACCACTAGAAGAAATTGAACATATTGCAAAGATTAAAGGTATAGAACTACAAAAAATTAGAGTAGGATTACGGACAGGAGATACAACGGCCTATGAAAAACAAAAAATGCTTAAAAAACCGCCACACATATTAATTACAACGCCAGAAAGTCTTGCAATAACTTTGACAGCAAAAAAATTTATTGAACTTTTTTATTGTGTTGAGTTTGTAATCATCGACGAGATTCATTCACTTGGAAATAAAAGGGGTGTTTATCTTAGCATTAGCCTGGAAAGATTAGAAGACATAAGCAAAATGACGCCGGTTCGTATTGGACTGTCAGCAACTGTTGCCCCACTAGATGAAGTTGCTAACTTTTTAGTAGGAATGGGGCGCGAATGTTTAATCGCTGAAGTCAAGGCAGGCAAAAAAGCAGATATAAAGGTTTTGACAGGTGTTGAAGATTTGATTGAAACTGATAAATATGATTTGCATAGTTCAATGTATGGATTAATTGATGATTTAGTACAAAGTCATAAGACAACAGTTATCTTTACAAACACGCGAGCAGCAACAGAGCGGGTGGTTAGTCATTTAAAAGATATGTTCCCTGAAAAATATTTAGAAAATATTGATGCACATCATTCTGCATTATCAAAAGAACACCGATTTAATGTTGAAGATCGGTTACGTAATGGTGAATTAAAGGTTGTTGTGACAAGTACCAGTTTAGAGTTAGGTATTGATATTGGGTATATTGATTTAGTTATCTTGCTTGGAAGTCCAAAAGGGAGTGCGCGCGCATTGCAACGTATCGGTCGGGCCGGGCATAAGTTGCATGACATATCTATTGGTCGATTTGTCGTCGTTGATAGGGATGATTTGGTTGAATGCGCTGTCCTTGCAAAAGAAGCTATTGAGAAAAAGATTGACAGAATTCATATACCAAAAAACTGCCTTGATGTTCTTTCCCAACAAATTTATGGTATGGCAATACAAAGGGTTTGGGACAAAAAAGAAATGTTTGAACTTTTAAAGAAAAGTTATTGTTATAGAAATTTATCTAAAGAAGATTTTATGTCAGTAATTAGCTATTTAGCAGGAGAATATGCATTAGAACATCGGCATGTTTATGCAAAAATATGGTATGATAAAGAAACAAACGAAATCGGGAAACGAGGTAAATTAGCCAGAGTAATTTATATGACAAATATCGGAACAATTCCTGAAGAAAGTTTTGTTAGTGTTGTTTTGGCTGGAGGGGCAGGAAAGGGGAGTAATATTGGTATGATTGATGAAGGATTTTTAGAAAAGATTAAGCCAGGGGATGTTTTTGTTTTAGGAGGAAAAAAGTATCAGTTTATGTATACAAAGGGTATGAAGGCGTATGTTCGAGGAGGAATAACAAGAAATCCGACAATTCCTAGCTGGTTTAGTGAAATGTTGCCCTTAAGTTTCGATTCTGCACTAGATATTGGACGATTTAGGAAATTGATGGATGAAAAGTTTAGACTAGATCTTGGTAAGGAGAAAATTATTGAATTTATTAGAGAGCATTGTTATTGTGAGAAAAATGTTGCATTAGCAATATATAGGTATTTTTATGAACAGTATCATTTTGCTCAAATACCTCATTCTAAAAAAATAGTTATTGAAACTTATAGGGGAGAGAAAAATTATATTATATTTCACTCATTGTACGGTCGGCGGGTAAATGATGCATTATCGCGCGCTATTGCGTACTTAATGGGCCAAAAGGCAGGACGAGACATAGAAATCGGGATTAGTGATAATGGGTTTTATTTTGCAGGAGAGAGATTGCCAATAGACGAAGCATTAACACTATTAAACCCAAAAAATTTGCGCCAAATCTTAGACGAAGCTATTGAAAAAACCGAAGTATTAAAGCGTAGGTTTAGGCATTGTGCAGCAAGAAGCTTAATGATACTTAGAAATTATAAAGGTCGGCGGAAAAGTGTTGGAAAACAGCAAATGAGTTCATTTTTCTTACTCTCAGCAATAAACAAAATAAGTAAAGATTTCCCAATATTAAAAGAAGCCAGGCGAGAGGTATTAGAAGATTTAATGGATATAGAAAAAACAAAGCTGGTTTTAGAATGGATAAATCAAGGAGATGTTGTGCTTGAAAAAATTAATACAAAACTGCCAAGCCCGTTTGCCTTAAACCTTGTTTTACAAGGTTATAGTGATTTATTAAAAATTGAAGACAAAATCGAATTTTTAAAAAGAATACATAAGGAAGTTATGAAAGATATTGTAAAGAAAAAGGAGAAAGAAAAATGAAAAATAGGGCAAAGATAGAAGTTTGTGAAGATTCATTATTAATAGATAAGAAAATATTAGTGTTTGGAGACGTACATTTGGGGCTTGAAGAGTCGATTTCAAGCAGGCATGGATTTCCGCGCCTTCATTTGAAAGAATTATCTGAAAAGGTTAATAGAATTTTTACGGCGTTAAAAAAAAGAAAAATAAAAATTACTAAAATAATTATTTTGGGTGACTTAAAACATGATTTTGGTAGTGTAACAATAAGTGAATGGGGCGATGTTAGAAAGTTTTTACAGAAATTAATTACTTTCATCGACGGTGATCAAGAAGATAAATTAATTATTGTAAAAGGAAATCATGATAATTACCTTAATACTATTACGCGTAAAGAAAATATTAAATTGGTTCAGAATTATGTTTACAAAGATGTTTGTTTTTTGCATGGACATGAAATGTATCAAGAATGTTTAAATAAAGATATAAAATGCTTAATCTTAAGTCACCTCCACCCTGCAATTATCTTTGACGATGGATATAAAAGTGAAAAGTTTAAATGTTTTTTAAAAGGAAAGTGGAATAAAAAAATGGTTTATGTCATGCCAGGATTTAGCTTAATGTCAATAGGATTTTCATTAAATGAAGTTATTGATAAAGATTATAAAAATAAAAATGATGATTTTTTTATTATTAATAATAAAGATCTTCAAAAATTAGAGGTTATTGTTTACAATAATAAAGATGGTGAAGAATATAATTTTGGTAAATTAAAAAATTTATAAAACTAATCTTTTTGTGAGGTTAATTTTGGCATTTGCATATGAAGCGGTAAGCTTAACTCTTCTTCGAGAGCTAGTGCCTTTAGGCTACATTTGCTTAAAATAAAATTAAAAATTGATACACGTAGGCTTTCTGGTATCTTTTTTGAGTCCCAATCCTTCATAAATGCGTCCATTTCGTGTTTTTCAGGAAGAACCAATACACTACCTTCGAATTCAATCTTAGCTACTTTTTTTGAATATATAACTGAAAAAGTATATTTTATCCTTATAGCGTCGATTTCATCGCTAAATGGGTTTTTTTCTTTAACTAGATCCTTAATATCAATCTTTTGGTCAATTGATAAAGATCCTTCTATTTTTTCCTTTCTTTCTGCTGAAATTTTTGAACGTACAAATCCTATGATTTTCATATTTTTGGATGCAAAATAGGGTTTTTAAATACTATTATTAACGAAAAGGAGGTTTAATCCATGGAGTTATGAAAAGTGTGCATTTTTCCATCTTGAACATGCCTATCTGGGCCTGATTTGCCTGATTTAAAACTATTTATTGCTCTTCGCACGCCCATCCTTATCTTTGCAAAAAGTTCACTTTCTTCTGTATCATCTAAACAATCGTCAATAGATAAATTTTGTTTGCCAGATGGGGTTAAAACCTCTAGCGTGTTATCATCATTAATACTAATTAGTTGATAGGAAAAGTCACCTTCTTTTTGATGATGGAAATATTTACCACAAATATCCTTTGTCTGCTTAAAATTATTATTATAAGTAATAAAATATTCACTTAAACGTTTATTAGAATTGTCCATTATTAATTTTGAATAATTTATTTTATTATTAATGATGATAAACTTAATAATTTTTACATTAAATCTTCTTCAGATACAACTAAAAAGTCACCAATAGCAATAATAGAATTGTAAGGAATTAATGTTTCTCCTTGCTGTGAGCGCTCTAATCCTAATTGACTTGTATAGGGTGTTGGATCTTTAATTACAATATGAATCAATTCACCAGTTCGTGTCTCAAAGGTAATATCTTTAACAACACCGAGGCGTTTGCCTTCTTTTGTAACAACTGATTTATTCATAATTTCTTTATGAGGTTTTTTATCTATTGTCATACTGAGAATATAGTGAAATTCTTTATAAACTTTTCTGTGATAATTTAAGTAGTAATCAAGAGAGGTATTACTGATTATTATTTAATGAATATTATTATTATTTGTTTTAAAATTAATAATAAAAAATGGATTATATTAATTAAATAAGGTTTTTTAGGTATTTTATTGACTAAATCTATTTTTTCTTGACTTTATTGCTTAATCTTCTCCTACCCCCCACCCTTGTATTTCGTATGGAAATATTTATATAGCTAACATTGATTTTTTTATTTTATTTTTTATTTTTATTTATAAATATATATATATATATAATATATATATTATATTATATATATTATATCTAATCATATTTATTGATATTTTCTAAAAAATTATAAATTTTTTTTAATATTTTATGTTCCAGGAGAAATAAAGGTGTCAGGGGTAGTACTTATTTTTGTAAATAATTAGGGGAAAATTTATCTTAAAAATGTAAGTTAGGCATAAAAATATGAAAATTTTTTTAGATGAAGATAGTTTCTATAAGAAATCATGGTGAGGAATATTATAAATTGTAAATATATTTATAAACCTTGGAAAACATTTTTCTTTACTTTTAAGACTAAAAATGAGGTATAAAAAGGTAAAAAGATGGCAGATTTAGATAAAATATTTAATTCAGTAGGGGATAGGACGCTGTTTAAAAATAAAATCATTTTGCAAGCAAATTATTCACCAGAAAATATTCCACATAGAGATCAGCAAATTGAACATATTGCATCTATTTTAGCTCCTAGTTTGCTTGGACAAAAGACAAGTAACCTTTTTATATACGGTAAAACCGGTACTGGAAAGACTTTATCTGTTCAGCATGTAGCAAATGAGCTTACACGACGTGCAAAAGAAACAAAGGTTTTGCGTGTGGAATATTTGAATTGTAAGTTAAAAAAGGTTGCAGATACAGAGTACAGAATTTTAGCTGAATTAATCAAAAAACTAGGGGGAAGCGTGCCTGCTACAGGGCTTCCGACAGATCAGGTTTATCGAAGGTTTGTTGATTTATTAGAAGTTAGTGAAGAAAAATTATTTATTTTGATCTTAGATGAGATTGATCAAGCTGTTAAAAAAATAAGTGACGAATTTTTGTATAATTTGACCAGATTAAATTCTGAATTAGGTAATATTCAAATTATATTGGTTGGTATTAGTAATGATCTACGTTTTTTAGATATGATTGATCAGCGTGTTAGAAGCTCGCTATCAGAAGAAGAGTTAGTTTTTCCACCATACAATGCGCTCCAGTTGCAAGAGATATTAAAGGAAAGGGCTGATCAAGCATTTAAATCAGAAGTTGTCTCAGATGGAGTTATTGCTAAGTGTGCGGCATTTGCAGCACGAGAACATGGGGATGCTAGGCGAGCTTTAGATTTATTACGGGTTGCAGGAGAAATTGCTGAGAGAGGGTCGCATTCAAGTATTGACATAAAACATATGGACATGGCAAATGATAAGATTGAACGAGACAAGATTTTAGAAATTATTGAAACAGAACCAAAACAATTTCAAGTTGTACTCTACGCTATTATTCAATTGATTGATGAAACTAAAGAAGCAATATTCACTGGAGATATTTATTCACGTTATAGTGAATTATGTAAAAAGGTTCATGTTGATGCACTAACTCAAAGAAGAGTCAGTGATATCTTGGCGGAGTTTGACATGTTGGGGCTTATTAATGCACGGGTTATTAGTAAAGGCCGACAAGGAAGGATGAGAGAGATAAGACTTGCGATTCCAGAGAATCTTCTAGCAAGAGCAAAAGAGATCTTAAAAAATGCTTTAGATCTTTGAATGAATTTATTCAATTAAACACGTTTATCATGTTTGATATATGCAACAAAATATACTAAAACTATTTATTGAAAAAGGATTTTTACTGGATAGTGAGATGCTTGGTTTTTTAAACGAATTGAAAGATGAAAATGTTGCAAATGAAATGATTGATAAGATTGGTGTTGTTTCTCGACAAAAAGTGATAACTAAAAGTTTGATCACTGAAAATATTGATAAGATTAAACCAATCTTTTTTAATTTGCATGGTGAGAAAAAAACTTTGGTTGAGAAATTTTTTGTTAATGTATCTATCTCTGTTGAAGTTAAGAAAGAAACAATTGTAGAACAACCAAAAATACCTTTAAATGCTAGTAGTGTTAAAATTATTTCTTCGCCAATTATCACCTCGCAAAAGTTAACTATTAATGATTTTATTAAATCTTTTAGGACTCGCTACAATTTTTTAAAAGGGGTTTTGCAGCAAAGACCAGAGCTTGAAGGGTTGACCTCAATTGATAAGATTAGTGGGAATAATCGTAACTTTTCAATAATTGCAATGGTTACTGAAAGAAAAATAACAAAAAATAAAAATCTTATGCTTACTGTTGAAGACTTAACTGGAAGGATTAGATTATTAATTAATCAAAACAAGGAAGAGGTTTATGAAAAAGGAAAAGAGATTTTAGTAGATGATGTTATTGGGTTTAAATGTTCTGGGACGCGAGACTTTTTGTTTTGTAATGATTTATTTTATCCAGACTCTTTTCTTCCCCAACCAAATCGACTTGATGAGGAAGATTATGCAATATTTACTTCTGATTTTCATATTGGGTCTGGTAACTTTTTAGAAAAGAATTTTGATAAGTTTATTGATTGGCTAAATGGGGTGGGGTGTAGTGAAGAACAAAAAGATGCATTAAGAAAAATTAAGTATATGTTTGTTGTAGGTGACACGATTGATGGGGTTGGGACTTATCCTGGTCAAGAAAAGGATTTGAAGATAAAAGATATTAAATCACAATATGAAAAATTAGCAACGTTTTATAGAAGAATACCAAAAACTATTAATATTATTCAGTGCGCAGGGCAGCATGATGCTGTTCGTGTTGCTGTGCCTCAGCCGCCATTAAGTGAAGAGTTTGCAGCCCCGTTACTTCAAATCCCTAATTTGTATTTAGTTAGTAACCCTAGTTTAATAGAGGTTGGTGCAAAGCCTGGGAAACAGGGGATTAAAGTTTTAATGTATCATGGGGCCGGAGTTATTCAATATATTATTAATGAAATTGAAGAGTTAAGAATGATTAAGGCTCAAGCAACTCCTGCCAAAGCAATGAAGCATTTATTACTCCGAAGGCATCTTGCCCCGTGTCATGGAGGGTTTGTGTATGTTCCTAATAAAGAAGAAGATTCGTTACTTATTAAACAAGTTCCAGATATTTTAACCACTGGGGACCTGCATCGTTCAGATATTGATAAATATCATGGGGTTTTGGTTATTTGTAATTCTTGCTGGCAAACTCAAACAGCGTTTGAAGAAAAAGTTGGAAATCAACCAGACTTGTGTAAAGTGCCTTTGGTTAATTTAAAAACTGGGGCAATTAAGATTTTGGATTTTAGTGAGCTTGGGGAGAAAAAAACAGTTAGTCAGGCTGATTGTCAGGAAGATGAAGAAAAAATTGTATGTGAGGTGAAAAAAGATGAAAATAGCAGTTGATATTGATGAAGTCATTGCTGAATTTTTAGTTGGATATTTAGAATTATTTAATAAAAAATATAATAAAAATGTGAAAACTGAAGATGTTTATACATATAATCTTTGGGAAGCATTAAATTTTGGTAAACAAGAATCAATAGAACTTGCTGATGAGTATCATGCATCTTTACTATTTGATAATATTGAACCGGTCTTTGGTTCTCAAGAAGGCCTTAAAAAATTGGATAAGGATCATGAGATTTTTTTGATTACTAGTCGGCCGCCACATTTTAAAGAAAAGACTGACATTTTTTTAAAAAATTATTTTTCAGATCTGAATTTGGAGGTTGTTTATTTAGGGGACCCTCGATTAAATACTGGTTCAAAAACTAAATCAGATTTTTGTTTTGAGCAGGGGTTTGATTTAATTATTGAAGATAATATACATTACTCTATTAGTTGTGCACAAAAGGGGTTGAAAGTAATCTTGATGGATAAGCCTTGGAATAAAGAGGGGGGCCATGAAAATATTTCTCGTGTAA
>JAAOYK010000019.1 GCA_018221305.1 Candidatus Pacearchaeota archaeon
AGTCAAGGCCATACTCAATTGCACCAACTGGTGTATGCTCAAGATGCCATTCAAGCTTTTGTTTCGATTTTTTAATTTCTTCTTCTGCTTTCTTTTTTTCAGTGATATCTTCTCCAGAACTAAGATGTCCAATAATTTTTCCATTATCATCTTTTAAGATGATATTATGCCAATCAATAATCTTTTCTTTTCCAGATTTTGTTAATATTGGATTGATAAATCTCTCAACTGGCTTGTCATCTCCAGATAACAGCTTGATCGAATATGCTTTTACCTCTTTTCTTACTCTTACAGGAAGGAAATTATTAAACCAGTCCTTGCCTTCAATCTCTTCTTTTTTATAACCTAAAACTTCACATCCTTTTTTATTTATTAAGGTAACAATACCTTTATCATTTATTGCAACTATGATAATTCCGGCAACTTCAAGATATTTTTCAGCTCTGTCCTTTTCTTTTTTGATAGCTTCTTCTGCTTCCTTCTTTCCAGTTATTTCACGAGCTGTTGCATAAACTACTCCGTCAATTACAGATGTTGCCTGCCACTCAAGTGTTTTATAAGAACCATCTTTACATCTGAATCGATTGACAAAATTTGCAACAGTACTCCCTTTCAGCTGCTTCTCAACTTCTCGGGTCGTTCGCCCTGCATCTTCAGGATGGACAAGCTTAGCCCAGCCTAACTTAAGAATCTCTTCCTGCTTATACCCTAAGATTCTTTCACAAGAGGGACTTACTTTCAGGAATCCACCTTCAGGAGTGCAAATACATATCATTTCTGGAGATAGATTAAATATGTTCCCTAATTCTTCTTCTGATTTCTTTTTTTCAGTAATATCCTCACCTGAACTCAATGTTCCAATTACTTTCCCTTGATCATCTGTTACTAGAGTATTGTACCAGTGGATTATCTTTTTTTCTCCTTTTTTTGTGATAACAGGATTTTCATAATTTTCGATTAACTTTTTTTCTCCAAGTATATTTTGTTCGTGTACTTTTTTTAATTCAGCAATATTTTCTTTGGGCAGGCAGCTGTAAAACCAGTTTTTTCCTATAAGCTCTCCTTTATTATAACCAAGAACTTCATAACCTTTTTTATTCAATAGAGTAATTTTTCCATCAGAATCAATGGCAACAATCATAGTGCCTGCTATGTTTAGGTATTTTTCTGCTAAACCCCCATTTAGCATAGATTCATCTTTTTTATTTTCAGAAATAATACCACCTCTGTTCAATTAATATTTGTTATCTGTTGATACTGATATTCACACTAATATTTATAAATATCGGTTTATAAGTGAAGAGAATATTAAAAATAAAAATCTTGGATTGCCTTTTCAAAAACTAATTGCTTCACCAATTAGAATTTTGCTTTAAAATGATTTATCATTGATATGATTGTTGCCCAAAATTATCCATTAACAACATCCTGTTACCTGATAACCAAAAATCTTGATCACAATAATTTTATTTTATTTAAACTATCAATGAATTTTTTGTGGATAAGCCTTATCAAATCACCTTCAATTTCGTCTTTTTTCATCTTATTGTATAGCTCTCTTCCCTCTTCATATAATGACAATGATTTATCTTTATCTTTAAGGGACAGTTTTTCTTCTAATTTCCAGTATATTTCCAACAAAGGGTCCCATTTAAACTGCATTAAGTATTCATTTTCATGTTCCTGGGCTACTAAAACACCTGATGACTCTAATTTTTTTAAAACATCTGGAAGGTAAGATTTGCTGCATAAGAAATATATATTTGCAAAACTTAAGCGTGATTTATTAGCCAAATTGTTGATATATTCGTTAACGTCTTTTTTATCATGGTAAACCAGTAAAGAGGATAATGAATCAAAAATGATGTACTTAAATTCCCCATCATCCAATAACCTTTTTTGAATGTCTTCAAGCCCTTTAATTATATTAGGGGGATTCAAATAGGTGCATAGTTTACTATCCTTGAATTTATCATCAGGATTGAAAACCCTGCTTGCAGCATCAACAACTAAAAATCTTTTTTTATTTTGTATTATTTTACCTAACAAAGTCTTTAGATAAGGATAAGTTTTGTGAAGGCTGATATAACATATCCTGTCTTTAGAATTCCGGTTATATATCCTTAATATCAGTTCTTCTATTGGAACAAAATAACCATCATAGGGTACTGTGATTAATACCTTCATGATATCAGATTACCTCTTTTTTTATTGATATGATATTTATTGGTTAAAGAAAATATTGTATATAAATATATTGTTTTGGATTTCAAAAAAACAAAACCTTTTTATAGAAATAATACTTTATCCTATAAAATAATACTAAGTAATACTTTAATATGAAAGTAAGGATATCAGTTACACTGGATAAAGAAATTGTTAAGATATTGAATTCTTTAATCAAGGATAGAAAATATAGGAACAGGTCTCATGTTGTAGAATATGCCATAGAACAATTAAACTTGACTGAAAAAAAAGTGAATAAATAATCTATTTCAATAAAATGACCATAACAAGATTCAATATTAATTACATTGTCATTTTCATAGTCTTATTTCTCATTGTTTCTGATGTTCAGGCTATTCCTGTTCCCCACGGAATTGACGGAACCATATATGAGCTTGATGGGATAACCCGTGTCAGAGATGGGATTGATTTTTACGTAAAAAATCTAAATAACCAGGATACAATCAGCGGTAAAACAAGCCATAGTAATCCAGGAAGTTATTCGGTCGCAATAAGCGGAAATGACGGCGATATAATAATCGTTAAAGCCTGGAATAAATACAACCAGGCAAATGAAACTTTCACTTTGACTGGGGTTATGTATGGTATAAACTTAAGATTAAATATGACTTACCCCCCAATTCCACCCATAATAACCTCAGACCCCATTACACAGGCTATTGAAGGAAAACCTTACGTTTATGAGGTATCTGCTTATGATGAAAATGACGATTCATTAAAATACTCCCTTATAAAAAAACCTGATGGAATGATGATCAATGAAACTACTGGAAAAGTAACCTGGTTACCAATGCAATCTCATGTAGGAGCTAATAATATTGTAATCCAAGTTTCTGACGATATCTTTACTGTTAACCAATCCTTTATCATTGAAGTTGAAAATGTTAATGACGCTCCTGTCATAAACACAACTCCAATATTAAATGCAAAGGTCGGAAAAGTTTATATCTACGATGTTGATGCTATTAATGATGATAATGATAATTTAAAATACTCATTAGTCCTAAGTCCAAAAGAAATGAGTATTGATAATGAAACAGGGCTTATTAATTGGAAACCAAAAGGCAATGATAAGGGAAATAATAATGTGATTGTTCAAGTTTCAGACGGTACTTTAACTGACACTCAGGAGTTCAATATCCTTGTTTATGCTTCTGAAAATAAAAAAGATAAAGATCAACAAAGTAATGGAAATAAAAGGACAAGCACTGGCGGTGGAGGTGGTGGTAGTATTAACACTCCCCTTTCTAAACTTATGCAGGATGAAAAAACATCAGGGATAATAATAAGGACAAATTTAAAAGATATCATATTAAAAGTTGAAGAACTAAATGAAAGGCCAAAAGATACTAAGAGTATCTCAAAAGTAGTTTATAAATATATAAGAATAGAAAATATAAACCAGTCTTATATTGGCGAAGCTGAAATAAATTTCTCAGTTAATTTAGGCTGGTTAAATAAGAATGATATTAACATCAGCCAGATAGTATTAAGCCGTTATACAGCAGATGGCTGGGAAGACCTCGTGACTGAAAATGTTAGCATAAAAGGTGATTATGTTTATTACACTTCAAAAAGCCCGGGATTTTCATACTTCGCCATAACGGTAAGAGAAGGTGTCAAGGTTAAGAACATTATAGAGCCAGTCATATCGTCAATTAAAAGTCCTTTCAGGATTTCAGGGATATTTTATAAATTTGGAAAATTCAGGCAAATTGACATTGGTACTGAATACTCAATAAAAAATTTAAATACCTCTAAAATTTTTTATGGAAAAACAGGTATTGGCCTTAACTCAGGTGCTTATTACACGTTATTATATGGAAACAAAGGAGATATATTAAAAATAAATTTAAAAAATATTGAAAAAGAATTTTATTCAGAATTAAAAGATTCAAAAGATTTAGATTTTATGCTTAATCTTAAGCATAATTCAATTTTTACCATCATATTGTCAATTTCGGGTTTGATTATCCTATTTTCACTAATAATTTTCAAAAAATTTAAGTATAAGAAAAAATGATTACAGTAATAAAAAAGAGGTTTATAAGAAAAATGTATTTTTTAGCATTGATAATGTTAATATTTTTAATTTTATTCTCGACAGTTATAAAAGCTCCTCCATCTTTACATAATGTTATTGGCAGGGTTTTTACTAATGATAGTGATAACGGAGTCGAAAATGGTGTCCCTGTCAGAATTAATAACACAGTTACAGGAGAATTGGTTTTAACATATGTATATGCCCCTCCAGTTCCTACTATCAGGGGAAGCTATGCAACAGCTATAAATGGTAATGATGAAGACCTTATAATAGTATTCTCGTGGAACAGGACCCATTTTGGGAATAGCTCCGCAAACTTAGAATCCACAACAACAACTGTCAATCTTAAATTGAATGTATCCAGGCCTTCTGAAGCAAATGTCACAATACTTGAACCTTCCAATAACACTATAAAAAATAAAAGCATGTTTTTTAATATAACTGCTAATATAACAATACTGGGTAATGACGGAATAGATTGCAATGCGACCATAAGTTTTTCTGATGATAGCATTATCAATGTCTCTTATGGTGATAATTTTACCCGGGATTTAGGAGACATAGCGCTTGAAGACTATCGAGTTGTCAATTGGACTTTAACAGGTTATAATGATGGCAGCTCAAATATTTCCATTACTGCAGTTTGTGAATCAGATGGCAGAAGTTTCGAAGATCGAAAAACTGATACTGCCTCAAATATAACTATAAAAAACTTAGTACCTCGCGTAAGCAACATAGCTATGGATCAAATAATTGACTTGAATGCTGGTGATAATATCACCTTGTTATGTAATGCTACAATAACTGATTATAATAAAAATACCGATATAAAATTCGTAAACGCAACATTCTACCAGCAGTCTATCGGATCAATTGCAGGCGATGACAACAACAACCATTACTCAAACTCAAGTTGCACTAACATTAGCTCAAGCCTTTATGAAAGGAACTATACTTGCGGATTTCAGATTACTTATTATGCCAATAATGGAACCTGGGAATGTAACTTTACTGCTACTGATGAAAGCAATACAACAAATTCAACTGATTTAACAACATTAATAAATGAATTATTAGCTATAGACATATCACCAAATATAATTGAATATGGGAACCTAAAAGCTTCAAATATAACTCAAAATCATTCGATTGTAACCATAACAAATTTAGGAAATATCGACTTTAATCTGACCCTAAGAGGTTTTGGAGGGGATAATGAGAGTATTGGCCAGAACGTCAGTATGTTATGTGAAGATGGCAACATCACATTTGACGGTTACCATAGGTATTATGTTGGCTATAACCTTACATTTCCGAATATGATAAACTTAACAAACCGCACTATAGATACTAATTTTACTCTGCCTCAAAGAACCAATGATACTGCTATAAGCAATGACACTAATGCCACTTACTGGAAATTAGAAGTGCCTTCCCTTATAAAGGGAATGTGCAATGGAACCATAGTGTTTGGCGCTATTTCATTATATTAGTTTAAAATACAAAAAAATGGTAAAAAGAAAATTCATAATAATAATTGCAGTTTTATTTTTAATAAATATTGGGATAGTTAATGCATATTTTTATAGCATTACCCATAAATGTGAAAATGATAATTGTATTGAAGGCCATGATGCAATTTGGTATGTAACAATACATAATGAAGGGAGCCATTTAGTAGAGTTTACAGCAATAGAGATTATCAACAGCTTTAATGATAGCACTATAGCTGAGATTAAGCTACCCTTCAAACCATTAACTTCCGATAGGGGGGATCTTATTAAAGTTGGCCAATATAAAAAAGTAATAGTCAATTTAACCGGCTCTATTCCAAGCTCAAATAATCAAAAAGAACTGAATTATTATCCTTGCTTTACCAATACAATAACTGATAATTTCTTTATAGCTAAATATAAGAAATATGAAGATAGGCATTGTTATTATGTAAACGAATCTATGGTTGTTCTTCAATGCGTATCGAATAAGAACTGCGGTAATGATGAATATTGTACGATAAATAAATGTAAAAAACTCGATTGCGGGCAATGTCAATACTTTGAAGAACACCAATGTATAGATTATGAGTGCTGCAATACTGAACAATGTGGATTTGGTGAATTGTGCAACAACAATACTTGCCAAAAATTAAATTGCGGGGTTAATGAGTATATTGAAAATAGGACCTGCAAAAAGTTATTATGTGGATTTGATGAATATATTGTAG
>JAAOYK010000020.1 GCA_018221305.1 Candidatus Pacearchaeota archaeon
GTTCTTCCCTTAATTCCCGATATGGAGAACTTTCTCTTTCAATTTTCTGATAAAACCATTTTTCAAATTCAGGCAATCGATCTTCAGAAATTATAAACCTAAGATCATTTCCTTTTTCAAAATCTGTCCCTAAACTTTCAAGAAAAGGTCGCGCAGAATCATAAAATTCTAAAGCTCCACCAAATGCTGTGTAGATTTGTATCCCAACTTCAAGCCTTTTCTTGTTCAACCCAACAAGAAACTTTCCATCTAATTCAATTCGTGCCAAACTTGCCGCGCTTATTCTTATCATATAAATTAATAAAAATAGAATATTATAAACATTCATGCAACAAAAAATATATCTTTCAAAAAGTAAGAGTAATTACAGAGCAATAATTCTTAAAAGCAATAAACCCATTTTAAAACCGCATGACAGCAAGAGGATATAAACATATAATAAGATATAGTCAACGGCAAGGAAAATCTACACCTAGTGCTCAAACACATATTGAACGCTGCGCATTAAGAAACGAGTTCTCAGGATACTGCGCACACCCATTAATAGATCAAGAAACTCTTGAATGTAAATATGCTTTATCAGAGATAAAAGTCCCAAGATCATGTCCCTTGAAAAAGAAAAGCTTAACAATTAAGCTAGGCGCTAAAAAGGTTGAGGAGCAATAGTTCAAATATTTAAACAGACTCATATTCATCAAGAGTTAAAATTCTTGGATTTAAATCTCTAAATTTTCTTCTTAATCCTTCTAAATGACCTACACCAACAATAGCTATCAACTTTTCATTTTTGCCATCACCATTAAACCCGTCATACAATCTCCTAATTCTTTGCCCCATCACCTCATCACGTTCGGGATTACACATCTGCATCACAGATTGCACTGCTTCAGGGGGCATAGATTGTTTCATTTCTTCTACAGCTTTTGGATCTTGCATCATATCATAAAGTTCAGCCATTATGTCTACTTCCTCATACTCCACAAAAGTTTGTTCTTTCATATTATTTTTATGCACTTCAATCCCCTTATCCAAGCTTTCAAGAAAAGGATCAATCAATTCTGGACGTTTTGCCATTTCTTTAAAAGAAGCCTTCAATGCCTCAACATATCCTTGCTGAAACTCTTTTTTTCCGTTTTGGTAAATAGAAAGATCAACATATTCCAGTCGTGTTCCAGGATTATTTTCTACATAATTTTTCGAAGATATAAACTCATAACCCATAACACCAGAAGTAAGGTTACCTGCCTCAATAAAAGTTTCACGCTGTCTTGGGTTAAATTCTAAACCAAACCCATTAAAAATTAAATCAAACTCTTTCTTTTCTTCTTCTTCTTGCTCAGGAGATTTTCCTGTAGAACGTGTAAATTCACGTTCTTTATGAAATTCAAGAGCAATAATAGACGGAGAAATCTTATTAAGAAGTGTATCAAGCCGATCTTCTCCATCTAAATCAGTATGAACTGTGCCTACTAAATATAAATTAGGATCATCCATAAAAATGGATTAAATCACATATTTATAAAGTTTGGGGGGATTACCACTCTAGAGTTACTACCCCCTAACGCTATCAAATAATTTAAAAACAACCACCCCCATATAATATAAAGATTATAAAAAACATGGCAAAAGAAAAAGTAGACAAAAGTGGAAAAAAGATTACTAGACGAGAATTTTTGAAAGGCGCATATCGCGGGGCACAAGCAGCAGCATATACTGCAGCAGGGGCCGCAGTAGGCGGTTTTGTAGGAAAAGGTTATGAAGTTGGAAGAGACACCTATGATAAGACATTCAAGGCATTAAATAACGGAGTTAAAGCGACAGGAGATGGACTTTCTCATCTGCAAGATAAAGTAGAAGGCATGAGTCCTGCAAATCCAGTTAGAGTCTCAAAAAAGGTTGAAGATCAAAGGGTTGCACTATACAAAAGATTATTCAGAAGAGACAAAAATGATCAGGCAAGCTGGAACGAAAAAAAAGATATAACAACACCAAAAGAAATACAGCCAGAATATCAACCAAAAGACCCAAACACTCCAGCAGCACAAGGTTCTGAAATGACACGTAGAGGCTTTTTTAAAGAATTACTACACATTGCAAACAAACATCCAGTAGCAACAGGAGCAACAATTGGAGGAGGAGCAGGAGCATATAAAGCTAACAAAGCCCAACAAGAAGGACGTTATAAAGATAAAGTAAACCAACAAGGAGAACAAATTGAACAAATGAACCAAAAAGTGAACGCCCTGGAATCAAGATTAGCTGAAACAGAAAGACCTGCAAGCAGAACAAAAAAAACCTTACTTTTAATAGGAATATTAGGAATTTTTATTTCAATACTCTTATCAGTAACAGACCTTACCGGGCACTCAATACTACAAGGAGATGCAAAAATAAACACATTTGGCGCAGTCACATTTATCATATCATTAATAGTAGTCCTTATCAGTCAAAAAGTATAAAAACCAAAAAACATACAAAAAGATAACATGAAACTAACAATAAAAGATTGCAAATTGCGTGAAGTAATTAGTTGTGATAATACTGAAGATATTGTAACTGTTGCTAAAAAGTTAAAAAATGAAAAGCAGCGCCACATAATAGTAACAGAAAAAGATAAACCAATAGGCATAATTTCTACAACAGATATTAATAACAGAGTTGTTGCAGAAAATAAAGATTTGAAAAAAACAAAAGCTCAAAGCATTATGACCTCAAAAATTTTAGTAAAAGATATTAATGAAGACTTAGTTCAAACATATCTAGAAATGATTAAAGATAATATTTTTTCTTGTCCTGTAACAACGGACGAAAAGTTGATAGGAACATTAGACCTTAAAGAGGTCATGAACCATATTGTCAAATTAAAACCAGAAAAATAAAATGGGAACCCTTAAAAGTACAACCAGATGGGCAGCTCCGGCACTGTTTAAACCAAACATAGATAAACAAGTAAAAAAAGCCATGAGAAAAAAAGAAATAAAAAAAGCTTTTAATGATTATGAAGGTGACCCAGATAATTTTAAAGGTAAATTAAAAAGTTATATAGAACAAGAAAATCAAAGAAATTACAGATTAATAAAAACTGCCAATGTACTTGATTCATTTAATAGGGCAACGATTCCCATAGATTCCATATTAGACTACTTTTCAATCATGGGAGGACTAGGAACAGCAGCAAAAGGAATAAAAACTTTAGCAGTAACACCAGGATATCTTGCATACGATTTATATTACTTAGGCAAGACAGGTGATGTTGCAGGAGCCCTAGGAAATGTTGGATATGAAGGAGTATCTTGGGCAGTGCTTGGAGGCCTTCCACATTTATTAAACCATTACACACGTCAAGCAGAAGCATATTCAGTTAAAAAAGGAAGTAGCAACTTCCTTGAAAGTATTAGCGGGAAAACATATAATTTCTTAGAAGAAAAGCAAAAACGCGAAGATGCAGTAAGAGAAAGAAAACAAGACGACGGCGATTTAGAAAAGAAAGTTGCGTAAAGAACAAAAACGTTTGTTCAAAAGAAAAAAAAGAGTTCTGATTAATTTAAAGAAAATGACAATAATTTATCAAAGATTCTCATTATTTATCGCCTAAAAGTTCAATAGAGCCAGGCCCAATCGGTGCCAGATATCTATCAAACATTATTTTACTTGCAGCCCCAACAATAGCTCCACCGACACGACCATTACCATCACTATATGGATGAATTGTTTCAAGTATTGAATACCATTTAATTAAATCATCTCTGTTTGTTATTAATCTAAAATTGTCTTCATCTTTTCTGCCCTCACTTACAGGATCAAGATATATTGGCAAGATCTGGGTCATCAAAGCAGGTACATGAATAGCATCAGGAGGTGTGTGATTACCAACATCAACAGAATGCTTTCTATATTGTCCACGACTTTGCTGATCCCACATAATATAAGAATTAGCTTGTCTAAGATTAAACTCAGAAAAATGCATCTTGTTCATATTAACATAATTGTCAATAGTTTGCATTGTTTTCTCAATCCTATGAGGATAATCTTCATGAGGTTGATTAATCAAATCAGCGCAAACTAAAGCACTATCAACCCATGTAAATTGAGGATTCCATTCACTTGCTTGTTTCATTACTTTATCTTTTAAATTCATTTTTACTGTATTAATCAATATTGAATAAACATAAAATCCCTATATAAAGCTTACCCAGGTAACTATTTAGGAGTGGTACTAATGGTTAAAATAAGCAAAAAATATGCTCAAAATAGCTAAAAATGCCTTAAAATCACCAAAAAAACAAGGCCTAAATTACCCAACAGCACGCAGTATTTCCTCGACAACTTCTTGAGGTGTTTTGTTTGTTGTATCAATTATAACATCAAAATGCTCTGCTTTGGGAAAATCCAGGTTATAATACTCTTTATACCTTTTCTGCTCAGACCTGATTCTACGCTTTATATTATCAATTGCCTGATCTAGATCATAATATTCTTCCTCACCCCGATCTGAAGAATGTATCCTGCGTGCTGCTTCGTCAAGTTTTACACTTAAAAATACACGATAAGAAGTAGGTATAAAATGAAAACCAAGACGCGAATCCATAACAAAATTATCTTTATCTTTGAATGTTTTTTGGCGAGCATCAAGCTCCATATCAATTAAAGGATTAGATTCAGCAATTTTTGATAAATCAATAATATGCATACCCCGTTCAGTAGCCATCTCACGCATTATGCCGCCAACAGAATGATATTCATACCCAATTGCTTCTGCTAATAATTTAGCAACTGTTGATTTTCCACTCCCGATAATTCCTGAAACCGTAATTTGCATAGTAAACCCTTTTTAAGTTAAACCAAAAATCCTTTTTCGTTTATAAATTTTCAGGTGATAAGTAGTAACAATAGTTCACAAAATTTTAAATACATAATTACATGCAAAAAGGTATGGTAGGCATAGATTTAGTAGGATTAACTAATGCATTAACAGATATAACATTTAAAGTTAGTGACGAGGAAATAGCACATTTAGGCTTAAAAAAAGGCGGTTGGTATAGTTTAAACGAGATCAATATTCAAAGATTTACACGAATGTTTGCATCAAAAAATCCAAAATATTACGTCGGTGGCTCTCCTGCAAATACAATAATTAATGCGTCTATTTTAGGATTAAACACTGGCCTGTTTGGATCTGTTGGAAATGATACACAAGGAGACATTTATTTAGGACAAATAAAAAAACATAACATTGAACAATTTTTGAAGATAAATGAAGGAAGTACAGGTGTTTGTTATATTTTAGTATCTCCAGAAGGTGAACGTACATGTATTCCAAGCATAGGTGTTGCAGGAAAACTTAGCCTACCATTTGACAATTTAAGAAAAGCAAAATTTTTCCATACTTCTGGCTATGAATTAGAAACAGACCCACGATCAGCCCTTGAAGCAATAAATCATGCAAAATATATTGGAGCAAAAGTAAGCTTTGACATGGCAGATGCATCCTCAGTGAAGAATCAGCAAACAAATCTCGACAAAATACTTCCAAGTGTTGATATTTTATTTACAACAGAAGAAGAAGCTAAAGAGCGTACAGGATATAGAGGCCAGCGAGCAATAGACGAATTAGCAAGAATTTGTCCAATTGTTGCATATAAAAAAGGTCCAAAAGGAGCAATTGTTCGACAAGGTAGAGAACAACATACAATTAAAGCATATGATGTTAAAAAGAAAAATACATGCGGTGCTGGGGACGCTTTTGCAGCAGGCTTTTTATACGCACATATTAAAGACATGCCCTTAGAAGAATGTGGGCATTTTGGGTCATTTACAGCATCACGCGTTTGCAACAGAAATGAGTCAAACTTATCAAGAAACTAAAAAAACATCCAAAATACAGCTAGTTCTCGACGATAAACATCTATTTTTTAAGTTTTCATAGAAGACTTAGTGTAATTAATACATATACACGACTATAACAAGATTTAAATAGTGTAATTTATACACTAAAGTAGACTAAACGTAAAAGATACACAAAGGTTAGCAACAAAAAATGATAACACAACAAACATTACAAGAAACAACCCAAGAAAATCCCCTAGTACGCTATAATGTCACAGCAGCGCAAAATATAGCAGAACTTAGAGGAATTAATGATTTAGCAACATTTATAAAAGGTAAATTCAATGAGAAAGTAAGAGTTTATGCACTCAAAGACTTTGAGGAGTGTAAATCTGGTGATGTTCTTTTAGAGGTTGAGGGGCGTGTGGATGACTTGAGACAAATACAACCAAGTTATTTAGAGGTGCTAAGTAACAGCATGAAAACCCCAATAAATACAACCGCAAACTTAGTAGCGTTTTATAGCCCTGCAAAAGATAAATGGGTATCCTTCAAAGACTGTCAAACAACTAATTATAATACAGAAATGCTTGGAGAAATAATTTAAAATGACAATAAAAACAGCAATCTATGAAACAGATGTTCAAGGAGATTTTGCACTATATAACCAACTGTTTAAAGGAGCCTTGTTTGTTCGTGGAAATGATAAAGAAACGCCTCAACCATTTGGTGCAGAAGCAAGACTACCAAACGTCTACGCAATCCATAAACACGCAAACGAGAATAAGTGGTTGATTGCAGGATCAGTTGACCGCCATTTTTATGAAGATGCAGAACTCATTAGAAATAAAGGCGGAGTTTTTGATGATCACTGTATGAACGGTACATTAGGACAATTACGTCTTGCAGGACTTGAACCTCAAAAAGACATTTACATACGTTCAAAAGATGGCCCACAATTAGGTCCAAAAATATATACACAAGCAGACCTACAAAATTACATTAATGCAGCTAAGGATAAAGGAATGCACTTAATTTTTGAAAAACAAAGTTATAATGTAGGAACAAACAAGAATTTTGAACCTGCTTTTAAAAAACTAATAGAGCAAGGCCTTGAAAACGTAATAATTGACGGTTTTGCAACAGACTATTGTGTTTTAGCTGCGGGTCTTAAGATGGCAGACATTAGAGCAGAATATCAAGCAGACATTGGAATCTATGTGGTTACAGACGCTATTAAAGGTGTAAACATTAACTTTGACGGCGAAAAAGATCCAGAGTTTAGCAAAAAAGCACTAGACGAAATGAAAGATCGTGGGATCATCCCAATCAAAACTAAAGATGTTTTGGAGGGTCGTGTAGCTGCCTAGGTTTGTAAAATTCAATTTTTTAATATTTAAACAAACTAGTGCAAGCTTCAAAAAGCTTAGAATGAAAACAATGACGGTACAAGAAAACCTGATACAAAGATTAAAAAAAATAGATCAAAACAGAAATGTTTTATTCACAGCAATAGACACGCTTAAAACAGAACAAGAAATCAAAGAATTTTACAAAGCATATGTAGGATTTTTAAGAGACGATACAACAGACCCAAAAGTCAAAGATGATCCTGCCGGAGTTGCAGACCAAAATATTGGGTATGTCCTTGGATATTACAATGGAGATACAGCAATTAGATGGCTAAATGCCTTACCTGGCACTTATCATCCAGTTTTTGGAGATGTCCCAATAAACTAAAAATCAACAAAAATAAAATGACAACAAAAATAAAAAATTATTTCAAAGACTGGACCTTGTATGAAAAGTCATGGTTGATAATTTTTACAATCATAAATCTTTATTTATTTTATGTCTGGCATGACACATTAATAGGATTAACAGCATCCTTAACAGGAATGGTTTGTGTAATCTTGACTGCAAAGGGTAAAATAAGTAGCTTTTATTTCGGTCTTATAAACATACTAACTTATTCTTATGTTGCATACCAAAGTGCATATTATGGAGACGTAATGTTAAACATGTTATACTTCCTACCAATGACTTTTTTTGGTATATATTTTTGGAGTAAGAACATGAATAAAAAGCAAAATAAAAATGTAAAAGTTAAAAGTCAAACCTGGAAACAAAGAATAACTTGGTTTAGTATAGCAATAGTTGCCCTATTAGTATACGGATTAATATTAAAAATAATAAACGGAACCTTGCCTTTTATTGATTCAGCAACAACTATCTTTTCAATAATTGCAGCAATCATGCTTAATAAGAGATTAACAGAACAATGGATCTACTGGATAATTGTAGACATCTTATCAGTAATTATGTGGTTATACATCTTCATGAGAGGGGAGACAGACATCAGCATGCTTGTAATGTGGTCTGCATATTTAGTAAACGCAGTATATGGATATTATAATTGGAAGAAACTAGAAAAAAGACAAAGGGGGAATTAGAAATGGAAGACAAAAAAACCATTGGATTTATTGGAGGAAAATTTCTTCCATTCCACCTAGGACACGTATATGCAATAATTGCAGCCTCAAATTATGTAGATAAACTATACGTAGTTCTTTCTTCGTCAAAAAACAGAGACAAAGAAATTTGTGAAAGAGATAACATAAAGTATATTCCAGCAGAAGTGCGCCTTTCTTGGATTGGTGAAAACCTAAACAACTTAGACAACATAGAAATAATTCATATTGAAGATGATCAATGGGACGAAAATTATGACTGGGAAGCCGGCGCAAACATGATCAAGGCAGCGATTAAAAAACCAATCGATTATGTTTTTAGTTCAGAACATGCTTATGATAAGCATTTTGCAAAATACTATCCAGACTCAAAACACATAGTAATTGATGATAAAAGAAACACAGTAACAATTTCAGCAACAGAAATGAGAAAAAATATTTATGACAACTGGGAAAAATTACCTAATTGTGTAAAATCTTATTTTACAAAAAAAGTTGTTATAATTGGGACAGAAAGTTGTGGGAAATCAACATTAACAAAAAAACTTGCAAAATTTTATAACACAAGCTATGCTCACGAAGTCGGACGTGATTATTGCGAAAAATATTCTAATCAGTTAACAAGAGAAATGTTTGACTTAATCGCATTAGAACATTTCATGCTTCAAAAGAAAAAAGCAGAACAAAGTAATAAAATATTATTTGTAGATAGTGAAGCAGTGATTACTCAATATTATCTTGACATGTATTTTGATGGAGAAAAGTCTCAATTAGTAGAAGAAATAATTAAGCTTCAAGACTATGACTTAGCAATCTTTCTTGAACCAGACATTAAATGGGTTGATGATGGATTACGCTTTGCAGGGGAAGAAAATGCAAGAACAAAAAATAATGAAAAATTAAAGCAAATGTTTCAGGGAAGAAATATCCCTTTTATAAGTGTCAATGGGAACTATACAGACAGATTCCTTAAATCAAAACAACTAATAGACCAATTATTTGAAAACAAAAAATAATCAACAAAAATAAAATGACAACCAAATTACAACAAAAGTATGAAGCAGTAATGTTAGCATCAGCAATAGGAGACACACTTGGCATGCCTGTTGAATCTATGAAAAAAGAGCAAATTCAAAAATACACCGGAGGCATAACAGAACCAATAGACGCAGTACTTGTAAAAGATGAACACGGACAGTTAATTAAAAAAGATGAATTCGGGCCATTAAAATATTGGACACGTGATTTAAAAAAAGGAGAATATACTGATGATACTTATTCTGCAAAAGCTATTGCAGAAGCATTACTAGAAAAAGGAACAAACCTAGAATATATAACGCAAAGACAAGTAGATATTTTTAATGCATTAAAACAACCAGACGGCCATATTAAAGGTGCCTGGGGTGGATCAACACGTATTGCATTTGAAAACATAAATTCAGGGATCTCACCATTAGAAGCAGGCGCAGAAAACGGGATAGGAACAGGCCCTCCAATGAAAATGGCACCAGTAGGACTTTATATGCATGCAAATCTATATCATTCATCATTACCAAAACTTGCACGAAATATTGGACTTACGACACATAAGGATGAACGCGCAATAGCAGCAGGAATAGTTCAGGCAGACCTAGTATACAGACTATTAGATGATAATATTTCAAGAGACCAGTTTATAGACTATGCAATAAACTCTGCAAAAACAAACGAATTACCTTTTGATCAAACATTTATACCAGAAAAAGGCAACATAACATCAAAATTAGAATGGATTAAAGAAAACAAAAATGTTAGTGATGATAAGGCCCATGAATTCCTCAGAAGCGGCAGCCTTGTTTTAGAAGCATACCCGTTTACAATATTTATGTTTCAAAAATATTTTGACAAACCATTTAAAGGGTTATTAAAAACAATAAATTTTGGTGGAGATTGTGACACAACAGGTGCAATGTTTGGAGCACTTGCAGGTGCACGACACGGATATTTTTTCCCAGAAAAATGGCTTGAAGTTTTGCAGGATGCAAAAGAATTAAAAGAGCTAGGTCAGGAAATCTACGAAATAGATAAATGGAGACGTGAATGTGTAGACAGATAAACAAATGGAGACGAGAATGGAAAAACTAACAATTCAAAATATTAAAGGAAGATTAATCCCCTGGAAGTCTCCTGAAGAATTGTCCCAAAGAATTTCTGAGTATTTTGACTGGTCAGAGATTAAAGATCCAAATCCTGGAAAATTAATATACAACACTTGCGGATATGATGCAGTTTATCACCGGGAACAACTAAAAGCAGTAATTACTCAATTACCAATAAATCACGAAATAAACCAAGAAATAATTAAAAGAACAAAAAAAAATCTAATTGAAATTCTAACAAAATCTCCTGAAGAATTAAGAGGTAATCACTTAAGAGATCATCGTCCTCAATACGAAAACGCATTTTATATCGGAGAGGTATCTAACCTGGACGAACTTTTCGAAGATACTAAAAATGCTGCATATCATATAATGAATAATCCAGTTCTCTCAACAAAGACCCCACAAAGGGAAGACAGAATAATGTTTCGTGCCGCAAGCTCGATGTTAGAATATATAAAATCAAAACCAACAGAGACCAAAGAATTTTTTAACTACCTATCTAAAAAAATGTTAACTATCGCATTTATGTTGGTTGGAAATGCCAAATTTAAAGATGAAAAAATAATTGAAACTTATTTTGAAATATTCAATAATGCAAATGGACAAGACGTATTTATGTTAGACAATATTGAGCGCGGAGTATCATTCGGCCCTATAGCAAAAAGATTTAAAAGATTTTTTCCAGATTACAACTTCAAACCAAAAATTGAACAAAGCAAACCAGAATTAAGAGGCCAATTAAATGAAATGTTTGGTTATTCAAATGACCATTAATATAAAATAATATACATAGAAACACCAAAAATGAAACCAATAATATTACCAACAATAAATCCAGAACAAATAGAACACGAAACTGGAGACTTTATTTTACAAAAAGTTGCAGGCCATGGATATAGTGGTGGAGTCGTAGGGCTTTCAGGCGGAGTAGATTCAACAGTCACAGCCGCCCTAACAAAACGTACGTTTGATTTTTATAATAGTCAAAGAAGCGACAAATTAAAACTAATTGGATATATTTTGCCTTCAAACACTAATAATCCTAAAGATGAACATGATGCAAGCATAGTTGCTCAAAGACTACAAATCCAGCATCCAGTAATAAACATTGAACCAATAGTACAAGCATACAAAAAAACAAACCCAGAGGCTGTGATAGACGATTTTCATAAAGGAAACCTGACATCAAGAATTCGGGCAAATCTTTTATCAACAAAAGCTGCAACAGGACACAAAATAGTTATAGGTACTGGAAACAAAGATGAAGATTTTGGAATTGGATATTACACCCTTTTCGGTGACGGTGCAGTACACATCTCACCGCTTGGA
>JAAOYK010000021.1 GCA_018221305.1 Candidatus Pacearchaeota archaeon
AACTAAATCGAAATGGATGGCCGCATTTTTATTCATATCAACAATAGGTCTAATTATAATATCTTTTATTGATTATCATCAAGGCCTGAAGGTATTTCAATTTGGGAATCCGATAATTGATGAAGACTGGATATTCACAATATTAGCTCTGATTGGTTTTATCATAAGTTTAAGGTATGTTCTTTCAATATTTAAAAAATTAGATTTGCAAAAAAAGAGTTTAAAAGAAAGAATTGCTGAAAAAATTAAAACAGAACATATTTTTCTTGGAATAATCTGTTTATATATTCTTATGCTAATTATAGCTTTCTTTGATTTTGAAAGAGGAAAACCAGTGCTAGAAGGGTTTATATTCGATCCTGTTTTATATAAAGATGAGGATATTTTTATTGCTCTATTATCATTATTTGGAATAATTAAATTTTCAATTGATTACTTTAAATTAAAGAAAGAAATTTCCAATGAAAAACAAAAATGAGGTTTAAAAAGTTGGATTATTACAAATTAAGTCAAAAAGAGGTTATATCAAATTTAAAAGCAAATATTAATGGTCTAGTCGATCATGAAGTGGAGATTAGGCAGAAGAAATTTGGTAAAAATACAATTAGTGCAGGACATAATGTTTCATTTTTTCAATTGTTGCTGTATCAGTTCAAGAATTATCTTGCTTGGTTGTTAATTTTTATTGCAGGATTTGCCTTTTTTGCTGGATTCTATTTTAACAGGCAAGAACAAATAATTGATGGGATTATCATTTCTATTATTATAATTATTAATGTTTTTGTAGGAGCGTATCAGGATTACAAATCGGAAAAAACAGCTCAACTGCTTAAATCTATGCTAAAAAATGAAGCAATGGTCTTGAGAAATGGTGGAAAGCAAAAAATTAACGCTGAAAATTTAGTCCCAGGAGATGTTATTTTATTAGAAGGAGGCGATAAAGTTCCTGCGGATTGCAGAATTATTGAAAGTAAAGAATTTCATGTTGATGAGTCTATGCTTACTGGTGAAAGCAAGCATGTCTTAAAAAATTCTTCTGTCATTAGCAAAACTATTCCATTAGCTGATAGGAAAAATCTCGTTTTTATGAATTCTTATATTACAAATGGAACTGCGACATGCATAGTCACAAGAACAGGCAAGGAAACCCAAGTTGGAAAAATAGCTCAATCGTTAGATATGAAGCAATCATCTCCGTTTGTTGAAGAAGTTGATCGGGCTAGTAAAAAAATTACTTACGTTGCGCTTGCTTTAATAATTGTTGTTTTAGCAATCTTTTTTGTAAAAGACCATCATTGGATTTCTGTTTTTATGATTGGTTCTGCTTTAGTAATTGGCTCAATTCCTGAAGGGCTTCCTGCAATAGTGACATTTTCTTTGGCTATTGGCTCTTTGAAACTTGCTAAGAACAATGTTCTTGTTAAAAAAAAGTCTTTATTGGAGACGCTGGGAAGTGTTGACGTTATCTGCACGGATAAAACTGGAACTCTAACTGAAAATCGTATGACGGTAAAAAAATTGTTTTTTGATATGAAAGTGGCAGAATCTGTCAAAAATATTTCTAAAAAAAACCTTTTTCAGTTTTCTAATTGTGCATTATTGGCAAACGAGGCAAAAGACACAGATAAGGGATTTCAGGGTGGTTCTGAGGATATTTCACTAATAGATTTTTTCAATAACGTTGGAGTTGACATTTTAAAACTAAGAGAAAATTATCCTGTTCAAGATTTTGAACCATTCTCATCAGAGAAGAAATATGTAAGTTCAACAAATCAAGTTAGCAATGAAACAATCCAATATGTAAAAGGAGCTCCTGAAGTTATTCTTAATAGATGTAAATATCTGCTTAGTAATAATGTTATTAAAAATCTTTCAGAACATGATAAAATACAAATTCTCAAAACATTAAAAGATTTTTCTGATGAATCATTAAGAAACATAGCATTTTCTTACAGTATGGTGAAAAGTCAGAATTCAGAAAATGAGAATGTTTTCATCGGGTTTGTAGGTATATATGACAGTCCTAAAAAAGATGTCAAGAAAACTATTGAAACTTTTTACCAAGCAGGTATTGAAATTAAAATGATTACAGGGGACAACGTTCACACTGCAACTGCAATCGCAAAAGAATGCTGGTTCAAGAGAATTAATGCAATTACCTGGGATGAATTAAAAGACCTATCTACTGATGAACTTAAAGAGAAAGTTGAAGAATGCAATATATTTGCAAGAATGTCTCCCGAATACAAATTAAAAATAGTCTCAGCTCTTCAAGAAAATAGGAAACGAGTTGCTATTACTGGCGATGGAATTAATGATGTTCCAGCATTAAAAAAAGCTGAAGTTGGCATTGCCATGGGTGACAAAGGAACAGATATTGCAAAAGAGGCAGCAGATCTAATTTTGTTAGATGATAACCTTTCTTCTGTTGCTACAGGCATTAAAGAAGGGAGGACAATTTTTTCCAATATCAGAAAAGTCATTAATTATCTCTTAACAGCTAATCTTGCTGAAGTATTTGTTGTTTTTCTTGGAGTTATGTTTGGAGTTATGCCATTTTTAGCCATACAGCTCTTATGGGTAAATTTTGTTACAGATATCGCTCCTGCCATGGCATTAGGTTCAGATGCACCGCATAAGGATATTATGAGCAAAAAACCTACTGGAAAAAACGAAAAATTAATTAATAAAAAAATCACTTTATTAACTATTTTTATTGGGTTAAAAAAAGTTGTAATAATGTTTTTAATGTTTTATATCACTTACAAAATTACAGGCAACCTTGCCTTAGCGCAAACCATGTCATTCACGTGGCTTGTCATATCCCATTTTGTTAGGATAGCCGCAATACGATTTGATGAAGGAGTTAGTATCTTTTCTAATAAGTTTGTAAATTGGGCCATGGCGATCCCAGTCTTATTTCAATTAGTAATAATTTATACGCCCCTCTCAAAATTTTTTCATGTAGTGCCATTGACATTATTTGAATGGAGCATTATATCAATATCATTCATTGTAGCTGTTGGATTGGCAAAAGTAATAACATACATGATTGATAAGAATCTTCCAGCAAGCGAATTGGATTACTAAAAAAGAGAAAAATATAAATATGGTCTACTATTCTTAAGTAGTAAGAATGGATTATTAGGTGATTTTTTTGAAAAACAGGATTTCTTCATACTTTCAGCAACTTTGCATTAATTGCAACAATTACAGTACTTAATGACATCAGTGCTGCACCAATTGCTGGAGAAATTACTATTCCATATCCTATCAACACTCCAGCAGCCAGTGGTATAGCTATTGCATTATATCCAGTTGCCCAGAATAAGTTCTGTATCATTTTCTTGTAGGTTGCCTTTCCAAACAAAACTAACGAAGTAACATCTTTTGGATTACTGTTTACAAGTATTATATCTGCTGTTTCAGCAGCAACATCTGTTCCTGAACCAACAGCAATTCCTACATCAGCCTGAGCTAGTGCAGGGGCATCATTAATTCCATCACCAGTCATGGCAACAAATTCACCTTTATCCTGCAATTCTTTTACTTTCTCTAATTTCTGATGTGGCAAAACCTCAGCATAGTATCCATCTAATCCGATTTCTTTTGACACTTTTTCTGCTGTTTCCTTATTATCTCCAGTAAGCATCCAGCTCTTAATTCCAGCTTCTTTTAATAGCTTAATTGCCTCGTAAGAATCTTTTCTTATCTTGTCAGCTAAATTGATAACTCCTTTTAACTTACCATCTACAAGAACAAAAACTTGAGTTGTAGAATCGTCAGGGTTCTTTGGAAGTTCCACCTTCCTTTTTTCAACTGCTTTCTTACTGATTAATGTGACTTTGTGTCCATCCACAACACCTTCAATACCTTCCCCTTTGAGTATATTGATAT
>JAAOYK010000022.1 GCA_018221305.1 Candidatus Pacearchaeota archaeon
CCCATAAATAGTGATATAGGATCTGCTGATTCAGTGGGGTGGCATTTTAAGAGATGGTATGATCTAATAAATAAATTGCATAAGAAGCAATTACTGGAAAAATATTTTAGTAAAGGGGACATCAAAAAGATAGTCAATAAGTTAAGGGTTTTTTTGAAGTTAGAAATGAACAATCATGTAAATGATAAATTTGTGAACAGTAATCCCAAGGAAACCTGGATGGATAGTATCGATAGAGCAGGTGTTAATATAGAGATGCAGGCTTTACAGTTAAGTATGTATAAACTTATTTTTGGCATAACCAGAAATCCCCTGTATAAAGAGATGGAAAATGAACTTAAGAGTAAAGTTAAAGAAGAATTCTGGAATGGTAAATATTTAAAGGATAACTTATCAGAACCTACAATAAGGCCTAATGTCTTTATTGCAGCTTATGTTTATCCTGACTTATTAACTGTAAAAGAATGGGAAAGTTGTTTTGAAAATGTTTTACCTAAATTATGGTTAAAGTGGGGTGGATTAGCAACAATAGATAAAAGTAGTCCTGATTTTAATGAGAGTTATAGCGGGGAGAATCCAAAAAGTTACCATAATGGTGATTCCTGGTTCTGGATCAATAATTTAGCTGCTGTTGTTTTATTGAGAGTAAACAAAAAGAAATTTAAGAAATATATAGATAAGATAGTGAAGGCATCTACAACTGATATATTATGGAGTGGGATGATAGGGCACCATTCAGAATTAAGTTCTGCAAAAGAACTTAGAAGTGAAGGTTGTTTATGTCAAGCATGGAGCAGCGCATTATATATTGAATTGATGGATGAATTAAATTCTAATTAAAGAAGTTTATCGCTGCGTTGGAACAACCATATAGGCTGATAGACTCATTTGTTATTACATATACAGGGATCCTTTCTAAGATGTCTGGCCTTTTACTGTGTTGTTCAAATTCCTGCATGAATTTCTTGTCTTTAATAAACTCCAGTTCTTTTAATGCAATTTTTCCTACAATAAATAATCCGGCATAACATTTGCTCATCAGCGCCAGATTCCTTGCTGCTCTTGCATAGAATGAGATGAATAAGTCTATTGTTTTTCTGCACGTCTTGTCTAAATGATAGTTTGCTTCAATTTCAGCTAGTTTTTCTGCATCCTGAAGCAGGCCAATTTTCCTTAATATTTTGTTCTTAAACCATGTTTTACTGATAAGAAAATCGTAGATATTTTCTAATCCCGGACCTGATAAAACACTTTCTACGTCAGGATGTACGTCTCTTCTGGCCTGTTTTTTCTTTTTAATGAATCTAATCAGGCCCATCTCTAACCTGTTGTTTGGTGCCAATTCTATATGCCCCCCTTCAGACGGAAAGGGCATATGTAATTTCCTCTGCCTGTCATAGAATGCTATGCACATGCCAAAGCCGGTTCCAGCACCAATTGCCGCATAATTAGATGTTGTTGAACTCTCTGTCAAATCTTCCCCCGAATGAGGTAATTTTATCACATCTTCACTTAGATCCAATAGATCCAGACCATATCCTACTGCTTCAAAATCATTCAAAAGAATTATTTTTTTTAGTAAAGTCTTATTTAATAGTTCATAAGTATTTAATTCTAAATCAGCATTTGTTAATTTTACATATTCCCTATTATCTGAAATAGGACCTGCTGCGCCTAGAGCGGCCACTTCAATCTCAATGTTGTATTCGTCCTTAGCTTTTTTTAGTGTTTCATTTAAAATGTGTTCAAAGGCCCTTATCTCTTTTGTAAAATAGCTGTGTTTAAAAATAATATCAAAAGAAGTATTGGTTCTTACACCTACTATGGCCATAGATGTATTTGTTCCGCCCACATCACCAACAATAATAAAAGTAGTATAATTACTTTTATTGAAATCTCCTGTAGGGATTTTTATATCCCGCCTCATTCAAATCCCACCTCTTTTTTTATAGCGATAATTAGTCAAATATAATGAAATTCAATATATAAGAATAGTGTTAAACAGTATCACTTATTAACAAGTAGTTTAGAAGGAATTATTTCTTCTTTGCAATCTTATTTAACATCCCTTTTTTGGTCCTAATTCTTGCAAGGCTCTTAGAGAGTTTCTTGTCTCCAACTACATCTGATATCCAATTGACAAAATCGTTTTTATCTGTATTACAATGGAATTTAAATGCATCATCACTCATGTCGTGTTTAAGCGAACCAGCAAGATCTCCTATACTTGTTAAGACTTGGCCATCACATACATAAAAACATTGGGATTGTTCCATAAAAACACCTCACTTTTTTGTTTTATATGAGTTTATATAATCTTTAGTAGAACCCATATATAAAAATTTCGGTTCATTTGGGTCGCTGAATAGTTAGTCTGAATATCCGATTAGTTTAGAATCAGACCAAATTTATTTTTGTTCTAATTTATCATACATGGCTATTGCGTGCTCGCAAGGTTTGTTATCCCCACTACAGTCATTTATGCAACAACCTAAGTGTACAAGTCCATCTTTGAATCCACATAGAACCACTGAATCTGGACTGCTTTGGAATTCGCCGCTGCATATATTGCATGATACTCCCATATTAACCCACCTCTTTTATAGGTATTTTTTAATATTACTACTATATAAATTTTTTGATATTTAGTTAGAATTACTCAAAGGTTTTTTTGTTATACAGAGTTCTTTCCAGATTCAGTTATTTTTACTATCTTGTTTCTTCCGTTCTTTTTTACGACTACTAAACCCCGTTCCTCCAATTTATTGATCCTTTTTCTTGTAGTTGTTTTTGTGATTGAGAATTTTTTACTAACGTGTTTAAATGAAACTTTTTCACTATTGTTAACAAAGGCAAGTATTTCATGAAGGTCATCCGCAATATCTGAATTTGAGTGCGATTTAGGCAGTTCTTTAAGTTCCTGCTCGAGTAGAGTGAGTTCCTGTTGGTTTAATGTAAGGGGATTTATGTTAAACATCAATATCGAATTATTTGTCAGAACCCCATCATTTATCGAGTAGATGAATTTCAAAACATCATTAAATCCGTGGAGGTTAATCAGATAATCCAGCCTGTCTAACAGTATTATTGACTTCTTATTTGACCTCATGAAAGCTCGGATTTTAGTTGTAAGCACATTCATGCTGGTACTAGTCGGGAATTTCTTATTTTTTTGCTTGGTCAACCCGATGATGGGCGTATTTACATTGTACTTATTTTTTAATTCCTCTGGATCTGTTCTTGTTACACATAAACCTTTATAGCCAGAACTTACACTTTCAACTACTAATTTATAGGCTCTTTCTGGCATCGCTTCTTTGATAAGATAAGAATTCTTTTCTATCGGTTTCTCAATAAGCTCTTTACTCCGTTCAGCCAAATTCATATAAACACCCCTTTATTAAAAAAATATGACACCTGTGAACAATATAATCAATCCCCTTATTAGAAAAGCAAAATTGCCAGGTTTATAAATATTGCTGAAAAAATAGCACTATATTTAAAAATAAAGGTAAAAAGAGGGAAG
>JAAOYK010000023.1 GCA_018221305.1 Candidatus Pacearchaeota archaeon
CAGTTTTATTAATGAAATATAAAAAGGCCGAGGGGCAGGTATTTAATTGTGGTTCGGGTAGGGAGTATTCTATTGAACAATTAGCCCATATAATTGCAGACCGTATGGGGCGGAATTCGATTAAAATAGAAGTTGAGAAAGGGAGATTACGCCCTCTAGATGTAGAAAGATTACTGTGTAACTATTCCAAGTTGCATAAGTTAACAGGATGGAAGCCTTCAGTTAATATTGAGGATGGTTTGAAGAGCACAATCGATTGCTTTAATGAACAAGGAAGTAAATGGATTTGGGAAACAAAAATAGCTTCTGAAGACAAAGTTTGGGCGCCAGATACTAGTGATAACCAATGAATCGGAAAAGTTGTTTATACTAGAATAATTGATCAAGAGAATATATGATTCTATTTTTGATATATGCCCTCAGTTTTTTTTTACGCCCGAGGAATATTCCAAAGTATTGATGTATTATATATGATTATGTCTTCATTATGGAATGCTACTGGAAATCCTCCGAGTATATTTTTATCGAAGACTATTGGTTCAAACGTTTGGGGTGTATAGGTAAAAAAAGGATTAGGTGGTTTTTGAATATATGTATATGTGATTCTGTTTTTTATTAAAGACTCATTTATATCAGCGGATGCAAAAATTTTCTCAGATTTGGATCTTGAAAGGAAATTTGTAGGATTATACCAGTAGGTTATATCATCAGCATCCGCTAATATCATTTCTCCTTCATTCACATGGTCTGCAATCCAATAATAAGCCTCATAACTAGAAGGAGAAACTGAATCTCTATTTATTAGCAATGCATTTACCAAAAAAATATTGGGAACGATGAAGATAACAAAACATAGAAATATTAAACTAATCTTCCCTATCTGGGAATTTATCAATTTTTTGACTGTTAACTCATTATTATTAACGAATTTCCAAATACCATATCCCCCTAATATACTCAGTGGGATTGAGAGATGTGTAAGATATCTACTTGGGGGGGTTGGTTCAGTAACCATAAAAAAGGAGAGGATTAAGAACACACTTATCCAAACAAAAAGCCATGTTTTTTGTTTCAAGTCCTTTAATGCAAGTGGCATGATATATAGAGATGCGATTACAGTTATTATTCCGACTCTAAAAGGGGTCAAAAGGGGATTTGTAGGTGGCCAAAATTTAATCCACCAAAATGTAAAATGAACATCTGGATTATGTTGAAGGAATTTGAGAAGCCAGAAAGAAGAAAAAAAACCTGTTGTTGTATATATTACAAAAACCTTTGGTAAAGATTTAACATCGCTGAGCATAACACATAATATTATAATAACCATGCCCCAAAAAGCAAGGGGGGAGTAGGTTAATATTAGAATTAAAAGGATAAGAATGGAAGCGACTATACTCATTTTATTCTTTTCTACTATTGCTTTATAAAAAATTAATATGGAGAAGGAGAATAAGAGTATCCCAAGAGATTGAGGGTGAACTCTGGTTGCAGTATAATAGACATGATCAGGTGCAGTTGTTGACAAAAATGCAGCAATTAATCCTACATCCTCATTATACCATTTTTTACCGATAAGATAAACAGGGATAACTATTAAAGCTCCAAAAAATGATGAAATTATTTTGGCCGATAATGCAAATCCGATAACTGTACCAAATAAAGCAATAATAGCATGGAATAGGGGGGGATAAAGTTGGAATGTAGGATGTTTGTATAATGTTCCAAAATTGACAAATGATGAGGATTCCTCAACTGGATAAAAAATCGATTCTAAGATTCCTCTTTCAGCAATGTGTTTTGCGATCGAAATATGTATATCACTGTCGATTCCAGCATTTCCACCAAAAGTAAATAATGGCCATATCCTGATAATAAGTCCTACAATGAAAATTAGTATCAAAATGTATTCTTTTTTCTTAATTTGGCGTATTTGCATGATATCCCTTTTTAAGCTATTTTCCAAAGATATTACAAGGGAGAGAAAATTGTCCTCTTAAGAATTCCACTTCTTTCTAACTCATAGGTGACTAGAATTTAGACAAACGAAAATTTTGATTAGATATATAAGGCTTAAATACTTCTCCATATCCCCTCTTTTTATTGGGGGCCATAGACATTTTATCTCTGGTAAATGATTGAAGTATTATGGATTGATAATTAGGGGTATATAACTTTTTGTAGTTATGCAATATTTAACAGAAATGAGATGATGGCATTTTAAGTATTAGATATGTTCATTTTATTTCATAGCGTGTCCCTTCATGAAGATATGTTATTATTAAAATATTTGTTAACTTAGTGTAGGGTGGATTGATAAATTTAGAGCGGGATTAAAAGATTTCGGTCGGATTATAGTTTAAATAAAATGAAATATTAATTAATAGAAAGATTAGGTGACCTTATGAGTTTTGAAGAGGAAGTTTTATCTAAAGACCCCAATTATCCAACGTATACTCGAAAATATTGGGGATGGTTAGATAGTTGTGCAAAAAAAGTATCTGCAGATATAATAAACATTACAGATATAAAAAACAAAAAAATACTTGGTATTGGCACAGGGCATGGGCGGATTGAAGCAATACTTGGTAAAAACGGAGCAAAAATAATAGGAATTGATATAGACCCTCGGGAGTTGTTTTTTGCAAAAAAGCGGATGTTATATAATAATATCTCTAATTATAGCTTTATAGTTGCTGACGGTGGAAAGTTACCATTTAAAAGTAATATTTTTGATATGGCATATGCTAACTCGGTATTGGAACACACAGACAACTATCAAAAATTTATTTCTGAAATGTTACGGGTGTTAGAAAAAGGGGGCTTTTTTTATATTACAGGTATAAATGCGTTAAGAATTGAGAAAAGGCTGATAATCAAATTAAGACATATATTTTCAAAATCGAATAAAAAACCTTCAGGGTATAAGATAAAACATTTTTTTACCCCATTTAAAATCAAAAAAGAATTAAGGGGTACTGATCATTTTTTTTGGCATGAGGAACCGCGATATATTAAACATCCTTTGAAACGAATTATTGAAGGTGTATTAGCCAAATTCAAGATATTGCCATATTTACGTCAGGAGTTAGTAGTTATTGGAACGAAGAATAGTTATTGAAAAGAATAAGGATCAAAATAAAAGTAAATGCAGATATTTAGATTTGATTGATTGACAATTCCTTGCAAGTTATATTTCAAAAAGATTGATCTAACTCATTTTTTAATAAGCTGCTATAATAGAAATTAAAGTAGTTTTATAACTTATAACGCACTGTAATACGGAAAAGGAAAGAAAGCTTATTGAAATAGAGATTGGTAAATTTCTTAAATATTAAATGGTGTTTAAACTATGGAAGATAAGAGAGCATTGGTAACTGGAGGAAGTGGATTTATAGGTTCACATTTAGTGGACAGACTAATAGAATATGGGTATAATGTGACAGTGATTGATGATCTTTCCTACGGTAAAATAGAAAATTTAAATGAAAAAGCAACATTTTTTAAGTTAGATATCAGAGACTACCACAAACTTTTAGAGGTTATAGACGACCAAGACATAATTTTTCATCTTGCTGCTAATGCAACTACAAGGGAAAGCTCTTTGGGGTGGATCGACCCTGTTAACGATTATCAAGTGAATGCTGTTGGAACATTAAATGTTTTTAGAAGTGTTGTTGAGGCAGATTGCAATGCTAAGGTGGTTTATGCCTCTTCTGCTGCTGTATATGGTGAGCCTAAATACCTCCCAATAACCGAAAATCATCCGATAAATCCAATATCTCCTTACGGTGTAAGTAAGGTTGCAGGAGAAAAGTATGCTACTGCCTATTCTCATGAATATGGAATCGAAACAGTAACTTTGAGGATCTTTAATACGTATGGGCCAAGACAACCACGCTATGTTATGTTTGACTTTTTGAAGAAATTAAAGGAGAATCCAAAACTACTAAAAATTTTAGGTACTGGGGAACAAATTAGAGATTACTGTTATATTGATGATACAATAGATGCGTTTATTCTTGCGGATAAAAAAATAAAAAAGGGGGTATTTAATGTTGCAGGAGGGAATCCAGTTAGTATTAGGGATTTAGCAAAAGTTATGCTTGAAATTTTGGGGCTAAATAACACGAAATTAGAGTTTACTCAAAAATCATGGCGGGGGGACATAACTACACTTGTTGCAGATATTTCGCGGTTAAAAAAATTTGGATTTAAACCAGAGACAGACCTAGAGGGGGGGATTCTAAAACTTGTAGAATATTTTAAGGAAACTATGGGGCCAATATGATCATATTAATGGTTTGCAATCATTTTTACCCGGTTGTTGGTGGAGAAGAAAACCACATATATAACTTAGCCAAAGGACTGATAGAAAAGGGTCACATAGTACAGGTGTATACTTCAAACAAAACATATCAACGAGAGATTCTACCCGCAATCGATATGAGAGATAATATTGCAATAAAGAGATTTTCTGGAAAATTGTCTTTATTCAGGGCTATATTAAGGACAAAATGTGATATAGTCCATTATCACCACTATAGGTCTCCTTTTATTGATTTTGGCATTATTGCAGGAAAATTAAGTAAAAAGAAAACCGTATTTACTCTTCATTGTGTTTATCCTTCAAAAAACTTCTTTAATGGAATAGTTAAAAAAACTTATGACTTGTCTCTTGGTAAAATATCTTTGACTTTTGTGGACAAAATTATTGCTTTAACAGAGAATGACAAAAGAGACGCTATTAAACTTGGAACAAATCCAACAAAGATCAAGATAGTCCCAAATTGTATCCTGTTCGAGAAATTTAAGGTGCTAGAAAAACCGGCACTGTTCAATGAAAAATTTGGAATAAATCGATTTATATTATATGTTGGAAGACTCGATTGGAATAAAGGAGTTAAGTATGTTGTTCAAGCAATGCCTGATATTATGAAAGATTATCCAGATATGAAGTTTGTTATTATTGGAGAAGATGTAGGATATAAAAAGGAGATAGAGAACGAGATTGAAAGACTAAACATTCGAAAGTCTGTTATGTTTCTAGGAAGAATTAATAATAAAGAACTCCTTAGTGCTTACGCAGCTTGTAGCGTACTAGTTTGTCCTTCAGCTTATGAAGGGTTACCTACAGTAATTTTAGAGGCAATGGCATATAAAAGACCAGTGATTGCAACTAGGACTGGCGGAACTAGCTATGTTATAAAAGATGGTTACAATGGGTATTTAGTAGACTTTGCTGATCCTAAGGGAATTTATAAAGCAGTTATAAAAGCTGTTGGAAATAAGGAAGTAGGGGAGAATGCACGGAGAGAAGTTGAGGTCAAATATACATGGGAGAAAGCAATACTCCAAATAGAACAAACATATGAAACATTATTGAACACAGAGCTGTAAAATGAAAAAAGTTAACTTAACAAACGAAGATGTAACAGCATTAGTGCTTATTTTTTTCTTCTTTATAATTAGTTCTGTGTCGATGCAATTTATCAAAAGCATTGGTTCCTGGGATGCATTTGAACATCTTTCATTAATTAATTGGTTTTCAGGTTATCAAACACTTCCAAGCATGAATATCCACAGTGAGATATATCCATTATTTCTTTCTTTATTCTATAGGTTTATACCCTCTTTAACCCTGTTGTGGGTAATTAATATTATTTTTATTTGTATAGCTTTATTTGGAACTTATCTGATTGCTAAACAGATGAAGATTAATGGCGTTTTCGTTCTTTTATTAGCAATTACCTCACCTATTCTATTAGCATCTACATGGAATATTACTCCTTTGGTCGGGGCGTTGCCTTTTTTTGTTTTTGGTATATATTCTCTTATCTTATATTTAGAAAAGGAGGCAAGAGATTACGTTTTATTTTCTGCCCTATGTTTTGGGGTTGCTGGAGCTGTGTCCCTTAAATATTTGTCTTTTTTACTCCCACTTATCCTATTTACTTTTCTTTTTATTGAACGAAAAGATTTTGGTATATTCTTTTTTGCATTGACAATACCGTTATTCATTAAAGGTGTTTTTGAATTTTTTATTTATGGATTCCCATTTGAACCTGTAATAAGATATATGTGGGATATTCAAAAAGTGTATGTACATTCTCTTGAAC